>JAEDMJ010000035.1 GCA_016303065.1 Clostridiales bacterium
TCGCCGCGGCGGACTAACCGCCTAAACTTTTCTTTTCAAAACCGGCGTTTGGCGCACCGGCCGGATTTTTTCAGGTCTCAGCCCAGATACGGCCGCACGGGCACGCCCCCGTCGGCAAGTACTTTTTTGATCTCGCGCACGGTATAGTTTCTCTCAAGCCTCGGAGAATACAGCATCGAACTGATTATCGCCGCGGAAACGCCCGTTTCCGTAAAAGCCCGGAGGACGTGCTCCGGAGTTCCCGCTCCGCCGGAGGCAATGACGGGGATCTTCACCGCCGAAGCAACCGCCTCGGTGATCTCAAGGTCATATCCCGAGTGCATCCCGTCGTTGTCAATGCTGTTGACGCATATCTCTCCCGCGCCCAGGGCTTCGCCCTTCTTCGCCCATTCCACCGCGTCCATACCGGTGAAAACCCTTGCGCCGTCTATGGCGATTTCATATCCGCTGGGGATCTTTTCGCTCTTTTCCACCCGCCTGACCTGCATGCTCAGAACGACGCACTGGGAGCCGAACGCCTTCGCCCCTTCGGTGATGATCGCCGGATTCCGGACGGCCATGGAGTCCACGCTCACCTTTTCCGCCCCGGCGGCAAGCACGTCGTACATATCCTCCGCCGTGCGGATCCCTCCGCCGACGGTGAACGGAACAAAGACGCGCTCCGCCACCTCTCTCACCGTGGCGAGATCGGTCTTTCGCTTTTCGGCGCTTGCGGTTATATCGTAAAAAATGATCTCGTCGATCTGTTCATTGTATATCTTCTCGGCAACGGCCCCGGCGCGGTCGATCTCAATATTGTTTTCAAAGCGTCTTGCCTTTGTGACAAATCCGTTTTTCACGTCAAAGCAGGCGATAAGTCTTTTGGTCAGCATTTTTCTCAGGCCTCCTCCTTTTCACCGGCCAAAGCGGCGAAGTTTTCAAGCATCCGAAGTCCCGGCTCCCCGCTTTTTTCGATGTGGAACTGAGCGGCGTATATATTGTCCCGGTGAACCATCGAGCAGAAATTCCCGCCGTAATCCGTGACCCCGGCGCATATGCCGTCCTCCTCCGGAACGGCGCGGTAAGAGTTCACGAAATAAAAACAGGTACCGTCCGGAACCCCCTTCGTCAGAGGATTGTCCCCCGCAAAATTCACGGCGTTCCAGCCGATCTGCGGAACGCGGAGCTCACCGCGGAAGCGTCTTACCTGACCGCTGAACCACCCCAGACAGTCACAGTCGCCCTCCTCGCTGTGGGAAAACAGAATCTGCAGTCCAACGCATATGCCCAGAAAAGGCACGCCCCCTCTCCGGACGCGTCTTTCCAAAAGCTCCCTGTATCCCATTTTGTCAAGCGCCTCCATCGTCGCATCCGCAGATCCGACTCCCGGAAGGATTATCCCGTTTGCTTTTTCAAGCTCTTCCGGACCTTTGGAAATGACACAGGGCACACCGATTTTCAAAAGAGCGTTTCTGACGCTGGCGGAGTTTCCCGCTCCGTATCCGACAATTCCAATCACCTGACAACGACCTCCTGTCTCTCTTGCGTATAATTATACCATATTTCCCCGTCTTTTGCCAACGCCGTTTTAATCAATGAAACCCTCTTCTCCGTCCCCGGTTTTGAGTATTATATACCTGAAATCCCGCCGTCCGGCAAAAAGAGATACGGCAAAGGGCGCTCTCCCCCGGAAAAGCATCCGGCGGAAAGCGCCCCTAAAACCCGATTTTTTATTCAGCCCAGCAAACTTCTTCCCATGAACGCATAGAGCACAATCAAAAGCGTCCCGCAGGACATAAGCGCCAAAAGCGCATAGAAGCAGATTTTCAGAAGCTTTCCACGGAAACGCGCAAATCTGCTGTATTCGATCTTTCGCGGCTCGTCCCCGCCGGCCGGCTCAAAGTTCTCCGGTTTGATATCCATAAAAAAGCTCACCTCGTACGACTATATTTTATTATATTCCGGTTCCGACTTCGTGACCTCATTGTAAACAATTGCTGAAAATCGCATCTTCCGGGCCAAAAAAGTCATGGGACGGATCAAAACTGTTCCGTCCCATGACGCCGAAAATCTTTCGCGATTCAGTTTGCATTTCCGGGAAGCACGTCGGACGGGTCGATGCCGAGGCCGTCTTCCCTGATTTCAAAGTGAAGATGGGGTTCGTCCAAAACTTCAAAGAGCGCGGTCTCTCCGACGCCTCCGATGGGAGTCCCGGCCTTCACCTCGTCCCCGACCTCCGCCAGCACGGACTCCAGCAGGCCGCAGTAGACCGAAGTGAGCCCGTCGCTGTGCTCGATTTCAACGCAAACGCCTTTGAAATCGTCGGTATAGATCTTGCTGACAACTCCCTCCGCAACGGAGCAGACCTCTGTGCCGATATCCGCTTTGATGTCGATGCCCGTGTGGATGCGCCAGTCGCCCATTGTCGGGTTGTACACCGGAACTTCTCCCGAATACAGCCTTACGGTCTGTCCGGCCACCGGCCTCACATAGAAAAGCTTTTCCACGGTCGGCTTTTCGGAATTTGAAGTCGACATTTCCGACGGCTCAGCCGTCTCAGGGGGCGCCGTTGAAGCCGAAGTCGCCTTCGCCGGAATCTTCGTCTCGCTTCCAACCGCCTGTCCCGAAGGATTGGGAGCGGAGGTCCCGGGAGACGCCGTTATCCCGGTAAATTCCACCGTCGCCGCAAGTCCCGGATCCGATATTCCGGAGATTTCCGGGTCGATATCCGAATTTCCGGAAAAGAGGATCACATAGCCCGATATTCCTATTGCCGCAAGGCACAGGAACAGGACTATGTAAAAGCCCTTCCCGACCAGAAATTTTACGGCTTTCGCCGCGCCGCCGCTGCGGCGGCCGTCGTTGTTCTTGTCATCCATTTGAAAAATGCACCTCCGAGGGCTATTATTGCCTTCCCGGAGGTGCATTATTCAAAAGTTCAAAAATCAGTCAAAGAAGATTTCCTTGCCGGTCTTTGCGGATTCGTAAACGGCGTTGACGATGCGGACAGCCTTTGTGGCTTCCATCGGTCCGACCATCGGGTCGCGGTCGAAGCGGACGGCGTCGACCATATCCTGAACCATGTAGCTGTGGCCGCGGATAAGAGTCGGGTCTGCCCAGGCAGCGCTGCCGTTTCCGGCGAACGCGTCGATGATCTCCTTCTCTTCTTCCTTCATGCGGTCGCCCTTGATTTTCCAGACAACGGGACGGTCGCCGTCGACAAAGATGGTGCCGTTGGTGCCGATGACCTGAATGTCCGTGCTGATGCCGGGGTAGGCGCAGGTGGTGGAAGAGAGAAGCACGATCGCTCCGCTCTTGAACTTGACAGTGGCAAACACGAAGTCCTCGGTCTCGATCTCTTTGTGGTCAAGGATCGCGGCGTCGGCACGGACGCTGGCCACGTCGCCAAGGAGCCACTGCATCAGGTCGACGGTGTGGACGCCCTGGTTCATCAGAGAACCGCCGCCGTCATACTCCCAGGTGCCGCGCCAATGGCCGTTGGCACGGAAGTAGTCCTCGCTGCGATACCAGTAAACTCTGAAAGCGCCGGTGATGATCTTGCCCAGACGGCCTTCGTCAATGGCCTGCTTCATGGGCGCCATGATGGCATTGCGTCTGTTCTGGAAAACGCCGCCGACTTTGAGGCCCGTCTCCTGTCTGACCTTTTCGATCTCAAGAATGCGGTCGACAGCAATGTCCATGGGCTTCTCAACGAGGACATGCTTTCCGGCACGGAGCGCCTGAATGGCAAGCTTGGCGTGCATGCCAGAGGGAACGCAGACCGAAACGATGTCCACTTCCGGGTCGGCAAGGAGCTTGTCATAGTCGTTGTAAAGCTTCGCCTCGGGGTACTCCTCGTGGGCCTTTGCAAGTCTGTCTTCCATCAGGTCGCAGACGGCGTAGAGTCTTGCGCCCTCTGCCTGGGCTGCTCCGCGGCAGTGGGACATACCGACGCCCAGACCGACGACAGCGTAATTGAGTATCTTGTCCATTTTTTCTTCCTCCAAAAATTAACTTATTCGGCTTTGATCTTCGGCGGTGCGAAGTAGTCGAGATAACGTTTTGAAATCTCCGCTTCGGCGGTGGATCCGCTGTGTGCAATCACGCGGAATTTCCAGTTTTTGCTCTCGCCCTCGGGGATGACTCTGGCGCCTCCGCGATAGAAATTGTTGACGGCCATAAGTCCGTAATTTCTCGCGTGCCAGTAAGTCGGGAAAAGCTCGTTCTCCGCGTTGTCAAACACAGCGACGCCGCAGCGCCTCCCGTCTGTGGTGCCCCAGTAGTCCACCCAGGCCGAACGCTTCATCCAGATCTCACCCTCGTTGATTCCGCCCTCGGCGCTCTCCATTGTTCCGGTATGCTGAACGATGAGCTCGTCTGCCATCCTGACGGCAAGGGGGCCCGCCTCTTTGGTGGGGCCGAGCGTCACCTCTCCGTATGCCGCGGAGAGGGTTATGTCCACGTCGATGACCGTAAGGCTTCCGGGCATATCGTATATGCGGAACGAGGTGTCCTCATTGCAAAGCGGCTTTCCGCCGTGGTCGGTCCAGACATTGTGCGCCGTGAACCCCGTCCAGACGGGGCTGTCGAAAAGATCCGAAAGCTCCCTGACGCGAATGAATCCGTGGGTGTCCTTCGGCTCGTTCCAGGTGTCGACGCCGTTCACGTCCCCGTGGGAGATCCAAAGGGCGCGGTGATGCGGATGCTCCTTCGTCGTGGGATCGAGGCGGGTCACAGGCGTTCCGTAGCGCTCGCGGAGATGTCCGAGATAGGGCTTGGGAATGTCCGTTTTGGTGTAATACTCGGTTATTTCGTCCTCTCCCGAAAGAATCGAAAGACCCCTTTCGGTGCGGACGGTGCGCATACGGTCGCAAACCTTTCCGCGGGAAAGCTCAAACTCAGCGCATTCGTTTTCTCCGAGCCAGTCGAGAATAAACGACAGCTCCGCTTCTTCTCCCTCAAACCGGCATGCACAGGGGATCTGTCTTCCGTTTTCGGGCTTTAATACAAGGCCTTTTCCGTCATCTGACAGAGCTTTAACAGCTTCGGCAGACACCTTCACCGCAACCGGGCACAGTTTTCTCGTGTGCGGCCCCGCTTCAACAGTAATCTTCATAATTTCTCCTCAGCGCCGCTTGCCTCAGTCGGCAAGATAGCTTTCGATATTGCGGTACGAAGTGGCACAGATGTCCCACGCGTCCCGGTTGAACTCCTCGTGCTCTACGACGATATATTTGCAGCCGGACTTCTTGAGTTCTCCGGTGACGGCTTTCCAGTCCACAAGGCCCTCTCCGATTGCAACGTCACGGCGGACTCCGTCGATGAAGACGACGTCCTTATAGTGGACGGTAGAGATGCGGTCGTTGTAGAATCTCAGCCATTCCTCCGGTCTTTCCAGAGCGGCGCGGCAGTGTCCAACGTCCAGCTGCATGTTGACGCTCGGCATATTTCCGAAGAGATAGTGCATTCCCGTGGCAATCCCCATCCGCTTGAACTCATGTCCGTGATTGTGATAGGAAAGCTGGATCCCGTTTTCTGCCAGCTTCTGAGCCGCAGTCTCCATGTCCTCCGCAAAGCAGGTATAGCCCGCGGGGGTGAAATGGAACAAATGTCCGGGAATTCCGGGAACGCAGACTTCGTCTGCGCCGAAAGTCTTCAGATCGGCGATAAGCTCGTCGATCCCCCTTGTCACTCTCTCGATATCCACATGGGCGGAAATCGCCTGAAGGCCGTACTGATCCAAAAGCGACTTGAGCTCTGCGGCAGTCATCCCGTAGTATCCGGCGGTTTCGACATACTTGTATCCGCATTTTGCAAGACGGTCAAGAGAATCTCTGAGACCTTCGGGGGACTTGGTGTACTCTCTAAGGGAATAAAGCTGCATTGCGATTTTCACGGTTCGTCTCTCCCTGTTATTCATTGTTTTATACCGATACTGTTTTGATTATATCACAACCCTCCCGGCTATTCAAGAAAAATATGCCGGGTCGTCCAAACTTTTTCCCAATGCTCCCTCCCCGGCCTCCACGCATCCGGAAATCCGTCCGCCCGGCGCAAAAAGCGCCGCCGGGCCCATAGGCGCCGGCGGCGTTTTTTCGTTTTTTTTATTCAAAAAACATATATTTTCCGGGTTCCAGATCGAATTCCTTTTCGCCAAGGCGCACGCGCGCGGGGGTCGGCGTGTGTATCTCGTACCGAAGACCCTCGTTTTCGTAATACCATCCGGAAAAGATCCTTCCGTAAGCGGAATCGACGGACGCTTCGAGCCAGCCCAGACGCTTGTCCGGCTTCGGCGCAATGCGGACCTTTTCAAATCCGGGCGCCTCCTCGACGGGCTGTATTCCCGCCGCCTCCTCGTACACCCAGCCCATGACCGAACCGTAGGCATAGTGGTTGAAAGAGTTCATGTCCGCGCTCCAGAAGCTGCCGTCTTCCATAATTCCGTCCCAGTGCTCCCAAACGGTCGTCGCTCCCTTTGTGACGGGATACAGCCACGAAGGGTACTCCGTGCGCAGGAGCAGATCGTAAGCCAGGCCCGTGTATCCGTTCTGACTAAGCGCAAAAAGCAGATACGGCGTGCCCACAAACCCCGTTTGAAGGGCGGTTCCCGCTCCGGTGATCCTGTCCGCAAGCTCCGCCGCCGTCGCGGCGGGATCTTCCGTCAGACCGAAGACCAGGGCAAGGACATCTTCGGTCTGGGTGGTGTACTCCGTAAAGGTGCGGCGGAATTTTGAGACGATCTTTTCATGGAGATCGATGTACTCCGCCGGATCTTTTCCGAGAGCCCCGCAGGTGCGCGCCAGAATATCCGCACAGTTTGCATAAAACGCCGAAGCGATGAAATCCTCCCTCGTGCTTCCCGTATAGCTTCCCGCCGGAGCATCAAGTCCCAGCCAGTCCCCGAAATGTTTGCAGCCCGTCCAGAGATATTCGTCCTTTGTGGCGCCTGCAATGTATTCTGCCCAGCCTTTCATGCTTTCAAACTGGCGGGCAAGGACGGCGCTGTCTCCGTAAGACATATAAATCTGCCACGGAACGATCACCGCTGCGTCGCCCCAGGCAGCGGAGTTGCTCTTTTCGCCGATGGCGGGAATGAAGTGAGGGATCCCTCCCGACGGAAGCTGATCCGCCGCCATGTCGCCGAGCCATTTTGAAAAGAACTTCTTGACGTTGTAGTTATAGCACGCCGTCTTCACAAACACCTGGGCGTCCCCGGTCCAGCCCAAACGCTCGTCCCTCTGGGGGCAGTCCGTCGGAACGTCCAGGAAATTTCCCCTCTGCCCCCAGAGCACGTTTTCGTAAAGGCGGTTTATCATCGCATTGCCGCAGCGCATATATCCCGTTCTTTGCATAACGGAACAGACGAGTATCGCCGTAAAGTCGTTTACCGCGGGTTCTCCGGGGAATCTGTCAAGGCGGATATACCTGAATCCGAAAAACGTAAGACGGGGCTTGTAGGTCTGTTCACCGTCACGGCAGACGTAACAGAGCTTCGCCTTTGCGGAACGGTAGTTGTCGTTATAGAAGTTTCCGTTTTTATCCAGAACCTCCGCGTGGGATATCTCAATTTCATCCCCGTCGCGGGCGTTCACGGTGAATTCGACGTAGCCCGTGATCTCCTGGCCGAAATCCACGACAGTCTCACCGGCGGGAGTTGAAAAGATGCGGCGAGGCTTCACGCGCTCCTGTTCACAGACGACCTCTCCCTCCTGCTGAATAAGGTTGTCCGTGCCTTTTTCAAGGATCTTGACCGGCATTTCCGGCGCATTTGTCACCCTTGCGTCGGCTCTCTCGCCGTTGTAGAGTTCGCTGAAACGGACGGCGCTCTCTCGCGCGCGCCAGCTTCCGTCGGTAAGTATGTACTCCCCGCGTCCTCCGGCGTATTCAATTTTAAGCTCAGCGATGAGGCCCGCGGGCTGTCCCGGTTTTATCGAGCCCCAGGGCCCCCGGTACCAGCCTTTTCCGACAAGTATGCAAAGCTCGTTTTCTCCGCGCAGCATTTCCGTGACGTCATACTGCTGATACTGGTGGCGAAATTCATATGAAGTCCAGCCCGGCGCCATGACAAAATTTCCGACGCGACCGGAGTTCAGCCGCGCTTCGTAAACTCCCATTGCCGTCACGCTCAAAACCGCCCGGCTTATCTCCCCGTCACAGGAAAATCTGCGGCAAAATTCCGGGCACACATCTCCCATCGGCTCTGCGGGCGCGATCCATTTTGCGATCCAATCCATAAAATGAAATTCCACCTCTCGTAAACAAAGAATTTAAGACTGTATGCCCACCTGAAATTCGCTCTTTGCGGCTCGCTCCGCGATTTTCACAAGCGCCAGCACCGCCCGCTCCATTTCTTCGGCAACGGCAAATTCGGAACGTCCGTGGTGGCCGTGGCTTCCCGTTCCGATATTCGGACAGGGAAGCCCCATGAACGAAAGCCTCGATCCGTCCGTTCCTCCGCGGACGGGAAGGCTGACCGGTTCGCACCCCAAAGCGCGGATAGCATCCCTTGCAAGCTCCAGAATCTCCGGGGTTTGCAGGATCACTTCGGCCATATTGCGGTACTGATCGACGATCTCCACGCTCACAGTGCCAGAGCCGTATTTTTTGTTCAGCTTTTCCGCGGCTTCCAAAACGGTCTTCTTCTTTTCTTCCAGTTTTTCCGCGTCGTGATCTCTCAGTATGTATTTGAGCTCCGCGGTCTCAACGCATCCGGACATATCCGTCAAATGGAAGAACCCCTCGTAGCCTTCCGTATTTTCCGGTCTTTCTCCGGAGGGAAGCAGCGCGTCAAATTCCAGCGCCACCCGCGAGGCGTTCACCATTCTCCCCTTTGCGCTTCCGGGGTGGATGCTTTTTCCGGTTACGGACACCTTTGCCGCCGCGGCGTTGAAAGTCTCAAACTCGACCTCTCCGAAGGCTCCGCCGTCGCAGGTGTATGCAAACGACGCTCCAAACCCCTCAACGTCAAAAAGATCCGCTCCACGGCCAATCTCCTCGTCCGGAGTGAATCCAACGGCGATATCCCCGTGAAGCACTTCCGGATGCTCATTCAGATACTCGCAGAAGGTTACGATCTCAGCGACCCCCGCCTTGTCGTCCGCACCGAGAAGCGTGCTTCCGTCCGTTGTGACGACGGTCTTTCCCCTGTATTTCAAAAGCTCCGGCATATCCGCCGGATCGATGCTCCCGTGCGGCCGCAGAACCGGCCCTCCGCCGTAGTTTTCGACAATCACCGGCTTCACGTTTTTGTCCGGCGCGTCCGGAGAAACGTCCATGTGCGCGATAAAGCCCACTGTTTTCCCGCTCCAGCCCGGAATGTTCGAAGGTATCTTTCCGTATACATACCCGTGGCTGTCCGCGCGTGCCTCAACGCCGAGAGCGCAAAGCTCCGAAACGAGATATTTGGCAAATTCAAGCTGCGCGGGTGTGCTGGGACAGTTTTCGCAGTCTGAGTCCGACGCGGTTTCAAATTCCGTATACTTTATCAGCCGTTCGCAAGCTTTTCTCATCGCTTTCATCACCTTTCGCACTCGTATCTGAAGCCAAGATCCAGCCGCGCCCGTTCGAGAATGCGCTGAACGCACATCGTCGCGCTTTGGGGAACGACGCTGCTCTCGATCCTTCCCGCGAGAATGTCCTCCGTGACGGAAACGATCTCGTGGACAAACCCCTGTTCATGTCTTTCCGGATGAACCTCATACTCTTTGCCGTCCTCCGGCCTGACCAGGAATTTTTCCGCATTCCAGAACGAAGGCATGACGATATAACCTTTTTCGCAGTAAACCCGGCCCGTATCCTCCATTTTGGTTTTTATCGCACAGGCCGCCACCGTTTCCGGGCCGTTTTCATAGCCGCAAACCGTAACGGAGCGCTCGTCGCAGCCCGTGGGCGCGAACAGCTTCCCCGTTGTCTGTACCGAAGAGGGCTCTCTGTCCCCGGCGATCATCGAAAGCCACGACGCCGGATAGACGCCCATATCCAGAAGAGCGCCTCCGCCGAGTCTCGGGTCGTATATTCTGTGGGTAAGGGGCCAGTCGTCGGAGAAGTGCGCCCCGAAGCTTGCCCAGGCGGTGTGCACCCTTCCAAGCGTCCCCGATTCCAAAAAGGCTTTCAGCTCACGGTTCACAGGAAGAAAGCGCGTCCACATGGCCTCACAGGCGAAAAGCCCCCGCGCCCTTGCCTCTCCGAAGACCGCTTCCGCCTGGGCGGGGTTGAGCGTAAAGGATTTTTCCGCAAGAACGTGCTTTCCGGCGCGGAGCGCCAAAAGCGAGTGCTCCGCGTGGTGGCTGTGCGGGCTTGCAACATATACGATGTCCACGTCGGGACAGGCGGCAAACTCTTCGTAATTTCCAAAACACCTTTCCTTCGGAATTCCGTGTCTTTCGCCGAACTTCTCCGCCGTTTCCTTTGCCCGCGAACCGACGGCGGCAAGCTCCGCCCCCGGCACGCACTTCAGCGCGTCCGCAAATTTGTTGGCTATCCCTCCGGTTGCCAGTATTCCCCAGCGAAGTCCGTCTTTTTTCATCACAGCGTCCATCCTTTTCATTCAGTCCGCGCAAAGCGCAGCTCCGGCGGAGGTCGTAAACTCCGCCTGGGCGGGAAGCATAAACTCCACGCCGTAAAGGGGCTCAAGTCTTCCGAATATCTCCGTCGTATACGGCATGTCGGTAAGCGTTCCCGCAAGGACGATCTTCGTCGTGTTCTCGAGCCGCGCCGAAAGCACGGCTATCACGCCGATGGTCTGAAACACCATGTTTATGATGCCCATGGCGATATCGTTCTTCGTCGCAAGATCGTCCATTCTCCCGAAATTCGACGCGGTCGTTCCCGCGGGAAGCGTCGGAATTTCGCCCTTTGTCAAATCGTCCACAAAAAGATCCACATGTTCAAGGCTTCCCCCGTTCGCCGTCTGGACGATGGAGTCAAAGTCGCGGATGTTCAGCATCTTCCCCGAAAGTCCGAGAACTGTCCCCCCGCCGACGCCCGTGCCGCAGATATGGCTGGCGTTTTTGCCGTCCGCAGAAATAATGGCCGTACCGGTTCCCATGCTGACGATTATGGCCTTTTCAAGGCCGCTCAAATAGAGTCCGCCCCGCCCGATGGCGCGGAATTCGTCCACCTTGTCCGCCCGGATGCCGTATATGTCGTCTTCAAGGGCCGACGCGCCGACTCCCGTCACCATTATTCTGTCTATATCCGAAAGACGCAGCCCGTTGTCGTCAAGAAACTTTCCGAAAGCGCCGTAAATCGACGCTTTCGGGTCGTCCGCCTTGACCATAAGGGGGCTTATCATCTTAGATTCCTTCATACCCACTATTTTCGTCGTGCTTCCGCCGACGTCAATTCCGATAACGATACCCAAAGTATGTATCAGCACCTTTCCCTTGTTAATCATCCAATATTATACCCGTATGCACTGCGAAAGGCAAGCTTTTTATCCCCCTTTTTTCCGAAACACGGATGTTTTCTCCCGTTCGTGCTTGCGTTTGAAAGCGTAAAGAGCTATAATATCCAAAAGACCCAAGAAAGGCAGAATCTTCAACCATGAAAAACAAACCCGCCCGAGGCTCTGCCCCGGTTCCTGATCATCTCTTTGTCTCCATATGCGGAGACGCCAAAACCTCGATGGCCGTCACATGGCGAACCTCCCAAGACGCGGACAGCGGATACGTCCTTTTCCGCCCCGAATGGGAAAATCCCGGCCGCGAGAAAAAATGCGCCGCCGTCTCCCGCCCGATAAAAAGCGATATTGACGAAAGCGTCATGCACACTGCAATCCTCTCCGGACTCACTCCCGGCACGAAGTATTTCTACACTGCCGGAAACGATATTTTCCGCTCGGAAGAGTTCGCCTTCTCCACAGAACCCGAATACCTTCCTTATTATTCATTTATCGTCATTGCCGACGAACAGAACGAAGAGCCCTTTCTCACTCCGAACTACGCTCCGGTCCGCCGAATGCTTGAACGCGCGCTTGAAAAGTGCCCGGAGGCCAAGTTCATCCTCACCCTCGGCGACAATGTCTCGGACGGACAGAACGAGCTCCAGTGGAACGGTCTTTTCCACGGTCTTCGCGGGATATGTGAAAAACTCCCCCTCATGATGCTGACGGGGAACCATGACAACCGCGGCTACCGCAAATACGACGAAACCGGCAAGGACGGGAAATTCTACCTCGACCACGCCGATTTCTTCGACGAGCAGTTTGCGCTTTCCTATCCCCGAAACGGTTTTAAGGGGTTTGAGACCGAAAACTTTTCCTTTGACTACGGCAGCGTACATTTTACCATGATGGGCATAAACAGCTATGCCGAACTCGGAAAGTGGGCGGCGGACGACATCAACACAAGCGGCGCCGCCTGGAAAATAGCGGCTTTTCACTTCCCCTTCTTTCCGGTAATGTCCGAAGGCGTCGGCGCGCTCTGCTGGGACGAGCTCTGCAAACCCTTCTGGGAGGCAAAGCCCGACCTTCTCCTTATGGGGCACGAACACTCCTACGCCCGGTCGTATCCCCTTGACCGCCTCGAGGCGAAAAACCGTCCCTCCGAAGGAACGGTTCACTGCATTCTCGGCAACAGCGGCGAAAACTGTTTTTCCTCCAACGCGCCGAAGCTCCGCTATTCCTTCTTCCATCCCCAGGAGGAAAAAACCTGTATGTACGCCCTTGTCCACGTCTCACCCGAAAGGCTCACCGTCGAGGTAATGCTGGACGACGGGCGCGGCGTCGACACCTTTTCCATCGACAAAGAGCGGGATCTCATTATCCCGCCCGTGGTTCCTCCGGTTTATATGCGCACAAGGATCGCCTGGAAAGGGGCGATTGTGGAAATGGCCGCGCGCGACCTTGCCTGTTATGCCCGCGGAGATGATTTCCTGATACCTTTTGCCTCCGTCGTCCAGTGCATCGGCGCTTTTGCGGAAAAAGAGCCGGGGCTTCTGCGAATCCGGCTCTTTGGCCACACCGCCGAGTTCCGCGAAGGACAGACCGAAGCCTCCGCAGACGGAAAGCCCTTCAGGCTCCGTCTGGCGCCGGAAAGACTCGACAAGGGCCAGCTTTTCGTTTCCGTTTCGGATGCCGCCGACATATTCGGTCTTCGCTGGGGATATGCCGCCCACAACAATATTGTGGATCTCGATTACCCCAGCGAGGAATACCCCCTCACCCCGCAGCCCTGAAGGCCTTTCCGGCAGGCTCCGCAAAGGCCTGGAAAATTTCATTCCTGAAAGCGACCGCCTCCCTCCGGCTTTTCCGAAGCTCAGGGGGAAGCAAAACTGTTTTCTACACTATTTTTTTCAAAAGGAGACCAGTATGTTCTGTTTTGAAAGATGCTATGATCTTGACGAGCTGACAAGAAGCAATATGCACATCCACACCCATTTTTCAAGCTGTGCAAAGCCTGAAATGACGTTTTCCGCAATCGTCAAAGAAGCCGACCGCTGCGGTCTGACCGATATTGCGCTTACCGACCACTCCGGCCCGGACGAAAAGGACCAGATATCCCGCTGTTTTGAAACCCTGAAAAAAGAAAGGGACGGGACCGCCACCCGCGTTCGTGTCCGGATCGGCTCGGAGCTTTCTCTCTACGGCGTCGGAAAATACAGCGAAACTCCCGAAACCATGCGAAAACTCGAATACCGCCTTTTCTCACAGAACCATTATCACCTCAGGACCTGGGAACACCCGGAAGACCGTTCGCCCCGCGGCTATATCCTCCACACTCTGGCATGCCTCTCCGAGCTTTTCAACACCGACTACGCCGACTGCATCGCGCACCCCATCGCTCCGATAAAGATCAAGTCCCTTGAAAATCCGGAGAGACTGTTCGACAGCATCAGCGACAACGAGCTGGGCGGCATAATGGAAAAGGCTGAGAACGCCCGGTGCGCCTGGGAACTCCACAGCGGCGTCGTGCTCACCTGGCCGGAATGGTCCCGGAGATTTTTCAATATCGGGCGTGAGGTCGGCTCTCATTTCACTTTTGCCTCCGACGCGCACACGATTGCCGCAATCGATCCCGCTCCGGTACTTCCGCAATACAAAAAAATACTCCTCTGAGAAAAACGGACAAAATAATTCAGCGCAGCCGGCTCAAAACCCAGACCGGCTGCGCTGAAAATTTTTATCCGCCCGTTTACGACGGAGTAATTATGTAAACTCTGCAGCTTCTTGCTCCGTGAGCGTAGCAGTCAGCCTTTGTCGCCATAAACAGATCCACATTCGTGCCCTTGATTCCTCCGCCTATATCGTGGGCGTAGGCCGGACCATAGCTCCATGACGTTCCGTCAAGGGAGGTGACGTAAACGATGCTGCCAAGGGGTATAACGCTCGGATCCACCGCAACCGTCGCCCCGACCACCGCCGGATTTCCGGAATAGGTTAGGGGGTTTTCCTGGTCGGAATAATAGGCGTAAGCCGTGCCCGTTAAAGTCTCTTTTATGGTGTAAACGGTTCCGTTGATAGTGATCGTTTCTTCACCGAGGACCGGAGGCTCGGTCGCCGGAGCCCTTGTCGTCGTGGTTGTAGGCGCGGGAGTCGTGGTTGTGTAGGTCGGCGTGCGGGTCGTGGCCGCCGCAGTAGTTTCCACGGGTTTTGTTCCGCGGGCAACGATCTCCGTGACCGCGTCAGTGACGATTTCGCTGGAAAGCGTCCGGTTCTCAATCATGATTCCGTCGCGCATCGTCTTTTCAAGCACGATCTTCCTGAGTCCCGCAGCGCCTTTCTGGAGGACCTCAGTCTCTCCCTGGTAAAGTTCATCGCTGTCGACATACTCCGTGTCATAGGTTATGTTCACGGTGTACTCCAGCTGTTCCGTCGTGATACGGTATACCGTGACGGCCATCTGGTCAAAAACTTCGACATCCGTGCCCGGAACAACAATGTCCTGCTCTCCGAGAACGATTCCGGCCGCATCCAGAACATCGCTCACCAGTCCGCCGGAAACCCGGAGCATTCTTCTTTCTCCGTCACAATCGACCGCAACAACAAGAATTTCGGGGTTCCGTGAAAAGGCAGACGTGCTTTGCTCCGAGGAGCTTTCGCTCTCTTCCCCCGGCGCCAAAGACCCGTCCGCCGAAGACGATCCTTCGGTCACAAATCCGGTCGCCTGTGCGTTAATATCCGTCATCGGCTCCGATATTCCGCTCTGCACATCCGGAGCGGACGTTCCGTCTTCGGGGACTTTGCTCTCATTATCCCCTCCGCCAAAAATGCAGACCGCACCGGTTATGAGTATTGCGGAAATCAGTATTCCACCCACGGGGAACACCGTCAGCTTCAGCCAATTCTCCTTGACGAGATGCTTCAGTTTTACGAATGTTCTAAAAAAATCTCTGTGCACTTTTGGGAACCTCACGAAATAAGCTTGTCGCATGATCGTTATGCTTCTTCCCTCAACAATATAACTTTTCAGGAAGATTTATGCAGCTTTGCAGCAAAAATTCACACTTATGATGCAAAACGGATGCATTTCAGGCGATCTTGCGGATCTTTTTGATGTCCCCTGATACGATATGTGCTTTTCCGGTGACCGGAAAAGCACATAACTTCGATATTTCTCAGCGCTTGGAGAACTGCGGCGCACGGCGTGCGGCTTTGAGACCGTACTTCTTGCGCTCCTTCATTCTCGGGTCGCGTGTCAGGAGACCGTCCTTCTTGAGAAGGGGTCTGTACTCTTCGCTGGCGAGCAGCAGGGCGCGGGCAACGCCGTGACGGATGGCGCCGGCCTGGCCGGTGACGCCGCCGCCCTTGACGGTAGCGACGATGTCGCAGGTGCCGGTGGTGCCGGTGGCCTCAAGGGGCTGCCTGACGAGGAGCTTCAGAGTTTCGAGTCCGAAATAATCGTCGATATCTCTGTTATTGATGGTTATGGAGCCGGTGCCGTTCATGTAAACACGAACTCTCGCGACGGAGGACTTACGTCTGCCGGTTCCGTAAAGGTAAGGCTTTTTGGGCTGGTACATTCTCTCTCTCCTCCTTCAATCAGTCTTCCAGAGTCTCGGGCTTCTGAGCAGAGTTCTTGTGCTCGGGGCCGGCGTAGATCTTCGCGCGGTCGAGAGACCATCTGCCGATGGAATTCTTCGGCAGCATGCCCTTGATAGCAAGCTTCATAGCAAGCTCGGGCTTGGTCTGCATAAGCGTGCGGTACTTGGTCTCCTTGAGACCGCCGGCGTAACCGGAGTGAGTTCTGTAGAACTTCTGGTCGAGCTTCTTGCCGGTAAGGACTGCGTCTTTCGCGTTAACGATTATAACAAAATCGCCGCAGTCAACATTGGGGGTAAAGTCGGTCTTGTGCTTTCCGCGGAGTATCGCGGCTGCCTTTGCGGCGGTGTGACCGAGCGGTTTCCCTGCGGCGTCAAGCAGATACCACTTGCGCTGAAGCGTTTCTCTTTTTGCCATAATGGTCGCCATTCGTGTTTCTCCTCCATTGCCAAATTGACTTATTATTATCAGATGGACATACGTCCATTTTCATGCCCGTATATCTTATCACAAGCAAATCCCTTTGTCAAGACATTTTTTCAAATTTTTCATATATTTTTTTACTGCTTTGATTTTCGCCGTTTTTCTCTTTCTATCTCTCAAATGCTCGCCTGTCATCCCGACATTGCGATTTCTTTTCCCTTTGAAAAAGCCGCTGATTGTGGTATAATTCAATCGCCGCGCCGCAATGCGCCGGCGGCAAATGACAAAGTCTCGGGGTATTTGACACATGAACGTGAGATACGGCATTCTTCAGGGCACTTTCTGGGCGGCAATGTGCGTTGTTATCGCTTTTTTTGTCCAGCTTTTCAAAGCCTGCGGCTATGACACAATGCAGTGCTGCGTGATAAGCGCCTGCGGCACCGCTGCGCTCATTTTGTCCCAGCCCGTCTGGGGAGCGCTCTGCGACAGGGCCAAAAGGGTTCGGCCGGTTCTTCTGACCGCGCTCGTTCTCGGAATGTTTTCGTCCCTTCTGTTCCTTCTGGGCGGAAGATCCATATATATGATGATACTCGGCGTTGTGGCTTTTTCCTCGACCTTCCGCGCGCTGATGTACATATACGACACCTGGGCCGTCCGCCTCCGAAACGACGGGGCAAAGCTTGAATTCGGCATAACGCGCAGCTGCGGCTCCTTTTGCTATGCTCTTACGGCGGCGCTTTTCGGCCTTGCAATCGACCGCTTCGGAACGGGCATAATCGTTCCCGTCTTTCTCGTTCTGGCTCTGATCGTTGCCGTTATAACAATGACAATTCCGGAGGCTCCCCCCGCCGTCCGCACCGACGACAGGGTCAGCTTCCGCCGCGGGCTTGCCGGACTTTTAAAAAACCGGGAATATATCGTGCTTCTTGTCTCTCTCTTTCTCGTTTTCTCCGCTTCCAACGGCTTTATTCTCTTCCTTCCGTACCGCATATACGAGCTGGGCGGAACCGACGCGCACTACGGCTATGCCACTTTTGTTATGGCCATATCCGAAATACCTGCTCTTCTCCTCTATAAAAAAATATCCGCGCGGATTTCCGCGCGGACGATACTCTGCATTTCTTTTTTCTTCGTCTCCGCAAAGATATTTTCAACGGCACTGTTTGACAGCCTCACCGCCGTAATCCTCTGCCAGCTCTTCCAGGCGCCGAGCTACGGGCTCTATCTCTGCGCCATATCGAACTATATTCCCACCGTCGTTCCCAGAAGCTTTGTCTTTACCGCTCAGACCGTGCTTTCCGCCGTTGTCGCCGGACTCGCGCCGTTCTGCGCCTACATCCTCATGGGAGTTCTTTCCAACTCTTTTTCCGCCTCCACGGTCATCGGCGCGGCAGGCGTTTTTCCCCTTCTCGGCTGCGGACTCATGACCTCTTTCATCCTGATCTCCGGAAAGAAAAAGACCGCCGCGAAAAACCTCTAAAGCTCCTTTCGTCCCTCAATGGCACGGAGAAGCGTGACCTCGTCCGCAAATTCAAGATGCC
Source organism: Clostridiales bacterium (assembly GCA_016303065.1). Lineage (GTDB taxonomy): Bacteria > Bacillota > Clostridia > Oscillospirales > QAMX01 > SIG499. Next base: position 17,923 of record JAEDMJ010000035.1, read on the forward strand.
CGCCCACGGGCACGCCGTAGGCAAGACGCGTCACCTTGACGCCGAGGGGCTTTAAAAGGTTCGCGATAAAAATCGCCGTCGTCTCGCCCGTCGTGTCAGGATCGGTGGCCATGATGACCTCGCGGACGGTCCCCTCTCCGACGCGAAGCACCAGCTCGCGGATCGTCAGATCCTCCGGCCCGACACGGTTCATCGGCGAAATGACTCCGTGCAGCACATGGTATACGCCCCGGTATTCCTTCGTGCGCTCGATTGCGCTGACGTCCGCCGGCTCCGCCACGACGCAGACGACCGATTTATCCCTGACCGGACTTCCGCAGATGCGGCACAAATCTCCGTCGGTCAGGTTCTGGCAGCATTTGCAGCGTCCGACGGAGTTCTTCGCCGCAAGAATCGCCCCGGCAAAACCTTCCGCCGTCGCCCTGTCCATGCCGAGAACGCAGAAGGCCAGCCTCTGGGCGGATTTTCTTCCGATGCCCGGAAGCCGCATAAAGTATTCGATAAGCTCCTCGACCGGAGCGGCAAATCCTTCGGAATCCATTGGGAAAACCTCTCAATAAAATATAAACTCTTTTTCCGTTCAGCGCGTTATGTCCGATATGTCCGAGTTTTCGTTCATAAAACTCACGAGCATGTCCATATTGTCGCTCTCTCCCCCGCCGGAACTTGAAGGGGAACGGAGCTCCGTCTTCTGCATTTCGATTTTTGCTCCGGTAATGCCCGGTTCAAGCTGTCCTGCGGCTTCTGCCGCGGCGGCGAGAGTCTCCCGGTTGTTCAGCATCTCATAGGCGATGCTGTCCCCCGTCACAATGCAGAGCAAATTTCCCGACCTTTTGAACGAGCAGTATCCGAGACAGCTTGCGCTCACCGGGTCGAGTCTTGACTCCAGACTTTTTGCAAGCTCTTTTCCGAGGGAGAACCTTTCGCTCTGCGTCTTCCGTTCCGGCTGCTCTTTCTTCTCCGGACCGGCCTTTTCCTCCGTTTTTTCCGCGGGCTTTTCCGAAAGGGCGCGCCCTGCCGGGGAACTGTCCTTCTCCGTTTTTTCCGCTTTTGCCGCGGGAACAACGCCGTTTTCAAGCTTCTTTTCAATGGCCGCGACACGCGCGGCAAGCGCGGCGTTCCCTCCGGACACAGACGGGGTGCACAGGGAATATATGCAAAGCTCCGCGTCGATGCGCTTGTTTGCGCTTTTGGGCAGGGACCACAGGCATTCTCCGACGCTTTTTACGATGTTCAAAAGCTGTTCTGCCGATGCCGAGGCGGTGAACTCGCCCAGTTCGCCGGAAGAATAACCCGCGCCGATAACGTCGCAGCCCACATTCGCCGAGACCATGAGCACGTCGCGCGCAAGGCTCAGAAGCTGGTCGCAGAAGGCCTCCGGCTCCGCTCCCGAGTCGTACTGGCGCGAAAACAGATTCAGCGCCCCCGCCGCATCTCCGGCAAGGATGCATCCGAATATTTCAAAAAGGCTTTCCGCCGAAACGATGCCCAGCGCCGAAGCAACCGTGCGGCTGTCGAGCCTGTCCCCGCCCTGGGCCGAAGCCTGTTCCAGAAGCGAGAGAGCGTTGCGCATTGCCCCGTCGGCCATGGCGGAAATGAGCGCCGCTCCGCCGCGTTCAAGCTGTATATTCTCCTCGGCGGCAATGTGCAGAAGCCTTTCGGTGATTGCCTGGCGGTCAATGCGCGAAAATTCAAATCTCTGACACCGCGAAAGCACGGTCGCCGGAATTTTGTGAAGCTCCGTTGAAGCCAGCACAAACATGACGTGCTCCGGCGGCTCCTCGAGTATTTTCAGGAACGCGTTGAACGCGCTGACGGAAAGCATATGCACCTCGTCGATTATATACACCTTCCGTCTTAGGGCGGACGGAGCGTATACCGCTTCGGCGCGAAGCGCACGGATGTCGTCAACTCCGGTGTAGGTCGCGGCATCCATCTCAAAAACGTCGGTTGCCGAGCCTTCGTTTATGGCGGTGCACGAGGGGCAGCAGTTGCAGGGATCCCCGTTCACCGGGGCGGTACAGTTCGCCGCCTTGGCCAAAATTCTCGCACAGGTCGTCTTGCCAGTGCCTCTTGGACCGCAGAAGAGATAGGCATGGCTCAGCCTTCCCGAAACCGATTGAGCCTTCAGCGTCCGGGTGACATGTTCCTGACCGACCACGTCCTCAAAACGCATCGGTCTCCACTTTCTGTACAGAGCCTGATACATTTTTCCTCCCGAAAAGCATATAAGTGATGGGCGGCATCGTGCAACCCGCTCCTGCCTTACTGCGGCACACGGCTGTTCCTCCTTAATGCTGCTCGGTTCCCCGCCTGACATGGTTCGGGGGCCGCCGTTGCGCAGGGGCAGGAAACAGGCTGCACGATATCGCCCATTGCACTTAATTATAACACAGGAAAGAAAAGAAATCAATACACTTGCGGAGGTATTTTTTATGGAACATGTAGCGTTACAATTGATGTGAGACCAAGTGAATAGAAAAAAGCGATTGAGTTCG
>JAEDMJ010000036.1 GCA_016303065.1 Clostridiales bacterium
AGGGAGATATTAAAACTGTAAATCATAAATTCAGTTTGATTTGAAAAATGATTTAGGCAATCGGCAAAATTACTGTGTATATTCGATATGTGAAATAATAATTTAGTTTACTTTTCCTGTTTTATGAAGCGTGCCTCATTGTTTCGGTGGGGGAGAGGGTGTAGAATACTGTAAATCTTAAAGGAAGGCAGTAATAGTAAATGACAAAGTCGGAAGCACTGATTCGAACGATACTCGGTCCTGTGCGTCGGGACATACGTCCGCTGGCATATGCGGTGGACATAACGGCGGGATATCTTTTTGTCAGAAATATTCCGATGGAAGAAATTCATATCACAAAGCAGATATATCCGGCGGTTTCGGAGCGCATCGGAAAAAGCTGTGATGCTGTTACAAAGTGCATCGAAAGGCTTACGAATTTGTGCTGGGACTCGATTATTGAACAGGAAATGGAAGAACGTTATATCGGAAAGCAGATCCACGACATCAGTTCGGCAAGCGATATGCTGTTTTATCTGGCTTTTTATATGTACTACGGCGCGCCTTTTTTCGAGGTCGTGGAGAAAAAAGCGCAAAACTCCGCCGGGAAGCTTTTGGCGGAGAGCAAATTCTGAGCCGGCGAACCGCCGGTGCGCAAAAAGCCTGAAAAAAAAGAAGGATAACGGGATAAAAAACGGCGCTTTTGGACGCTTCTGAGCTCCGCTGTGAATTTGCCTGCATTTCCTTTTCAAAATAAACATTCGATTATATATACAAAAGCTGCCGGGAAACGTATTGTTTCCCGGCAGTTTTTTGGGTCTTCGGAAAAAAGCGGCGCGGCAAAAGCGGAAAAGGGCAGCTTTTTTGGTGGATGGGGAGGATTTACTCTTTTTCGTCTGCGGCGGCAAGAAGCGCAAGATCTTCTTCTGTAAGCTCAAGCGCGGAAAACATATCCGGGCGGCGTTCGCGCGTTGCCAAAAGCGCCTGGGTGCGGCGCCATTTTCGGATATTCTCTCTGTGGCCGGAAAGCAGAACGTCGGGGACGCGCCTTCCGTGCCACTCTTCGGGGCGCGTATAGTGGGGGTATTCGAGAACTCCGCTCCAGTGGCTCTCGTCGGTGTAGCAGCTTTCGTCTGCCAGAGTGCCGGGAAGGAGGCGGACTATGGAATCGACGACGGCAAGGGCGGGTATCTCTCCGCCGGTCATAACAAAGTCTCCGATGGAAATCTCTTCGTCGACACATTCGTCGATGAAGCGGCGGTCGACGCCTTCATAGTGTCCGCAGACGATGCAGAGACTGTCGCACAGCGAGAGCCGCCTGGCGTCTTTCTGCGTATAAACATGCCCCTGGGCGCTCATGAGAACGGTGTGAACGCGTCCCTTCCCGGCGACGCTTTCCCATGCGCGGTAGAGGGGATCGGCCTGCATGAGCATTCCCATTCCTCCGCCGTAGGGGTAATCGTCCACCTGGCGCTGCCTGTTCTGAGTGAAATCGCGTATCTGCACACAGTTCAGCTCAAAAATACCGTTTTTGAGGGCGTTTCCCGTAATGCTTGAGCCGAGCATTCCGTATATCGCTTCGGGAAAAAGCGTCAGAATATTGATTCTCGGAGTCATATCATTCCCTCGATCGTGTTCACTTTCATAACGCCGCTTTCAAGGTCAACGGAATCGATAAAATCGCCCGCGGCCGGAATGAGCGCTTCGTTTTCGCCGTCAGAGACTATGTATACGTCGTTTGCGGGGCGCTGGAGAACGTCGGTGATTTTTCCGATGACGGTTTGGGTCCTGTTGTCAAAAACGGAAAGACCGATAAGGTCGGCAATGAAATAGGAATTTTCGGGCAGGGGAGCGTCCTCTCTTTTGAAGCAGAGGATTTTTCCCACAAGGAACTTCGCCTTTTCAACGGTGTCAATGCCGTCGATGGTTATGAGCAGCGCGTTTTTGTGCACTCTCCTGGAAACGACCTTGAGCGGTTCGCCGTCCAGATAAAAAGACTTTATTTTACGGGCGAATTCGGCGCTGTCGCACCAGGGCTGGAGCTTCAGCTCGCCCTTTATGCCGTGAGTCGTCACGAGGCGTCCGGCTTCGAGCATACTTTTTTTGTCCATTTTCTGCCTCCGCAATGATAAAAAGTGGAGGCTGCTGCAAAGCCGCGGTATCACTGGAATACGGCGGTTTTGCAGCAGCCCCGTTTGAGCGCTCTCAGCCGAGGATATCGACAGAGACGCGAACGCTCTCGTGAGCAGCGGCGGATTTCATGATCGATCTGATCGCCTTGACGATCCGGCCCTGTCTGCCGATTACTTTACCCATATCGCTCTGAGCAACTGTGAGCTCAAGAACAAGCTCTCCGTCTTCCCGGGTCTTCTCCGTAATTGAGATCTCTTCGGGATTGTCGACAAGAGCCTTGACGATATAATAGAGAAGCTCTTTCATTCAAACCTTTCCTTTTTCGCCGGCGACGGGTTTTTTAGAGAATTCCTTCTTTTTTCAGAAGAGTCTTGACGGTGTCCGTGGGCTGAGCGCCGTTGCGGATCCACTCTTTGACTCTGTCTGCGTCGATGGTGACTTCGGAAGGATCCTTGAGGGGATTGTAAGTTCCGATTTCCTCGATGAATCTGCCGTCGCGGGGGAACTTAGAGTCGGCAACGACGATACGGTAGAAAGGAGCCTTCTTGGCGCCCATTCTGCGAAGTCTGATTTTGACCATTTCTTTTTACCTCCATAAAAAATTAAAACAGTTTATCTGAACGGGTATCTGAAACCCTTGCTGTTTTTTGCCTGAGGACCGCCGAAGTTCATCTTCGGCTTGCCGCCGGCCATCTTTTTTGCCATCATCTGCGTGGCCTCAAACTGTTTGAGAACCCGGTTGATGTCTTCGATGCGGCATCCGCTGCCTGCGGCGATTCGTTTTTTGCGGCTGAAGTTGAGGATCGAGGGGTTCTGACGCTCTTTTTTCGTCATCGAAAGGATGACGGCCTCGGTTCTTGTTATAAGTTTTTCATCGATCTTCGCGTTTGCAAGCTGTTTTGCGCTGACGCCCGGAACCATTCCCGCGAGACTTTCAAGCGACCCCATGCCTTTGAGCTGCTGCATCTGTTCGAGAAAATCGTCCAGATCGAATTTGTTTTTGCGGAGCTTCTGTTCAAGCTCGGCAGCCTTTTTGTCGTCAAAATTGCGCTGGGCCTTTTCGATGAAGGTCAGCATATCGCCCATGCCGAGGATTCGGGAGGCGACACGGTCGGGGTGGAACGGCTCAATGCAGTTCGAATCGAGCTTTTCTCCGGTGCCGACGAATTTAATGGGCTTTCCCGTGACTGCCCGCACGGAAAGCGCTGCGCCGCCGCGGGCGTCGGAGTCGTGCTTCGCAAGGAGGACGCCGCTTATGTCCAGCGCGTCGTTGAAGGCGGAGGCGGCGTTTACCGCGTCCTGACCGGTCATTGCGTCGACGACAAGCATGATCTCATTGGGGTTGACGGCGGCCTTGATGCGTTTGAGCTCGTCCATCAGTTCTTCGTCCACATGGAGCCGTCCGGCGGTGTCGATGAAGACCATGTCGTTTCCGTTTATTCCGGCATGGACGATGCCCTGGCGCGCTATTTCAACGGGATCCCCCTGACCCATCTCGAAGACGGGCACGCCGACCTGTTCGCCGACGACCTGGAGCTGTTTGATTGCGGCGGGGCGGTATACGTCGCAGGCCACAAGGAGGGGGCGTTTTTTCAGAGTTTCCCTGAAGTATCCGGCAAGCTTTGCGCCGTTGGTGGTCTTGCCGGCGCCCTGGAGACCGACGAGCATGACGACCGTCGGCCCTTTGGAGGCCATGTTCACGCGGACGTTCTGTCCGCCCATCATGGCGACGAGTTCGTCGTTGACGATCTTTATGACCTGCTGCGCAGGATTGAGACTCTGGTGGACTTCGGCGCCGAGAGATTTTTCGGAGACGGTTTTTACGAAGTCGTTGACGACCCTGACATTGACGTCAGCTTCCAAAAGAGCAAGCTTGACTTCGCGCATTGCGGAACGGATGTCCCCCTCGGTAAGCTTTCCGCGGCCGCGGAGCCGGGAAAACACTTTTCCGAGCTTTTCCTGTAAGTTTTCAAAAGCCATATCTTTGCTCCTGCTCAGGTGTTTTGTCTTGCAAGCGCCAGAATCTCCGTGAGTCTGAGGTCAAACTCCGTGGAGCGGTAGCGTTTTCTGTTGAGTTCCAAAAGCGCATCAACATCTTCGGCGATCCTGTCGAAATCACGGGTTGCCTGCAGAAATTTTTCGACAAGCCCCAGCTTTTCCTCCATATCATTGAGGATATTGGAGGCTTTGACGACCGCATCGCGAACGCCCTGCCGGGTGATGTTCGCGTGCTCGGAGATTTCGGTGAGAGAGAGATCTTCGTTGTAATAGAGGTCAAAGACTTCCTGTTGGCGCTCGGTCAGAACAGGCCCGTAAAAATCGAACAGCATACACATACGGAACGCGTTATCCTTCATTGCGTACACCCTCCCGACAAGTTACAAGGCTTTGTAAAGTGTGTTTCTTTACAGCCTGCATATTTTATCACAAAGACCCGGTTTTGTCAAGGGAAAAGAAGCGCATAAGAAAAATAAATTTTGGGAAAATAAGACGGTGCGGGGGTTAAAAAAAGTGCATCCCCGGCAAAACGGTCACGGAGGATTTTCGGGATGAGTTCGGAGAAATTCTTTGGAATAGGCGAAAGGCTCTATATCGATTACAGCCGCATGGAAAACTACGGAAGGAACTGTGCGGCGGAAAACCTTTGCGGAAGTTCGGAGACGGCTTTGAGGCGCTTTCTTCGCATGATGAAGGGAAAGATGTCGGCGGTCCGGAGCGCGGCCTGCGCGGCAGGAAGCGGAGAGAGAGAGCCGGGGGCGGTTCTTGCGGACAATCTCTACCTTTTGGAAGAGACCTGGGACGGGATACGGAGCGGCCTCTGCGGACTTAAGCTTCCGGGGCGCAGGGGAGGTTTTCCCGCGGTTTTTCATTTGGCGGTTTCCTTTGTGAAAACCGGGGAGGAAAACCTGACCGAATACGGGATGAAGCTTTTTCTGAGCGGCGCGGAAAAGGAGCGGCCGCTTCTTTTCCGGGAATCCGCGTGCTTTGTGACGATGATGAAATGCGCGCTGCTTATCCTTTGCGCCGACGTGGCCGAATGCTGTGTGAAATTTCCGAAAGGCTGCACTGACGCCGAGGCAAGACTGAAGCGGCGGATCGAATTCGGAACGAGCGCCGCTGCCACGGACGAACTGAGCGCGGAGCACGCCGAAAAGCTTCGGAGCGGACTTTCGGAGTCGGCCGCTGCCTGTATCCGTATGCTGAGGCGCCTTGAGGACAGACAGTTTTCAAAGGCGGTGAGAGAGTCTTCGGCGGAGGAAAAGCTTCTCCTGTCGGATCCCGCCGGAGTATATCCCGAAAGCAGCGACGAAACAAAGGCTCACATTCGCTTTCTTGTTGAAAAGGAGGCGAAGCTTTCGGGGAGAAGTGAAGAGGATGTCATTATTTCCGCTCTCGGGCGCGCGGACGGAGAAAAGGGCGTTATCGGCGCGGCGTTTGACTTTGCAAATATCGAAAAAAGGCGGAGATTTGAAAGATTCTCGTATCTTCTGCTGGAAAACCTGCTCCCCCTGGCCGCGGCCGTGCTGACCGGAGTTTGGGCCGGGTGGTTTCCGGCGGCCGTGTCATATCTTCCGTGGCGGGAGATCTGCACCGCGTTTTTGCAGCAGCTCTATCCGCGTTTTGTCCTTCCGAGAGAAATCTGTTCCCTGAATTTACGCGGGGGCGTACCTGAAAGCGCTCGGACGCTTTGCGTCGTATCCCTTCTTGCGGACAGCGCCGAAACCGTCGAAAAACATATGAAAAAGCTTGAAAGGTATATGCTTTCCAACCGGGACTGCGGCGGGGGCGTTATGTTCGGTCTTTTGATGGATCTTCCCGACGCGGACGCGCAGAGCGTCCCGGAGGACGCGGCGATAATTTCAAAAGCTCAGGCCGAGGCGGAAAAGCTGAATCTGCGGTGGGGCGGGAAATTCTGCGTTATTTACCGTGAAAGGGTGAAAAGCGCCTGCGAGGAGAAGTTCATACCCTGGGAACGGAAAAGGGGCGCCATAATGGCGCTTGCCGCACTTGCCGCGGGAGAGGAATCGTCCTGTGAAGTGCGCGGAACGGAAAGGGAAAAGCTCCGCGGCGTCAGGTATATTCTGACTCTCGATGCGGACACGGAGCCCTATCCGGGGAGCGTCAAAAAAATCGTTGCGGCGGCGGCTCATCCCCAGAACGCCCCGGTCATCGGGTCAAACGGGCGCGTTGTTTCCGGCTACGGCATAATAAAGCCGCGGATGAGCATGGAGCTTGACTGGGCGAACCGCTCGCTTTTTTCAAGGATATACGCAGGTCAGGGGGGCACTGACCCCTATTCTTCGCCGTCGGCCGATCCGGGGTGGTGCATGTTCGGAAACTCCCACTTTACCGGAAAGGGAATCCTTGACGTCCGGGCGGTTTGCCGGGTTCTCTCCGAAAGACTTCCCGACGAAAAAATTCTCTCCCACGACATTCTGGAAGGGGGATATCTCCGGTGCGGATACGCCGCCGGAGCGGAATTTCTGGACGGTTTTCCGTCCACCGTCAGAGGATATGCGAAGCGTCTCGGAAGATGGACCCGGGGCGATATACAGCTTATTCCATGGCTTTTCAGGACCGTGCGGGACAGAGGTGGGGAAAAATATCCTAACCCCGTGGACGGCGTCACACGCTGCGAGATATTCCGAAACGCGCTGAGGCCGCTTTTGCCCGTGTGCGTATTTGCGTCGTTCTTCCTTTTTGTGACGGGGACGCCGGGTTTTGCTTTGCCTGCGGCCGCGTCGCTGATCTCTCTTGCAGCGCCCCTTTTGATAAACGTTTTTCTGCGCCTTACAAGACCCGCACACAGCGCCGTACGGCGGCACTCCGAAGTGTATACGGGATGGCGCGGCGGCGTAATGCTGACGTTTTCAAAAATCGTGTTCATCCCGTACGAGGCCTGGGTGTCGGTGCGCTCTGCGGTCACGGCGCTGTGGAGAATGCTCTTTTCAAAAAAACGCCTTCTCGAGTGGGTGACGGCCGCCGAAGGGGACCGGCTCAGCCCGAAAGGTCCCCTGAAGACATACTGTGCAATGCTCTCCTGCGTGCTGGCCGGGGCGCTGGCGGTGCTTGTCGGGATGGACCCCGCGTCCTTTGCCGCGGCGGTGATATGGGGGCTTGCGCCGCTTTTTGCCTCGTACCTTTCCGTGCCGCTGGAGAAAAAGACGTCCGCGGGAAAATCGGAGGAGCGCCTGCTTTGGGCGCATGCGGAAAAAATGGAAAGGTATTTTTCGGACATTGCCCTGTCAGAATACCTGCTTCCTCCGGACAATTTTCAGGAAAATCCCCATGCCGGGTGGGCGGACAGAACAAGTCCGACAAATATCGGGCTTGTTCTTTTGGCCGCGGCGGCTTCGGCCAAAATGGGGCTTATAACCGGGGCGGAAGCCGCAAGGCGCTGCACAGCGCTTGCCGACCGGATTGCAGCTTTGGAAAAATACAGGGGAAATCTCTATAACTGGTACGGCTGCCTGACGGCAAAACCCCTGGAGCCGAGGTATATTTCCTCCGTGGACAGCGGTAACTTTGCCGCCTGTGCCGCCGCCGCGGCGCAGGCGCTTCGGGAACTCGGCCTGCCGGAGGCGGAAAACGCCGCACAAAAACTGGAGGCGCTCTGGAGGGAGACGGATCTCTCGGTTTTTTACGACGAAAAGCGAAAGCTCATGGCCATCGGTCTGGACGGCGAAAAGCGCCGCCTGGGCGGGTTTTACGATATGCTGGAGAGCGAGGCAAGGCTTACGAGCTTTGTCGCCATAGCGAAGGGAGACGCTCCGGCGGAGCACTGGGGCGCGCTGTCCCGGGCAACCGCCGTATACGGAGGGTACGGCGGGCTTGTCTCCTGGAGCGGAAGCCTTTTTGAGTACCTGATGCCGGAGATCCTGATGCCCGTCACCGAAAATTCGCTCCTTGCGGAAAGCGGGGATTTTGCCGTCTGGTGCCAGAAAAGGTACGGGGAAAGGCTCGGAAAACCTTGGGGAATATCCGAGAGCTGTTACTTTGCCTTTGACAGCTCGATGAATTACCAGTATAAGGCTTTCGGCGCGGAGCCGCTTGCCCTTCGGCGCTGCGATCCGGAGGAGTACGCCGTGTCGCCGTATTCGTCCTATCTCGCCCTGGGGCATGGGGTGCGCCGGGCCTGCGGAAACCTTGCGGAGCTTGAGGCGATGGGGCTCGGCGGGATTTACGGCCTGTGTGAGTCCGCGGATTTCACCCCCGGACGAATCCCCGCGGGAGAGCGGTACATGGCCGTGCGGACCTATATGACCCACCACATCGCAATGAGCCTGTGTTCGGCGGCAAATGTGCTTTGCGAAGGGTTTCTGACGCGCTGTTTTATGGCTGTTCCGGAATTTTCGGCCTTTGAACAGCTTCTCAGGGAACGAATACCCGAAATGACGCCGCGGATGAAAAGCCGCCGGAGCCTGCCTGAAAAGGGAAAGGAGCGCGTAAAAGCGCCTGACATGAGCTTTGACTTTGAAAGTGGATTGCCCCTTCCCCCTTCGGCGGTGCTTTCAAATTATGAGATGACGGTGACTGCCTCCGGCTCGGGACGTTCCAGGGCGGAGATGAGGGGTATATCGCTCTATTCCGGAAAAACGGGCTTTCTGACTGCGGCTGAATGCATGGGAAAGGCGTTTTTCGTCAAGCCCGGGGATTTTCCGGACAGCCTGGAGCGAAGCTTTGCCGTAAGATTGGATCGCGTTGAGTACCGGTGCGCCGCGGGGAGCGCCGCCGTAACGGAGACCGTCTCGGTTTCCAAATCCGCTCCGGCGGAGAGGCGCGTTTTGGAGATAGGGACGAGCGTGGAAACGGAAGTCGGGGTCGCTCTGTACCTTGAGCCGCAGATGACCGGGGACGGGCGGTTTGAAGCGCACCCGGAGTTTGAACGTCTGAAAATATGCGCCGCTGCGGGCGGAAACGGCAGGAGCGTGGTTTTTCGCCGGAGAAATTCCTCCGGCGAAGACGGATTTATGTGCGTTTCCGCCTCAGTGCCCGCGGAAAGCGTCTGCGTTTCTAAAAGTGCGGCTCTCGGCCGCGGGGGCGCCGGAAATCCGGAAATATTTTTTGAAAAGCAGTCCGTTTGCACAAAGTCCGACGGCGACGCGGCGGCAAAGCTTGTCTTTCGGCTCAAATGCTCGCCGGGCAAAAAGACAAAAATCGTGTTTGCGGCGGCTTTTGAGAGTTCGGAAGAGCTTGCCGCCGCGGCGGCCGAGAAGGCCCTTGGAGAAGAGCGCTGCGGCCGGGCCTTTGTTTCGGCTGCGGCGATGTGCGGTCTCGACAGACAGTCGGCAAGGGAGGGGCTGTTTTTGACGACGGCCGTCACCGAGCCGGGATACGCAAAGCGCTGGATCGCGCCGGGACGAATGCTTCCGAAAAGCGAGCTGTGGAAGCTCAAAATATCCGGGGACCTGCCGATCGTCTCCGTGGCGACGGAGAAGTTCGTCACGGAAAGCGAATTTCTGGGCGCGGTGTACAGATATCTCCGGCTGCACAGATTGCTGGCAGGCTTCGGGATACGGTTCGACCTGGTCGTCCTCTGCGACGACAGGGGAAGCTATGAACGGCCGAGCTTCAACGGAGTCGGGCTTGCCGTGAAGCTTGCGGGAAGCGAGGGTCTGCTGAACCAAAAGGGCGGGGTGCACATAATCGACCGCGGTTCGGCGGACGGCCTGGCGGTCTCCGCCGTTTCGACCTATGCCTGCGCCGGGCTGCCGCTTGAAAATACAAAACCCGTTCGGTCCCGGGCGCGCTCACGGGCCCGGACTTTTGCGGACGGAGCGCTTTCAAAACGCATCCATTCGGAGCCTCTGGCAAACGCCTGTTTCGGCTGCGTTATGGCGGATGTCGGTCCGGTGCTCATGTACGCCGTAAATTCGCGGATGCTGAAGCTTATCCCGTGGCAGAACGACCCTCTCGCCCCGAAAGCGGAGGGAATGGAGCTGAGCGTTGTGGCCGGCGGCGTGAGGCGGACGGCGTTTGCCGCCAACGACGGGAGAAGCTCAAAGGTGACTTTCGCTCCGGGAGTTACCGTTTGGGAAAGCCGTTTTGACAAAACGGAGATAAGGGTCTCGGCCTGCGTGGATTCAAAGCTTCCGGTGCTTAACCTGAGCGTCGAAGTGTCGGGAGAGGGGGCTTCGGAGCTTTTGTGGATGATGCGTCCGATGCTTTGCGAACACGAGGCCGACGCCTTGTTCGTAAGAACTTCATACGACGGCGGAGTTTTCTCCGCGGTCAACCCGGTGTCGGAGGGAAAATGCGGGCTTTTTGCCGCATGGAACCGGGAGCCCGACGGTTTTACCTGCGACGAGGCTTCGTGGCGGGCGGGAGAATTTGACGGTTCGTGCGGGGAGGGGCTTTTGCCGTGTTTTGCGGCGCGCTTCAGACTTGAAAAAGGCGAAAGACTGAGCCTTTCCGTTTCGACGATGCGCACGGCGGCCGAGGTTGGCTGTGCGTTCCCGGAGGAATGCTTTTTGAAGACTGCGGAGGAGTTCCGCCGCAGGGGAAAAGCCCTTCGGATAAAGACCGGAGAAGAAAACCTGGACAGATATATGAATGTGTGGTCGGAATACCAGATAAAGGCCTCCCGCCTTTTGGCGCGGAGCTCGGCGTTTCAGAACGGCGGGGCATACGGCTTTCGGGACCAGCTCCAGGATGCGGCGGCGCTGCTTTTGACGGAACCTGAGATCCTTGCGCGGCAGATATACAGATCCTGCGCTCACCAGTACGAAGCCGGAGACGTGATGCACTGGTATCACACGGGAACGCCGGAAATGCGCCGCGGAGTGCGGACGAGGTGCTCGGACGATCTTCTGTGGCTTGTGCGGGAGACCTGCGAATACGTCGAATACACGGGGGACGTTTCGCTTTTGGAGAAAAAGATCGCTTTTCTGGACAGTCCGCCCCTTGAAGAAAACGAACCCGAAAGGTACGAGCCGGTGAAAATGACCTCTCTGAAGGAGACGGTCTTTGAACACTGCGTCCGGGCGGCGGAGTGCTTCATACGGAGGGGCTTTGACCAAAGGGGGCTTCCGTTTCTTCTCCACGGAGACTGGAACGACGGATTTTCCTCTCTCGGAGACGAGGGGCGGGGCGTCAGCGTTTGGCTTGCGTTCTTTGCGGCGGACACGCTCGGACGCTTTTCGGCTCTCTGCGCCATGAGGGAAAGCCCCGAGCAGAGTTCCGGATATGCGGAGATTTCAAAAAAGCTTATCGCCGCGGCCGCGGAGGCGTGGGACGGCGACCGGTTCATAAGGGCCTGGAGCGACGGCGGAACCGAGATCGGCTCTTCGCGCAGTCCCGTCGTCGGGCTGGATTCCGTTGCACAGAGCTTTGCCTGGTTCGTTCCGTCGGATGACGCCGGTTTTGCGGTGAAGCGAAGCCTCGCTCTGGATACCGCGCTGAAGCTTCTGAAGGACCGGGAGAGCGGAGTCTGGAAACTGTTCGACCGCCCCGTGACGGACAAATCCTGCGGATATATCGCGGATTACCCTGCGGGGGTGCGCGAAAACGGAGGTCAGTATACGCACGCCGCCGTTTGGCTGGCGCAGGCGTGCTTCAGGGCGGACCGGGCGGACGCGGGCGCGGCGATTCTGCGCGACATCCTTTCGCTGCAGAAGTCCCCGGCCTACGGCGGGGAGGATTTTGTGATCGCCGCGGACGTTTCGGCAAAAGGAAAATGCGGGTGGAGCTGGTACACGGGCTCGGCTGGGTGGTTTCGCAGAGCGGTGCTTGAAGATATGCTGGGCTTGCGGATGCGCGCCGGAATTCTGAGCGTTGAGCCCAATATTCCGGAAAGCATGGACGGTTACGAGTGCGACATACGCATACGCGGAGCGCTTTGCCGCATCCGGTGCCGGAAAACGGGCGTCAAAAGCAGTGCGTCGGCGGACGTCACAAAGGGCGGAGAGTTCCTTTTGGAGGTTACGGTCTGAACGGAAAAAGCTCCGGATACGGTCCAAACCGTATCCGGAGCTTTGAAAGCATCGCTTTTTTTCTCATTCCAGGTCCCAGAGCTTTTTGACCGCCGGATCGTCGGGAATTGAGGACATTCCGATCCTTTCGATTCCGTCGTGCCACTTGTTCCGGCCGTTGTAGTACATCCTGAGCTCGCCGTTAAAACGGACAAGGTCAAGCTGGTAGACGAACTCCTTTTTGAAGCCTTCGCCGCCGAGAGCCGGCGGGATTATCGGGTTGAAGGGCGCCTCCTCCCATTCGATCCCGTCGCCGCTCATGATAAGATTGATCGCGGAGTGGGGATATCCGCTTTCGTCGACATATATTGAATTGTAGAGGCCGAGGAATTTGTCTCCGTAGCCGAAAACCTTGATGGCCCCCGCGCCGAAGTTCCGGTGGGGAACGGAAGCGTCGGGAGAGATGATCGGTTTTCCGTGTTTTTTGAAGGGGCCGAAGGGCGTGGGAGCGTCGGCAAAGCTTATGTATTTCGGCTCTTCGTAGCCGCAGTGGGGGAGCATGACCGTTCCGGCGCTGTAATACATCCGGAAATGATTTTCGCCGAGCCGGACGACGCAGGGGTTTCTGACCTCGATGGAGGTGTAGTTGACGGGCATATATTCAAGTTCCCAGTCAAACTCCGGCCAGAGAAGGGGCTCCGGCTCCGTCCAGTTTTCAAGGTCGCGGCTGCGGCGGACGCTGATTATATTTGTCGCACGGTTGAATTCCTGTTCGCCGGAGCACAGGAGCGTGTTGTAGAGGAGCCACTCGTCCTTGTAATGGAAGAGAAAGCTCGGATTCACTTTCCAGGGCCACTTCTTTTTCAGGGTCCAGGCGACGCCGTCTTCGGAGACGAGATGGTGGTAATAGGGGGTGAAGTTTTCATAATACCCGTGGTAGAATGCGTGCCACTTTGAATCAAACTGGCCGGGGGTCAGAATCTGGGGGTCGCCGATTGCAAATCCGCACTCCGGCGTGGTGTAAAAGCCGATTACTGGATTTTTTGCGCAGTCGCTCCATTTTTCTCTTTGCCAATCAGGAAATTTCATTGCTGCCTCCTTTATTGTATGTTGATGATACAAATGAATAGTCGGGCAGAAGATTCTCCCCGAGCTCCTGGTCAAAACCGTCAAAAGCCTCGCCTTCGAGCGAGACGTTTACATACGTGACGGAAGGGATGGACGCGAGGGTATTTACGACGGAGTAGAGCGCAAGCCGTCCGTCTTTGTCGCGGCGGAGCGCAAATTCGTCGGAGAACTCCACGTAAAGCACCGAATTGTCCTGGGAACAGGAGGTGACCTTCGTCCCCGTGGGGATGGCCCCTCCGGCTTTTGTAGTCAGAAGGTAGTCAAGGACGGTTTCGGGAAGCGACTGGTAGGGGTACCATGTGAAGGTGCGTATTTCCTTGACAAGGGACTCCCCGTCGGGAGAGAGCGTGTAAACGGAGAGGCTGACGGAGGACGGGATCAGATCGGAAAAATCCGTGATGAAATCCGTCGCTGAGATCTTTGTAATATTCGTTCCGGTCATGGGCTTGCCGCCGACGCAGACGGCGATCTCGGAAATCGAGTTCAAGCCGTAAAAAGTCTGCGCTATGCAGTATTCGGCAAGGGATATCTCGTATCTGCTCATTTCCAGAAACTGGGAGGAAAAATCGATCGTCAGAACATTGTTGGACAGACTGAGCGACTGCACGGTTATGTCCGGTGCAAAGGCGGATTTCAGCCCGTCGTTTTTCGGCTGCGACATGAGGCGGTTCAGAAGCGTGTGCAGAAAGGCGTCGCTGATATCAGAATAGGTGGAATAAACGTAATCCTCCGTGCCGAACATACTCTCGGAGTCGTCGGTGCTGACGTACCAGACGCTGTACGTGCCGGCCGACGCCGTCTTTGAAGAAATGGAAAAAGCCGTGACGCTCAGCACACCGATCAGCAGAACGCACAGGACGACCAGAAGGAAAATAGCTTTTTTCTTCACTGCTGACGGCCTCCTTCGTCGGAAATCGGCTCCGGATCCGGGGGACAGAACGGGAACCTGACGATGAACCGCGCGCCGTGGGGGGCGCGGTTTTGAGCTTCGATCGTTCCGTGGCAGTTTTTGACAGCCGTGGCGACGATCGAAAGTCCCAGACCGGTTCCTCCGGTGGCCCTTGCGCGGGCTTTGTCGACGCGGTAGAAACGGTCGAAAATGCGCGCAAGCTCGGCCTCGGGAATTCCGAGACCGTCGTCGTCGACGATGAAGATCACGCTTTTGCCTTTGAGGTAGAGATAAATGCGGATCTCTTTTCCGTCCGCCCCGTACTTTACCGCGTTTTCAATCAGATTATAGAAAATCTGATACATCGTGTCGTAATTTGCCAGGACGAAGCAGCCGTCCTGAAGCTCCTGCCGAAGCTCAAGTCCGGCGGAAAGGGCGGGACGGGAAAGCATTCGGCAGACGTTTTCAATGATCGGTGAAAGCTCCACACGGACAAATTCGGATTCGCCGCTTAAAGTGTCGAACTTGGTGATCTGGAGAAGCTTGGTGCATATTCTCGTCAGGCGGTCGATCTCCGTGCTGATGTCCGTGAGAAATTCGTGGGCGTCCTCGGAAGAGATGTTCGGCGTAAGAAGAATGGAGTCGGAAAGCAGCTTTACCGTGGCAAGCGGAGTTTTCAGCTCGTGGGACGCGTCGGAGACAAAGCGCTTTCTGAGCTCTTCCGTTTTTTCCTGCCTCTTGGCAAAATCGTCAAGCAGTCTTGCGGCGTTTGAAATTTCATCATGACCGCGGATATCGTCGCTTGAAACGTATTTTCCCAAAGTCAGGAGCTCGACGGAATCGCTGTGCTTTCCGAGCCGGATTCCGAAGTTCGCCAGGAAAAAGACCGTGAAGCCCAGCGGCGGCAGTCCAAACGCCAGTCCGGAGAAAAAGAGGGCTTTTCTGCACTTTGAAAAAAGCGCGGCGGTTTCGTAGTCCGTGAATCTGACAAAAAGGATGCAGCGTTCTCCGTCCTTTTCAAAAGAGCTGAGAGCGCTGTAAATGAATTCCCCGTTTTCAAAAGCGGCGTCGAAGCGGGTCCCGCCGTCGAGAACCTCGCGTGTGCCGGGAAGAATAAGCTTCTGTCCGCAGAGGTTCGCCGCGTCCGAGGTGTCTGCGACAACGCAGAGGCTGCCGTCGGTGACGATGAACCGAAGGCCGGAGCCGTTTTTGTTCGCGGCGGCGTATTCGGACACCGCGTCGAAGCCGTCGCTTTCCAGAGTGTGGGAAAAGACGGCGGCGGTCTCCTGCATGTATTGGCTTTTTGATTTCAAAAGGGCGGACTTTAAAAGCGCCGGCGCAAGAACCGAGGACAGCAGGATTATTGCAGCCGCCGAGAAAAACGCGCAGACGGAGAGTTTAACGGTGTAACGTGAGAAAAAACGCAAGCGGCATCTTCCTTTGTATGGGGCTTACGGCTTATAGTAGTAGCCGACGCCCCATTTTGTGAGAATATAGACCGGTTCGGCCGGATTCGCTTCGAGCTTTTCGCGGAGACGGCGGATGTGCACGTCGACGGTGCGGATGTCCCCGGGATAGTAATAGCCCCAGATGGTGTTGAGAAGGGCCTCGCGGCTGAAAACGCTGTTGGGAGAGCGGACGAGGAACTCAAGAAGATCGAATTCCTTGGGAGTGAGGTCGGCTTTTCTGTCGCCTATCGTCGCGGAGCGGTCGCTCAGGTCGAGGACGATGGGGCCGCCGTCAAGCTTTGAGGAATTGGCGCTGCTCACCGGGTGGCTGACGCTGCGGCGAAGAATTGCGCGGATGCGCGCCTTGAGTTCAAGGACGTTGAAGGGCTTGGAAAGATAGTCGTCGGCGCCGTGTTCAAAGCCGAGAAGCTTGTCCGTGTCTTCGCCCTTTGCCGTGACCATGATGATCGGCACTTTTGAAAATTCGCGGATTTTTTTGCAGACCTCCAGTCCGTTGATCTTCGGGAGCATAAGGTCCAGAACAATCAGGTCGTATACGGTTTTATGGGCAAGCTCAAGGGCGTCCTCGCCGTTGTAAACGGTGTCGACCTCGTATCCTTCGTTTTCAAGGTTAAATTTCATCCCTTTGACGAGAAGCTTTTCATCGTCGACGATTAAAATTCTCATTTGCGGTCTCCTTACAGCTATAAGTGGTTGTTGTGGGGTCAGTTCACGATTCTTACGAATTCTGCGGATTTCATCACTGTTTCCGCGCCGATGCCGGGGATCAGGGCAAGCTCTTCCAGAGAAGAGAAGCCGCCGAGCTCCTCGCGGAGGGCGCATATCTCTTCCGCGTATTTTCCTATATACGGAATGCCTGCCAGAACCGCTTTCGGGGCGGAGTTCAGGTCGGCCTTGTCCGCGCCGCGGGAATTCATCCGGTAGTTTTCCCTGACGGAAAGCTCTTCGCGGGAGTATTCTCTTTCGGAATCCGAAGGCAGAGCCCGGAAAACCGAGAGAGAAACGACAAGCGCGGCAAAAAAGAGAACAATGAAATATCGGTTCCGCAAAAACTTCACCTTTTTCAGAAAGTGATTGAAATAAGTACCGAAATGTGATATTATAGTCACACACATTGCCATTGATTAAGGCTTGGGCGATATGCTCAATCAAAGCCCACCCTATTATAACATATTTTCCCGGAGTTTTACATGAAAACAACAAAAAAATTTCTGAAAATTTTTTGCCTGTTCATCCTGGTATCGGCGATGCTCTGCCCGGCAGCGCTTGCGACGGGGGATTTTTCCGTTTCCTGCCGCTCGGCCATACTTGTGGACGTGAACACCGGACAGGTGATTTACGAACAGAACGCGGATTCAAAGCAGTATCCGGCGTCGATAACAAAGCTTATGACGGCGCTCCTTGTCTATGAAAACGCGGATTTTAACGACGTCGTGACGGTTACGGAGTCGGCCCTTGCCGGACTTGACGAGGCGGGCAGCTCTGTCAGCCTCGAGGCGGGCGAACGCATGACCGTTGAAAATCTCATGTACTGCATGCTTGTCTCCTCGGGGAACGACGCCGCAAACGTCCTTGCGGAGTTCACCGCAGGAAGCGTTTCGGCGTTTGTGGACATGATGAACGCCCATGCGGAAAAGCTCGGCTGCACCGGTACCCACTATACGAATCCCCACGGGCTTCACAACGACAACCACTATACGACGGCAAGGGATCTTTACATAATTGCCAGGGAGTTTGTTTCAAACCCGGCGCTTATGCAGATCGCCAACACGGTTTCGTACGTCGTTCCGGAAACGAACAAATCCTCCGAGAGGATCCTCAATACGACGAACTATCTGATATCCGGCGTGACGACCAGCAAATACATATACACATATGCCCGCGGAATAAAGACGGGGACGACGACCCCGGCGGGGTACTGTCTTGTATCGTCCGCGGAAAAGAACGGGCTCTACCTTGTGAGCGTCGTTCTGGGCTGCGGAAAGGACGAGGAGAGCGGAGAGATAATGAGCTTTGTGGAGACAAAGCGGATGTTTGAATACGGTTTCAACAATTTCTCCTACAAGGAGCTGGTCGGAAAAAACCAGCCGGTCGTCGAGCTTCCTGTGGACATGAGCCAGGAGGCGGAGAACGTCGTCGCCGTGACACAGGAGGGGGTGTCCGCCCTTCTGGACAACGGCTTTGACAGCACCAAAGTCGTGCTGACCCCGTGGATGTACAGCGAAAGCCTTACGGCTCCGGTGATAAAGGGACAGCTTTTGGGAGAGGTCGACGTGAGCTACAACGGTGTGAGCTACGGAAGGGTGAAGCTTGTCGCCCTGACCGGAGTTGAGCGCTCAAATTTCCTCTATTCAATGGACAGGATGAACGAGGCGATCCGACAGCCCAAGTACATTGTCATTGCGGCGGTGATCGCGGCGGTCATTGTGATTTACATAATCGTTCTTTTGATCCTGAAGCGGAGGAAAAGACTCAGAAAACTGAAAAAAGGAAGATACATATTTTGATTGACATATCTTTGAGCGAAGTCTCCAAATTCTACGGAGAAGTTCAGATACTTGACAAAATAACTTTTGAGGTACAGTCGGGACAGAAGGTCGCGGTAATCGGGCGGAACGGGTGCGGCAAGACGACTCTTTTCCGCTGCATCATGGGCGAGGAGCAGTACGACTCCGGCCAGCTCGTCGTGCACCCGTCAAAGCGCATCGGCGTTCTGAACCAGCTTCCGAAATTTCCGGCGGGGACGACTGTCCGCGCCGTGCTTGAAAACGCCTTCCGCGAACAGCGGGCCATGGGGCGGGAGCTTGAAGAGATCGCCGAAAAACTTTCGGCCGGAGAAAACGATCCGGCGCTTCTGAAAAGATACGGAGAGCTTCAGAGCGTATACGAATCCCGGGGGGGATACCTTGAAGAGCCGGAGATGTTCCGCGTTTCTCTCGGCCTGGGTATTCCGCGGGAGATGTGGGACATGGAGTACGGCGCCCTTTCAGGCGGGGAGATGACGCGGGTGAACCTTGCGGGGCTCCTTCTGGAAAAGACCGACATCATGCTTTTGGACGAGCCCACAAACCACCTGGATATGCAGTCCCTGGAATGGCTCGAAAACTATCTCAGGTCGTACAGCGGAACCGTGCTGATCGTTTCCCACGACCGTTTCTTCCTCGACCGCGTTGCGACGAGAACCATAGAGCTTGCCAATATGCACGCCCGGGTCTACGAGGGAAATTACAGCTTTTTCGCCGAGCGCAGAGCGGAGGAAGAGGAAGAACAGCAGAAGCGCAGGGAACAGATGCAAAAGGAGATAAACCGCCTCCAGTTCACCTCGGACCGTATGCACGGATGGGGTTCGGGCAACAAAAAAATGATGCGGAAGGCCTTTGCCCTTGACAGGCGCATCGAGCGCATAAAGGCAAACCAGCCAGACAGGGTAAGGCATGAAAAGAACATCACGGGAAAGCTCCGGGAGGCGGACCGGTCGGGAAACGACGTGCTCTATACGGAGAACCTGACGAAGTCCTTCGGGGAAAGAACTCTGTTTTCGGGACTTGACCTTGAGATTAAAAAGGACGAGGCAATCGCGGTAATCGGAGAAAACGGTTCGGGAAAGTCGACCCTTTTGAGAATTCTCCTCGGCGAAGAGCCCCAGAGCGCAGGAAGATTCAAATGGGGGGCGAACGTCAAGCTGGCCTATCTTCCGCAGAAGGTGACGTTCAGAGACGAAAATGCGACGGTTCTCGACGAGGTCGTCTCGGAGCTCGGCATAAACGAGCCGGAAGCGAGAAACCGTCTCGGGGCTTACCGCTTTCGGGGAGACGACGTTTTCAAGTCGATCTCCGTGCTTTCCGGAGGCGAAAAAAGCCGCCTGAAGCTCTGCATAATGCTTTACGACGAGATTAACACGCTGATCCTGGACGAGCCGACGAACCACCTGGACATCTATTCCCGCGAATGGCTGGAAGACCTTCTGGACGGCTACGAAGGAACGCTTATATTCGTTTCCCATGACAGGTATTTCATCGACCGGTTCGCAACGCATATCTGGTCGATTGAAAAGGGAAAAGTCAGGGACTATCGCGGAGTTTACGCGGCATACCGCGAAATGCTGAGCCGTGAAGCAAACCAGCCGCGTCCGGCCGCCGCCCCGGCGGAGACGAAAAATCCACAGAAGCGCGAGCGCCAGCTCAGCCCGGACAAGCTTCTCAGAAAGCTTGAGAGGGAGCTTGCCGCCGCGGAAAAGCAGATTTCGGAGTCGGAAGCAAGGGCCGCGGCGCTTGAACGCGAGATGGAGGAAAAATGCACCGACCACGTGGAGCTGGAACGGCTTTCGACGGAGCTTGACCGGGTGAATGCGGAAACCGAGGAGCTGTACGAAAAGTGGAACTCCATTTCTTCGGAAATTGAAGCCGTCTCAAAAGAGAGCCGGATGTAAACAAAACTGCGGGGGATGAGCGCAATGAGAGAAAGATGTGTTCCGGGAAAAAAACAGCTCGAATTTCTGAGCTGGGAATTCGGCGTGTTTTTCCATTTCGGCATACGCACCTTTTACGGCGGACACAGGGACTGGGACCTGAAGGAAATGCCCGCTGAGGGCTTCTGTCCGAGCGACTTTTCGGCGGAGGACTGGTGCGGGGCCGCCAGCGCGGCGGGCGCAAAATACG
>JAEDMJ010000037.1 GCA_016303065.1 Clostridiales bacterium
ACGAAACTGCCGCAAAGCACTTAAAGTCCTGTTTTCCAGAACTTAAAATCGGCGGGCCCGCGCTGGCCTGGAATACGGACTGGGCGGAGGATTTCCTTCGCGAAATGAAAAAACGCGGAGTTCCGATCGACTTTTTCTCCTGGCATATCTACTGCGTGGAGCCCAAAGCCCTGAGGGATAAGGCCGAAAAAATCAGAAAAATGTTGGATAAGTACGGGTACGGTTCCGCCGAAAGCATATTGAACGAATGGAACTATATAAAAGGCTGGACGGATGAATATATCTATTCGCTGAAAGCGATTCACGGGATAAAGGGCGCGGCCTTTGCAATGGCCTGCATCAGCGTGGCTCAGCAGGCGGATATCGACATGCTCATGTATTACGACACGTGTCCGTCGCCCTTCTGCGGAGCGTTTGACTTCTATACTTACGAGCGGCTCAAAGGGTATTATCCGTTGTACTGGTACGGAATGTTTTACGGCGCGGAAAAAGAGATTCCGCCGGAAACTCAGCCGGACAACATTTATTCGCTTTGCGGAGTCGGCAAAAACGGCAAGGTTCTGGCGGTCGTAACCTATTACAGCGATGACGATGACGCCGGGAACAGGACCGTCAGAATAGATTTTGGAAAACAGGGAAAATATGAGGTCTACCTTCTTGACGCCGAAAACGACGGCGTTTTGACAACAACGACCGAAGAACTGGTTTTTGACATGAAGGTGCATAGCTGTCTTCTTATCAAGGAAGTGTAAATTCCGCACGGGGCGTTTTTCTCCTGAACGGGCGTTTTTTTGAACGGCTCGGAACGGGTTGGACGCCCCGGCGGCGCTTTGTGCGGAAAAACAGGGGCCGGCGGAAAAAAAGCGGGGCGCGCTCTGAATCGGGGGAAAACAGAATTTTTTATGAGCTTTTGCTCCGGCGGTTTGCGGCAGAAAAGATGAACAGCCTGTAAATTTTTTCTTGCTTTTGCCACTGGGATATGATATCATTTTAACACTGGTTAGAATGGCGCGGTTTGCGGCAGACGGACCAATTTCCTGCCCTGCCGCGCTTTTTTCTGCGAAAGCAAAGTTTATCTTCCCGGAGAAGAATTCCCCCGCTTAAAAAAGCTTTGCCCGGCGGAAAGAAGAAACAAATAGGAGATTTGACATGGAAATCCTTTACGAAAATCTTGGCATGTTTGATGTAAAACAGCTTGTCATGATTGTTATCGGCTGTCTGCTGATTTATCTGGCCATCAAGAAGGAGATGGAGCCTTCTTTGCTGCTTCCGATGGGCTTTGGAACGATTATCGTGAACATTCCCAACTCGGACGCGCTTGTCGGCCCGATCAGGGAGCTTTACGAAGCGGGCATTGCAAACGAGCTGTTTCCGCTTTTGCTGTTCATCGGCATCGGCGCGATGATCGACTTCGGTCCGCTGCTTACCAACCCGAAGCTCATGCTCTTCGGCGCGGCGGCTCAGTTCGGAATTTTCTTCACCCTGGCCATGGCCAGCATGTTCTTCCCGAACATTGACGCGGCGTCCATCGCCATCATCGGCGCGGCGGACGGTCCGACCTCCATCGCCGTTGCAAACACCCTCGGCTCAAACTATGTTGGGGCAATAACCGTTGCGGCCTATTCATACATGGCCCTTGTTCCGATCATCCAGCCTCCCGTCATAAAGCTTCTCACCACAAAGAAGGAACGCCTGATCCGTATGCCCTACGAGCAGAAATCCGTGTCCAAGCAGACGAGGATCCTGTTCCCGATCATTATCACGATCGTTGTCTCCGCAATTGTACCCCAGGCGTCCTCGCTCATTGGCTTCCTCATGTTCGGAAATCTCATCCGCGAGTGCGGGGTTCTCGACTCCCTCTCGGAGACCGCGCAGAAGGTTCTTGCAAACCTCATCACGATCTTCCTCGGCATTACGGTGGCCTTCAATATGACCGGCGAACAGTTCGTCAAGGTGGACACGCTTCTTATCCTCGGTCTGGGTCTTGTGGCATTCATTGTCGACACCGCTGGCGGCGTCCTGTTTGCGAAATTCATCAACCTCTTCCTTAAAAAGAAGATCAACCCCATGATCGGAGCGGCCGGTATTTCTGCGTTCCCGATGTCCGGGCGCATCGTGCACAAAATGGGTCTGAAGGAAGATCCGCAGAACTTCCTGCTGATGCACTCCATCGGCGTCAATGTCTCCGGCCAGATCGCTTCCGTTATCGCCGGCGGTATCATCCTCAACTTCTTCTCAAATATGTGACGACAGGAGGATATCACTATGCTGAAACTGCTTTCATTTTTTAATATTTTCGGGATTCTGACCGCTGCGGAGACCACGGCGGCGGAAACCGCGGCCGAAGCGACAAAGCTCTTTTTCGAACCGAAAAACTTCATAAATATGCTTGGCTACATGGGCAAGGGAATGCTCGTGATCTTTATAATCATCGGAGTTATTATTCTCGTCACCATGCTCGTCAGCAGGATATTTTCAAAGAAAAGCAAGTAAGGCCCTGTTTTGGGGCAAACCCGATAGGTTAAACAGACGAAAAAAGGTCCCGCCGGCCCAAAAAGTCCGGCGGGACCTTTTGGGCCGGCACATTTTGTTGAAAACTAAGGTTCGATTTGATATAATTGGAAAAAGCCGTTTGCTTTGACGGCGAGAAACTGCGGAGGAAGGGTCGGCGGACAATGAACAATACGGAGTTTTTCAAACAGGCGGGATACGGAATGATGATGCATTTCGGGCTATATTCCGTTCTCGGGGGAGAGTACCGGGGGCGCTTTGGCGACAACTACGCGGAGTGGATCGCGGCGCACTTTGCAATACCGAACAGCGAATACGAGCGGCTTGCCGGGATATTCAACCCGATTTATTTTGACGCTGACGGGATCATAAAGTTTGCAAGGGACTGCGGGATGAAATATTTTGTCGTCACGACAAAGCACCACGACGGCTTTGCAATGTTTCACTCGAAAGTCGACAGATACAATGTCGTCGATGCAACGCCCTTTGGACGCGATATCGTGGGAGAGCTTGCGAACGCCTGTGCCAAATACGGCGTGAAAATCGGATTTTATTACTCCCAGGACCTTGACTGGCACGAAAAGCACGGCGGAGGCTACCTTTCAAACCACATGGGCTGTTCCGGCGTCACCTGGGACAACAGCTGGGATTTTCCGAATCCGGAGGAAAAGGACTATTCTTTGTGCTTTGAGTCGAAGATACTTCCGCAGATAGAGGAGATAATGTCAAACTACGGAGACGTGTTTCTGGCATGGTTCGACGTGCCGCTGACGATATCCGCAGAACAGAGCCGGCGCATTTTCGACACCGTGAAAAGGCTGCAGCCGGACTGCCTTGTGAATTCGCGCCTCGGAAACGGAGCTTACGACTATGTTTCCCTTAACGACAACGAGATACCTGCCTCAAAGGAGATCTGGGAAGAACAGTCGAAGGTCGATCCGAACTCCGTCGACTACCGCTCCATCGGCGGCTTCAAACCCAGCAGATACGGACTTTACGAGTCGGCGTGCACGCTTAACCGCTCGTGGGGGTTTTCATACCGCGACCACAACTGGATTTCTCCGGAGGAGCTCTGTGCGAACCGGAGAAAACTGAACGGTATGGGGATCAACTATCTTGTGAATGTCGGACCGGACCATCTCGGGAGAATTCCCGGACCGTCTGCGGACGTTCTGCGGCGCGCCGCAGAGCTTTACTCCGGGAAGTGAAAGAGGGCGGTGCAGAGTGAAAATTCTGTTTTTGGGAACGGGCGCTGCGGACTGGCCCGATGAAAACGGCGGACGCTTTCAGGAGTTCCGGAGAAAGTCTTCGGTGCTTGTGGACGGGGAGCTGCTTATCGATCCGGGTCCCGGAGTTCCGGGGGCGCTGAAGGAATTCGGCGTGCCGGCGGAATCCGTGAAATATGTCATCGTCACCCACTGTCACAGCGATCACTGCGACCCCGGGACGGTGGAATACCTTCTGTCGGCCGGAGCTGAACTCCTTGAACCGAAAGCGGGGCAGACGTGCCGAGCGGGAAAATTTGAGATATCCGCTTTCCGGGCGAACCACGGCACCTGCGTCGGCGCGCTCCACTTTCTGATTTCAGACGGAAGCAAAAACCTGTTTTACGGGCTTGACGGCGCGTGGCTTTTGTACGACGAGGTCCAGGCGATCATCAAAGCCGGAGCGGACCTTGCCGTTCTGGACGCAACGGTCGGAGAGACGGAGGGCGATTACCGCATTTTTGAACACAACAACCTGCGCATGGTCAGAGAGATCAAGCTAAGCCTTGCGCCGTACGTGAAGCGCTTCTGCATAAGCCACATGGCGATGACGCTCCACGGAGATCACAAAACCCTCTCCGCCGGAATGGCGGCCTGGGGGATTGAAACGGCGTACGACGGGATGGAAACGGAGATATAAGCTCAAAAAGGCGAAGAGATCCCTTGCGGGGCGAGCTTTTGCCCCGGAACTGGCGGGAGAGCAGAGAAGCGCCGGCATTATTTGGAGTATTCACAAAACGACGGGCCTGTGTTATAATTGCCTTGCATATATGCGGATAATTGAGAATAAAGCGAGGCGAAAAACAATGAAAAAAGCGATATCCATCATTTTATCTGCAGTTATTGTGATGGGAATTCTTTTTACACCGATGAAAGCACAGGCGGCGTCGGCGCCGGCGGGCGCCGGAATTGTTTCCGTGTCAAGCGGAACGCTGAACGTTCGGAGCGGAAGCTCCACCGGTTCTTCGGTTGTGGCGTCCCTTAAAAAGGGGGCTTATGTCACTCTGGTGCAGAAGACCGGCTCATGGTGGTACGTCGAATACGGGGACAACAGGTACGGCTATTGCTATGCGGAGTACATAAGCTCCGTTTCGGGCACTGTCTCGACGGTCAGCACTCAGTCGTACAGTCTCAATGTCAGAAGCGGCCCGGGAACCTCTTACGCGGTGAGGGACAGCCTTCCAAAGGGCGAAACCGTCATCGTGCTTTCCACCTCAGGCGGCTGGAGCCACGTGCTCTACGGCGGAACAAAGACCGGGTACGCCAGCGCCGCTTACCTTTCTTCCGCACCGGCTTTACGGTATTCCGCAGTTTACCTGAGCGTTCCGAGCTATAAGCAGACGGACAGCCGGTGGGCCGCTGCAACGCTTGGAAGCTCCGGCAGGACCATAGCTTCGATCGGCTGCGCCACGACGGCGCTGGCGATGACCGAATCCTACCGCACGGGAACGGCGATATACCCGAATGCGATGGCGAAAAAGCTGAACTATACGTCTTCGGGAAGCGTTTACTGGCCGGACAACTATGTTTCCGATGCGAACGCTTCCGGATATCTGAGCCGGATATACGGGCTTCTCCGGCAGGGAAAGCCGGTGCTTATCGGTGCGAAAACCTATTCGGGAAGCCAGCATTGGGTCGTTGTGACAGGGTATAAGGGCGGAAGCGCCTTTTCCGCTTCCGACTTTACGGTCAACGATCCAGGTTCGAATTCGAGAACGACTTTGCAGCAGTTTTTTAATTCATACCCGGTATTTTACAAATATTTATACTACCGATAAGCCTGTCGTCAGAAAACAGCGTCTCCTGCGGCTTTACGGCCGCAGGAGACGCTGTTTTCTGGGACGGAAGAGTGAAATCAAGCTGTGTTTTTGAAAATTTAGCCCTTCAAAATAAAAATAATTCTTGCAAATATACACGCGCGGTGGTATAATCATGAATATTGATTTTTTATTATCATCCAGAAATACAGGGGGTTAAATCAATGAAGAAGTTTGTTTCTGTTGCGCTGGCTCTGGTGCTGGCGCTGTCGCTTGTTGCCTGCGGCGCTTCCGGCACGAAGATGACCATGGGCACCGGCGGTACTTCGGGCACCTATTACGGATACGGCGGAGTTCTTGGCCAGTACATAAAGAACAATGCCGGAATCAGCGTCACCGTTGTCTCCACCGACGGCTCAAAAGCCAATATTCAGGGTATAAACGCCGGAAACTATCAGCTCGGCACCGTCCAGTCAGACGTCATGTCCTATGCCTGGGAAGGCACCCGCTCATTTGAGAGCGACGGAAAGGTCGACTCCTTCCGTGTCGTGGCCGGTCTCTATGCCGAAGCGGTCCAGCTTGTCACGATGGATCCCAATATCAAGAGCGTTGCCGATCTTGCCGGAAAGTCCGTCTCCATCGGCGCTCCCGGTTCCGGTGTTTACTTCAACGCCATCGACGTTCTGAACGCCGCCGGCCTCACCGAGAACGATATCAAGGCTCAGTACCAGTCCTTTGCCGACAGTGCCGACGCCCTTAAGGACAAAAAGATCGACGCCGCGTTCATCGTTGCCGGAGCTCCGACTCCGGCCATCACCGAGCTCTGCACCACCAACAACGCATACCTTGTGCCGATCGACGGCGAAGTGTCCGAAAAGCTGATGGCCTCCTGCCCGTTCTATACACAGTACAAGATTCCCGCCGGAACTTATGCGGGACAGACTGAGGACGTCACGACGGTCACCGTCAAGGCAACTCTCATCGTCAGCGCCGACGCTTCCGAGGAAGATGTCTACAACCTGACTGCCGCTATCTTTGACAACATCGAAGCGATCACCGCCGAGAACGGCAAGGGCGCAGAACTCAGCATTGAGAACGCCACAAGCGGTATGACCGTTCCGTTCCATGCCGGCGCTGCAAAGTACTTTGCGGAAAAGGGCGTTGAAGTCGAAGTCGGCTGAGCGTTTTATTAAAGTCTTTAGCGAAACTTTGGCTGCGGCGAATTTTTCGCCGCAGCCATTTGGGTATTATATGAATATTATTTCAAAGGAGGAATATTGTGGCGATTTTTAAAAAGAAAAAGGCGCCGTCGCCAGCGGAACCGGTGGATCTTGACGCTGTAATGAAAAAATACGACCGGGAGTCGAATACCCGCGTTTGGGAAGGCAAGCCCAGGATCGCTGTAAGCTGCGTTCTGGCTGTATTCTCGCTGTTCTGCATATATGTGACGCTGTTTGCAACCTGGCTGGAGGAAATTCGCCTCACCTCTTTTGTTGCGTTCATCGTGTTTCTCGGTTATCTGGTGTATCCTGCCAAAAAGGGCGTACAGAAAGTCAACCATATGCCCTGGTACGACATTGCCGCCATGGTTTTGGGCGCTTCGGCGTTTTTGTATTACACCTTCAGCGCGAAAACCATCGTACAGCAGGGCGCCAATTTTGAATGGTGGCAGGTCGTTATCGGCGTCGTCGGCATTTTGGCTCTTGCCGAGGTCTGCCGCAGAAGCGTCGGTCTTCCGATTTTGATCGTTGCGGCCTGCTTTGTGGCCTATGCGCTGATATGGGGGCTTTCAAACCCGACCTTCGGGGGAAAGCTTGAGTACATAGTCCACTATCTGTTTTACAGCAAGGAAGGAATACTCTCGACTCCGATAAACGTCTGTTCAAAGTTTATCGTTGTGTTCATAATTTTCGGGGCGTTCCTTGAACGAACGGGTATCGCCGATTTCTTTATCCAGATTTCAAACTGCGTCGTCGGCGGTTTTTCGGGCGGCCCGGCGAAGGTGGCCGTTGTCGCAAGCGCCATGGAGGGCATGGTTTCCGGATCTTCCGTTGCGAACACTGTCGGCTCCGGCTCGGTTACGATACCTCTGATGAAGAAAACCGGCTATAAGCCGGAGTTTGCCGCCGCGGCGGAAGCTTCCGCTTCGACCGGAGGCCAGATAATGCCTCCGATCATGGGCGCGGCCGCGTTCCTTATGGCCGACTATGTGAGCGTTCCGTACAGCAACATCGTCGTACGCGCGATTCTGCCCGCGGTTCTGTATTTCGCCGGAATTTTTATCGCCGTTCATTTGGAGGCGAAAAAAGAGGGCCTCCGCGGACTCAGCAAGGAAGAGCTTCCGAAGCTGAAGCCGCTTTTGAAGAAGCTCTATCTGCTCATTCCCCTTGCGCTGCTCATCTTCCTTGTCAGCTCGAACTTTTTTACGATTCAGTATGCGGCGTCCATCGCCATCATTGCGGCTGTTGTGGTCAGCCTTTTCAACAAGGGCAACCGCATCACGCCCAAGCGCTTCTTTGAGGCTCTTGCCGCAGGCGGCCAGGGAATGATCGCCGTTGCAGCGGCCTGCGGAATTGCGGGCATCATCGCCGGGACTATTACAATGACCGGTCTTGCCAATATGCTGATAAACGGAATTGTTGCATTGGCCGGAAATCAGGTCATTATCGCTTTGTTCCTGACGATGCTGTGCTGCATCGTTTTGGGAATGGGCGTTCCGACCACGGCGAACTACTGCATTATGGCGGCGACCTGTGCGCCGATCCTTGTGCGCATGGGCGTTCCGGCGATCGCGGCTCACTTTTTCGTGTTCTATTTTGGAATTGTCGCCGACCTGACGCCTCCGGTGGCGCTTGCCGCCTACGCCGGCGCAGCGATTGCCCAGGCAAACCCGATGAAGACCGCGATCACTTCGACAAAGCTTGCCATCGGAGCGTTCATCGTGCCGTATGTTTTTGCGCTTAACCCGGCAATGCTGTTTATCGACACGAACGTCGGATCGGTAATTCTGATCTGTATAACTTCTCTGGTGGGTATTTTCGGCGTTTCGGCGGCGCTTGAAGGGTATTTGCTCCACAGAATGCCCTGGTACCAGCGAATAATCAGCGCCGCCGGCGGTTTGATGCTTATTTATCCGGGTATCACCTCGGACGCCGTCGGTATAGCTCTTTTTGCGGCCGTGCTCATTTTGCAGGTGATTACAAGAAAGAGAACCGCGTCAAAAGCGTAAAGCCTTCGGAAGAAAACAAAAAGTCCGGTGCAGAACGGTTGAAGTCTGCACCGGACTTTTTTTACGGGGGGGGGTCACGGGCTTCCGGCAAAGACCGTGCGGGCGCTTTGGACTTTTGCTTTGTGCCGGGGAGGGGGCGCTTTTTTCAGCGGATTTTTCCGCTTTTCTTCATTTTCCGGGCAAGATACACCGCCGGAGTGTCGAGAAGGCTTGTGAAGATGAAGATCACATAGCTTGAGAGCATGACGGAAACAAGGGTTTTGACGTCGTACCACCCGGCGAAGGCGATCGTCGAAAAGAGGACGGTGTTGATGATTTGGGAGATAAGCGTCGAGCCGTTGTTTCTGAGCCACAGAAAGCGGGAGCTGTTGCCCGTCCTTTTTTCTGTGAACGCCCACCAGCGGTGGTAGAGCCAAACGTCGAAACGCTGGGAGACGATATAGCCGATTAAGCTCGCCGCCAAAAGGCGGGGTGTTGTGGAGAATATTGCGCGTATATGCTCTCCGGCCCAGTCGGATTCCGCCGGAACATAGAGCAGCCAGTACTGCGTGAAGACCAGCATGGCCACCGCCCCCAGAACGCCGATCCAGACCGCCCTGGATGCGCTTTCCCGCCCCTCGTTTTCGCTCAGAATGTCGGTTATGAGATAGGTTGCGGCAAACATTACATTGCCGAGAGTCTGTTCCATGCCGAAAGCGTTTACAAGCATGAGAACTTCAATGTTGGCAAGTATGGTGGTGATAACGGTCATTGCGTAAAGACCGATTTTTCCGAAAATGCGGTATGACAAAAGCACGGCGCCGTATATCACTATGACGGATGCAATCAGCAGAAGTTCGTTTCTCATTCATTTTCCTCCGTTTTTCCGACTCCGAAATCGGTGTTGTCCAGTAAAATATCCACTCTTGCGTTGTCTTTGTAAACCGGCATGATATGTTTTTTGAATTCGGCGATGACGGCGGGATCCGGGCGTATATCGCAGCTGTTTTCAACGAAAATATTGACGCAGACCCTTTCGAAATGCGCCAGGCCGGTTTCAATGTCGGAACGCATGCTTTCGGCGGTTTGTCCGTGTATGCCGAACAAAAGACAGCATTCGTCGAAGCATTCTGCGATCTTTTTCGGGTCGCTTTCCGAAATGCCCTTGCGAAGAACATTTTCCCGGAAATCCGCGTCAAAGCTTTCAACTCCGGTCTTTATCTTAAGCTCTGTTCCGAAGCCGGCGAACACTTTTCGCCATTGAGCTGCCTCCCTCCGGTAACGGTAATGACACTCAAAGTGAAGAACGCGTATTCCCTTTTCCCGGCAGACGGAAGCCAGCTCCAGGAGAAACGCCTTGCCGAGCTCCGGAAAGCTTCCGGAGTTTATGACCTCAAGACGGCCGTATTCCCCGGTGACGCAGGAAAGCGCGGCGCGGTTGATTTCAAGGTTTTCCTCCTCGTTGGGAGAACAGTCAAAGTGATAGTCGCAGAAACTGCATTTTTTCCATCGGCAGCCTGTGCCGCGAAGCAGAAGTATTTCGCGGGGATTCTTTTCGCGGATAATGCTGTATCTGATCATGCTTTTCTCCTTTGGGGCAGAAAAAAAGCGCCTTTACGGCGCAGTAATGCAAATGCCCGTAGTTTTGTTTAAGGACAGGATGGTCACGAACTGTCCGGTATTTGATTTGCAATGATTATGACACATTTTTTTGCGGTTGTCAAGGGAGGTTTTTCGGATTTTGGAGAAAGAAAAAGAAAATACCGCTTTTTTGGGGTTCTGCGGGCAAAGCCGCAAAAAAGGCGGCGGAATTATTCTAAGGGCGGAAAAGAAAAAAACTTCTCTTTCGTGAGGGGCGGGAACTGCGTTCAAAGCGGCGTTTTGCGCCGGAACCGTTTTTTTATGGCAGCGCGGCGGTAAAGCCGATATTATTGAAAAAGTGGCGGATAAACGTCCGTGTTGTGTTGACTTCGGGACGAAAAGGTGATATACTTAATATCAGCTATTTTGTGGAGGTTTCTATCATGAAGCATATTAAGACTATCAAGACCCGCAATTTGTGCGAGAGCGCGAAAAACGGCGGATGCGGCGAGTGCCAGACTTCCTGCCAGTCCGCCTGCAAGACCAGCTGCGGCATCGCCAACCAGAAGTGCGAGAGCAGGAAGAACGCCCAGTAAGATCCCGCAAATACCGAAATGCCGCCCGGACAGGCGGCATTTTTTATGAGAGCGCGCCAGGAAAAGGAGACTTGATTTTTTATGATACACCAGTATAAACTCGGAGGATACAATATCGTGCTGGACGTCTGCTCCGGTTCGGTCCATGCGGCGGACGACGTGACCTATGACGTGATCGCCATGTTTGAAGATCATGACCGCGGGAGCATTATCGAAGCGCTGACGGAGAAGTATGCCGGAACGGAGGGCATAACCCCGGAAGTTATTGCCGAGTGCTGCGATCAGGTCGAAGAACTCAAAGCGGAGGGCAGGCTTTTCACCGACGACACCTTTGAAGGTTCTGCCGGAAAGCTTAAAGAGAAGACTGCCGGCGTTGTGAAAGCCCTCTGCCTCCACATTGCCCACACCTGCAACCTGAACTGTTCGTATTGCTTCGCAAGCCAGGGAAAATACCACGGCGACCGGGCAGTCATGAGCTTTGAGGTCGGAAAAAGAGCGCTTGATTTTCTCGTGGAAAACTCCGGAACCCGCAGAAACCTTGAAGTGGACTTTTTCGGAGGGGAACCTCTGATGAACTTCGACGTGGTCAGGCAGCTTGTGGCCTACGCCAGAGGTATCGAAAAGGCGGCGGGAAAGAACTTCCGCTTCACGCTCACCACAAACGGCGTGCTTATTGACGACGACGTGATCGACTTTGCAAACCGCGAGATGAGCAATGTGGTTTTGAGCCTTGACGGAAGAAAAGAGATCCACGACAGGTACCGCGTGGACTACGCCGGAAACGGAAGCTGGGAGAAGATCGTTCCGAAGTTCCAAAAGCTTGTGGCTGCGAGAAACGGGAAGAACTATTATATGCGCGGTACGTTCACGCATGCAAACCCCGACTTTCTGAAAGATATTCAGCAGATGCTGGACCTGGGATTTACGGAGCTGAGCATGGAGCCGGTCGTTGCCGCGCCGGACGATCCATCCGCCCTGACGCCGGAGGACATGGCCGTCGTTATGGAGCAGTATGAAAAGCTTGCGGAGCTGATGCTTCGGCGCGACAAAGAGGGAAAGCCGTTCACCTTCTACCACTATATGATCGACCTGGAGGGCGGCCCCTGCATTTACAAGAGGATCTCCGGCTGCGGCTCCGGGACGGAATACATGGCTGTGACGCCGTGGGGAGATCTCTACCCCTGCCACCAGTTTGTCGGCGAGGAAAAATTCCGCCTCGGAAATATCTGGGACGGTGTGACCAACGCGGAAGTGCAGAATGAGTTTGCCGCGTGCAATGTATATGCCAGAAGCGAGTGCCGCGACTGCTGGGCGAGGCTTTACTGTTCCGGCGGATGCGCCGCAAATGCCTATCACTCCACGGGTTCGGTCAGGGGCGTTTACAAGGCCGGATGCGAGCTGTTCCGCAAGCGCATGGAGTGCGCGATCATGGTCGAAGTTGCAAGAGCCCTCGGGGAGGACGAGTGATGGATACGCCCATCTGCGACTTTGTGCGCGCATACGCGTCCGGAGGCGCTCTCCGCACGCATATGCCGGGGCACAAGGGCAGGGGCGCTCTCGGCGCGGAGGCTATGGACATTACCGAAATCGACGGAGCGGACTGTCTCTACTGCGCGGACGGCATCATAAAGAAAAGCGAGAAAAATGCGGGAGAGCTTTTCGGCGGGAAGACCTTCTACTCTGCGGAGGGTTCGTCCCTTTGCATAAGGGCGATGCTGTTTTTGGCGGTGCGGAAAGCGAGAGCCGAAGGGAAAAAGCCGGTTATCGCCGCGGGACGCAACGCCCACAGTGTATTTCTCAGCGCGGCGGCAATGCTGGATTTCGAAATTGTGTGGCTTTGGCCGAAGGCTCCGAAGTCCTACCTTTCCTGTGATGTCGGGCCGGACGACCTGGAAAAAGCGCTTGAAGAGAGCCCGGAGCCGGTCTGTGCGGTTTATCTGACAACGCCTGACTACCTCGGGGGAATGACCGATCTTCGCGGGATTTCGGAGGTATGCCGAAGTCACGGAGCGGTTTTCCTGGTTGACAACGCCCATGGAGCGTATCTCAGGTTTTTGCCGGAATCGCGCCACCCGCTTGATTTCGGCGCGGATATGTGCTGCGATTCCGCCCACAAAACCCTGCCGGTGCTGACCGGGGGCGCATATCTCCACGTTTCTAAAACTGCGCCGGAGGAATTCGCCCGCGGGGCGGAAAGCGCCATGGCACTTTTCGGTTCAACAAGTCCCTCATATCTGATCTTGCAGTCGCTTGACGCTGCAAACAGGTATCTTTCGGACCATTACCGCGAAAAACTCGCCTGTTTTTCCGAAAAAATCAGGGACCTCAAAAAGCGCCTTGAAAACTGCGGCTATGACTTTTACGGCGGCGAGCCTCTGAAGCTTACGGTCAGAGCAAAAAAATACGGGTACGACGGGCGTGAATTGGCCGCGGTAATGCGCGAAAAAAACCTGTTTTGCGAATTTTACGACCCTGATTTTGTCGTTATGATGCTGACGCCTGAAACCGGCCGGGACGGATTGGAGAGGCTTGAGCGGACAATGTGCGGGATACCCAAAAGGCCCGCTTTGCGGGGAGAACCTCCCGAATTTTGCCGTCAGGAGAGGGTCTTGTCGGTGAGAGAGGCGGTTTTTTCTCCGAAGGAGGTCGTTCCCGTCGGAAAAAGCGCCGGAAGAGTCCTGGCTTCGATGCGGGTCGCTTGCCCCCCTGCGGTGCCGGTTGTCATATGCGGAGAGCGGATCGACAATCGGGCTGTGAAATGTTTTGAGTATTACGGAATCGAAACCTGCCAGGTTGCGGCGGGCGCCGCACTGTGAAAAAAAGTGAAGTTCCCGCGTTCTGCGCGTTTGAAAAAGCGGAATGCGGGAGCTTTTTTATGTACAAATCAGAGAAAACTTGTTTTCACTGATTTGGCGTGATATAATTACAGTGTATTTCACCCTTTGATTTGCGGAGAAAGGGATTTGGAAATGAAAAAAATCCTTGCCATCGGAAACAGCTTTTCGCAGGACGCCGTCAGATATCTTTACGACATTGCAGCCGCGGAGGGAAAGAGGCTCCGGGTCGTCAATCTTTATATTGGCGGATGCTCCCTTGAGCGGCACGCAGAGAACATACGCGGCGATATCTCCGATTACGACTACGAGCTGAACGGAGGGGAAGCGAGCGGAAAAATATCCGTGAAAAGCGCCCTGGGCGAAGCTGACTGGGATGCGGTCACGATCCAGCAGGTGAGCGGAAAGTCCGGCCTTCCGGAAAGCTATGAACCCTTCGGAGACGAAGTTCTGAGCTGCATCAAAGAGTGCAAACCAAGGGCAAAGGTTTATTTTCACCAAACATGGGCCTATGAGATCGGCAGCGGGCATGGGGACTTCCCGGCATACGGCTGTTCTCAGGAGCGTATGTTTGAGTCCATCGTGTCGGCATCGGAAAGCTTCGCGAGAATGCGCGGACTGGAGATCATCCCCTGCGGAAGACTCATACAAAGGCTGAGGAGCTTTCCGGAATTCGACGTGCGTTCCGGCGGAATGTCTTTGTGCCGGGACGGTTTCCACCTCTCCGCGGACTACGGAAGATATGCCGCCGGAGCGATGTGGTATTCCGTTCTCTTTCGCGCCGGACTCGGAAGCGGGGGATTCATTCCCGGGGGAACGGATGAAGATTTGATTCGGAAGATCAGAAACGCTGTGAACGAGCTTTGGAAAGGTCGGAAGGACGTATGATCGTATATTTTTCGGGAACGGGAAACAGCCGTTACTGCGCAGAATTTCTTGCGGATAAGCTCGAAGACGGGATAATTAACGCCGCAGAGTACATAAAAAGCGGGAATCCAGCCGAGCTGACATCGGACCGGAGCTGGGTCTTTGTTTGCCCGACTTACGCCTGGCGGATGCCGCGCGTGTTTTCAGAGTTCATCCGGAACGGTGATTTTAAAGGCGCGGGCAGGGCGTATTTCGTCATGACCTGCGGGAGCGGTATCGGAAAGGCGGGAGAGAAGCTTGAAAGCCTGTGCAAAACCGTAAAGCTCAGATATATGGGAGTTTTCCGTGTGGTCATGCCGGAAAACTATATAGCGATGTTCTCTGCTCCGGGAAAGGATGAAGCTGCGCGCATCGTTCGGAAGGCTGAAGCCGGGCTTGGGGAGGCGGCGGAAATCATCCGCCGGGGAGAGAATTTTCCGCGGGAAAGGACGGGACCTTTCGGCAGAGCGAAAACAGGTTTTGTAAACGACCTCTTTTACAGGAAATTTATCTCTGCTGACAAGTTTTTTGTTCGGGAAAGCTGCGTTTCATGCGGGAAATGCGAGAAAAACTGTCCGCTCGGAAACATAGAACTCAAAAACGGAAAACCGGTATGGGGAAAGAAATGCACGCACTGCATGGCGTGCATATGCGGATGTCCGGCGGAGGCCATCGAATACGGCAGGCGCAGCCGGGGAAAGCGCAGATATGTGTGCGGGGAATACAAACAGTCCGGAGAGTAATCAACCGCGGGTTGAAGGAATTTAAACTGTGGATTGCTTGCACGAAAGTTTTGAAACTGATATGATAGAAAAGCTGG
Organism: Clostridiales bacterium; assembly: GCA_016303065.1. Taxonomy (GTDB): domain Bacteria; phylum Bacillota; class Clostridia; order Oscillospirales; family QAMX01; genus SIG499. The sequence continues at coordinate 15,479 of JAEDMJ010000037.1, forward strand.
ATTCCAATTTTTTTTCAGGGAGGACGACGTGATGGAGATCGGAAAGACGATCTATAAGCTCAGAGAGCAAAGCAGTCTCTCGCGGGAAGGCTTTGCCGCTCTGTTCAATGTGTCTCAGCAGGCGGTTCAAAAATGGGAGTCGGGAGCGGCGATGCCGACGGTCGCAAACCTTGTTGCCATTGCGAAACATTTCAATATTTCAGTGGATTCACTTCTTCTCGAGGAGGACGGCTGCAGCTTTGACGCGCTTCGGCTCGTGCACGAGATAACGCCGGACTTCTGTGCAATGGACAGCGTAGAGGCCTATTACAAGATGCTCGGTACCGAATACGAGCAATGCTTTGAAGAGGGGCTTGACGTCGAGCCCTACCGCGACCTTTTCAGCGCCGTTGAAAAAATGCCGGACAGCGCCGCAAAGGAAAAGATATCCGACGTGCTCTTTGGCATTGTGAGCAATGTCGGGATGAGGGCGGATTATCCTTTCCGCGAGCCGTCCGATCTTGACGGGATCAGGGCGGAGCGCGACGGATATTTGCAGGAAGGCGCGGTTCCCACGGATATGCGCGGCAAGATTGCCGGCGCATGGTACGGAAGAATCTGCGGCTGTCTTCTCGGAAAACCCGTGGAAGGTCTTCGGACCGAAGCGCTCATCCCGCTTCTGGAGATGACGGGAAACTATCCGATGCACCGCTATATTCTGAAATCGGACATCACCGACGAGATCTGTGCGCGGTTTGACTCCGGATTCAGAACGCGGTGCTGGGCCGACAATATAAGCTGCGCTCCCGTGGACGACGACACGAACTATACGGTCCTGGCGCAGCTTATGATCGACCGCTGCGGCCGGGAGTTCACCCCGGAAAACGTGTGCAATATGTGGGTGGCGTCCCAGTCGCGGAACGCCTATTGTACTGCCGAGCGCATCGCTTTCAGAAATATTGTCAACGGTTATCGCCCGCCCAACACGGCAAAATACAAGAACCCGTGCCGCGAGTGGATCGGAGCGCAGATCCGCGGAGACTACTACGGATATATCAATCCGGGAAATCCCGAGCTTGCCGCCGAGATGGCATGGCGTGACGCGTCCATCTCCCACGTCAAAAACGGAATATACGGCGAGATGTTTGTCGCTGCAATGCTGTCATGCGCCGCCTGTTCGGACGACATGACCGGCGTGATACGCGGCGGCCTGGGACAGATTCCGGCCGGAAGCCGTCTTTACAAGGCGATAACCGGAGTTATCGAAAAATTTGAAAAAGGCGTCAGCGCCGAAGACTGTATGGCGGACATTCACGCAGAATACGACGAGCACACTGCCCATGGGTGGTGCCACACGATCTCCAACGCGATGATCGTTGCCGCGGCGCTTCTCTACGGCGGCGGGGACTACGGCCGTTCCGTTTGCCTTGCCGTTCAGACAGGTTTTGATACCGACTGCAACGGCGCGACCGTCGGCTCGGTCATCGGCATGATGAAGGGCGTCAAGGCGATCGGCGCTGAATGGACCGACCCGATAAAAGGGGTTCAGGACACGTCCATATTCGGTGTCGGAAAAGTCGGGATCGACACGCTCGTTGAAAAGACTCTGAAACACGCGGGATTCTGAAAAAAACTGCGGGGTGCAATAAATTTTCCGCAAAAAAACGATACAGACCCCTCTGCCGGATTTGCATCTTCGGCGGAGGGGTCGCTTTTGTTTGCTTTCTCAAAAAAAATTGCCGGATAAGCCGTGGAGAGTAAAGATTGCAGCTTGAAAGCTGCCGACGGAACAACCGTGCCGCTTGCATGAATGTGCGCGGAAACAGGAGCAAAACAATATGATTTTTCCTTGGATACGATCGGAGGTGGGGGAATATCCCGTACCGTTTCTGAAAACCGACAAAGCGCGTACCGCCTCTCATTTCCGATGCACTTTCCGAATGGTTTTCGCTGCGGCTTGCGGATTGCAGTAAAGACTGCATGGGAATTTTGCAAAAGAAAAAATGCAGATTTTGACGGGGGGAGAGTTGAAATTCGATGAAATAAAAAATTAAAAAAAGTAATATAGGTCTTGACGGTTACACTGACGGCATGTTACAATAGAAACAGAAAAGAAAGCTTGTATTCGCTTGAAAAAATGGGAGTTTGTCCATGTATTATGTCGTTGACTGTAACCGGTTCGGCTTAGTGCCGGGGAGTGAAGCGGTTTTTGCCGTTTGGTTGTTTAACGCTTTCAATACTGAAAAGAAAATAAAACCTGATATTTATATGCTTTGCAGCGCAGACTGAACCGACTAAGGGGGAGTTTGCGCTGTCTTTTGTTCGTCCGGATTGAAGAATAACAGTAATGCGGCGGATCGCGTGGAACGACTGTGCAGGAAAGAGCAATAATGTGAAATGGAATATTACAAATAATTGTTCATATGTGCAGAAATCACAGACAATTGCATCGCTGAAGGGCTTGGCTTTACTGATTGAAGTCCTGTGTAACAATAAAAAATGAAGGTGAATTCGTTGCGGGTCGTCAGAAAAACGATATCAAATGTTGGTTATATCATGCGGCAGATGTATTTGCATAACCGCAGTTATTATATCTATTGGATGTGCAATGTTGTTCTCGGCATATTGAGCACGTGGATTTCTGTTGCCTTTTTAAAACTCGTTATAGAACTGCTTTCTGAAAAGCAGTTCTATAACGCCATTATTTTCAGTGTCGTTTTCCCTGCGGTAATGTTTGCTGTCGGTACGATTGGGGACATGGTAAGTGCAAAAAAATGTATTATTGAAAATTCCCTTTGCAACCGGATGAAAGCAGCGGTATCCGAAAAACAGATGGAAATCCCATATGACAAGGCCGATGACCATGCGGAAAAATTGAAATACGATTTTGCAAAGAAATCTGTAACCAAAAGCAGCCCCGGACAAGTTCTGGACTGCATGGGAAATATTGTTTCCAATGTAATTAATGCTGCCGGTGTTATTTTTGTGTTTTCCAACCTCAATATTTGGATTATTTTGTTGCTTATCGTTGTGGTTTGCGTCAATTCTGTCGGAAATGTAAAGCGAATGCAATACCGGTATCAGCAGCAGGAGGAAGAAACGTCAATTGCACGAAATTTATATTATGCACGTGATTATTTGACGGGGCCGGTATTTGCCAAAGAAGTGCGAACTTTTGATCTTAAAGAATATATCACAGCGAAAATCAAAACTTCAATAGAGAAGCACTTTCGCCTGGAACTGAAAAACTCGAAAATGTATTACAGGCATTATTGGTGGACATACATTGTCAATGGGATCCAGCTTGTGGCAGTATATTCATATATAGGGTATCTTCTTTTCGCTGGCCACATATCCGTAAGTGATTTTACTGTGTATGTGTCCTCGGTCTTGATTTTTGAAGCGGCTGTATTGGGGAATATTACTGCTGTGGCAAATGTCGTTCAGGTGAGTCGATATATCCGGAATCTCAGAGAGTTTCTGCAATCGGAAGAAACGGATGATACATATGCGGTTCTTCCGGATTTTACGAAAGATGGACTTACATTTACTCTGGAGAACGTGTCATTTAGATTTGATGACAATGGACCTTTCGTTCTTAAAAACTTATCTGCGAAAATTTGCAGCGGAGAAAAAATCTGCATCGTAGGAAGAAACGGAGCGGGTAAAACGACATTTGTAAAATTATTAATGGGGCTTTACCGTCCTACGGAAGGCAAAATCAAATTAAACGGAACAGACATACAGGAATTTAACCGACAGGAATACTTGTCTTTGTTTTCCACCGTGTTTCAGGATTTTAACATTTTTGCTTTTAGCATTGCTGAAAATGTTGCTTTGGAAGAGACATACGACGAAGCCGGTGTTAATGCTGCGATAACGAAAGCTGGACTCCAAAACAAAGTGAGCGCGCTGCCTGACGGTATTGCCACTTATCTCACGGAGCGCATAGGTGAAAACGGGACCAACTTATCTGGCGGTGAACAACAGATGCTCGCTATTGCGCGTGCTGTCTATAAGAATGCTCCCGTATGTATTCTTGATGAACCGACGGCTGCGCTTTCTCCGCAGAACGAGTACGCCATTTATCAGAAGTTTTCTGAGATCACTGAAAACAAAACCGTGCTCTATATTTCACATCGCTTAGCCAGTTGCCGGCTATCGGATAAAATTATAGTATTGGATAATGGGCGGATTGTTGAATGCGGTTCGCATGACCACCTTATTTCTTTGAATGGAAAATATGCCGAAATGTTTTCATTACAGGCAGAACATTATGTTATTAAGGAAGAAACAGGGCGATGAAAAAGCAAAAAATAAATTTTTTTAAGGCTTGCCGCAATACCGTTTCAGTTTTGCGTATGCAAATAAAAATCAGTAAAAAACCGGTTTTATTTGATATTTTTACAGCGTTTGCAGAAAAGTGCCATCGTTTGCTTGAAATAACATTTCCGGCGGTCATAATAGATTTGTTAACTGTCAAGAATAGATGGAACTATGCTGTTTTAATGATTTTTTTGTTTTCTTTCCTGATTACAGTACTGGATTTCGCGATTCGTCGAATAAGGGAGCTGTTGTCAGCCCATGGTGAACGTACAGATAATTATGTAACTCTTTCTGTATGCAGAAAAAATATGTGTACAGATTATCGTGACA
>JAEDMJ010000038.1 GCA_016303065.1 Clostridiales bacterium
CTATACTGCCGGCGGACGCCGTTTTGCTTAACGGGTACGGAGGCGTTTTTTTCGGCGGGAGGCGTGGCGGCGTTTTTTGTCCGCCGGTCAAAAATGCGCCTTAAAAAAAGAAAACCGGTTCCGAAAAGAGATCTTTGCCGGGGGAAGGCTTCCGGAAATGTTGTTCATTCGTTGGTCCGCTCGCACTTGAAATGCGTTTTGATTTGCTATATAATAAACTTGCGTCAATGCGCTGAACTTTTGCAAGGGAGGGGAGCATCGGCTTGATATACATCCTTGAAGACGACGAGGGGATACGCAATCTTGTGACCTATGCGCTCAACGGAGCGGGAATGGAAGCAAAGGGCTTTGAATTCCCGTCGGACTTTTTTGCCGCGGTGAACGCGGAAACTCCGGAAATTGTGCTTCTTGACATTATGCTTCCCCAGGAGGACGGTCTTTCCGTTCTGAAAAAGCTTCGGGCGGACGCGCGCACTGCGGACACGGCGGTGATAATTCTGACGGCGAAGGACACTGAGTTTGACCGGATAATGGGGCTTGACTGCGGAGCGGACGATTACGTGACGAAACCCTTCAGTCTGCTCGAGCTTATGGCGAGGATCCGCGCACTGCGCCGGAGGATGCCGGCGCAAAAGGACGGGAAGGAGTGGCAGGTCGGAGCTCTGCACGTCTCCGAAGCGGAGCACAGCGTTGCTGCGGCGGGTCAGAGCGTCAACCTGACGCGGAAGGAGTTTGAGCTCCTCTGTCTGCTTCTGAAAAACCGGGGGACGGTTTTGTCGCGCGACGTGATCCTGGACCGCGTATGGGGTTACTCTTTTGACGGGGAGAACCGCACCGTGGACGTCCACATCAGGACGCTGAGGTCAAAACTCGGGGAATGCGGTTTTCTGATTGAAACGGTGCGGGGCGTTGGGTACCGCATCGCGAAGTGAATGCTTTTTGAAAACTTAACACGGATTTAACCGGAAGACCCGGATAGATTTAACCGGGGGGTATTATAATCGGCGCAATACTGTGAGGAGGACTTCTCCGTGAATATCTACGATGTGTTGAACCTTGTGGGGGGACTTGCGCTTTTCCTGTTCGGAATGAAGATCATGGGAGACGCCCTGGAAAAGCGCGCCGGAAATCAGCTTAAAACCATCCTCGGGAAAGTGACGTCGAACCGGTTTAAGGGCTTTTTGCTCGGCGCGGGAGTTACGGCGATAATTCAGTCGTCTTCCGCCACAACGGTCATGGTGGTCGGATTCGTAAACTCCGGGATCATGACGCTTAAACAGTCGATCGGCATCATTATGGGCGCGAACCTCGGCACTTCGATAACGTCCTGGCTTCTGGCCCTTACCGGGATAGAGGGCGATTCGCTTTGGATCAACCTTTTAAAGCCCACCTCTTTCACTCCGGTGCTTGCGCTCATCGGAATTTTCCTCCATATGTTCCAAAAGAACAAAAAGCGCCGGGACACCGGTCTTATTCTGCTGGGGTTTGCGGTTTTGATGTTCGGAATGGACGTGATGTCCGGCTCCGTGGAAGGGCTCAGCGGCGACCCGAATTTCACAAAAATACTTATCATGTTCGAAAACCCCGTTCTCGGCGTTCTGGCCGGCGCTCTGCTTACGGCGATAATCCAGTCGTCCTCCGCCTCGGTCGGTATTCTTCAGGCGCTCACGGTCACGGGAAATGTGACCTATTCGGCGGCGATCCCCATCGTTATGGGCCAGAACATCGGCACCTGCGTTACGGCGGTCATATCCGCGGCGGGCGCGACCAGGAACGCCAGATGCGCTGCGATGATGCATTTGATATTCAACGTGCTGGGAACGATCATCATACTTCCCGTTTTTTATCTGCTGGACTGGATATTTGCCTTTGCTTTTCCGGATCCGGCGAGCGAGCTTGGCATTGCCGTGCTGCACACGGTGTTCAATATTCTGACAATTGCAATTCTCATGCCTTTTACGGGGCTGCTTGAAAAGCTGGCGACGGCGCTTGTCCGGGATTCCGGAAAGGACGAGCACGTCAAGGTCCTCGACGAGAGACTTCTTGCCACTCCGGCCGTTGCCATCGAAAGAAGCCGCAAGGTCACCGCGGAAATGGCGCAGGTCTCCATCGAGTCCATGATACTGTCGCTGGATATGCTCGGAAACTATAACGAAAAGGCGGCGGAGAAGATCCGGGCGGGGGAAGAGCTTGCCGACAAGTATGAGGACAGGCTTGGGTCCTACCTTCTGCAGATATCGACGAACTCCCTCTCGGAGGAGGACAGCGCTCAGGTGACGGAGCTTCTCCACCTTATCGGAGATCTTGAAAGAATATCGGACCACGCGGTCAATATGCTTGAGTCCGCGGAAGAGATCTTTTACAAGAAGCTGTCGTTTTCCGGCGCGGCTTCGGCGGAGATCGGAGTGCTGACTTCCGCTATCCGCGAGATACTCGGGCTTTCGCTTAAAGCCTTTGTTGACGGAGATCCGGATTTCGCGATAATGGTCGAACCCCTGGAGCAGGTCATTGACAAGCTCGAAGATAAGCTCAAAAAGGAACACATCCAGCGCCTCCAGCGGGGCGAGTGCAGTATTGAGATGGGCTTCATCCTTTCGGACATTCTGGGAAACCTTGAGAGGGTCTCGGACCACTGTTCAAATATCGCCGGATGCATTATCGAAACGCGTCACGGCAGCATGGACGTTCACAAATACCTCCGCGGAGTCAAGAGCGGAGACAGCGAATTCAGCGATTATTACAGCTATTTCGAAATGAAGTACAGCCTCTGAGACGACTTTTTCCGATTTTCCGGTGAGGTGAGAACAGCTTGTACCGCAAACTTTTCCTTTGCATATTCATAAGCAGTTCTGTGTGTGCAACGGTCGTCGCGGCTGCGGCGGAAGTGCTGGTCGGGGGAGCTTCGGGACCGGCAGCGCTTGCGATTCTGCTTGTCTGGGCATCCGTGATCGTGCTTTGCGCTTTAACGGCGGCACAGCTTGCAGAACGCTTTTCAAAGTCGGTGTCAAAGGCTTCCGGTTCGGATTCACCGGAGCGAAAGTATCCCGAGCTTGGACCGCTTGCGGAGCGGATCCGCCGGCAGAACAGGCTTATCGGAAAGCAGATGGGAGAGCTCCGTCACCGCCAGGATGAGTTCATGAGCATCATATCCGTAATGCAGGAGGGCTTTATACTTGCCGACGCGGAGGGAATGCTGCTGAGCTGCAACAGCTCGGCGCTGAAGCTTCTGGGGGCGGACGACGCAATCGGAGACGGCCGGGTTACAGAGCTGTGCCGCGATCCCGAGTTTTCAAAGCTTGTCCGGCGCGGGCTTTCGGGCGAGCGCGTTGAGGGCGTTTTGGCCGTCGGAGGAAGATTCTGCCAGGTGATGGTGAACCCGGAGATGCTGGACGGAAAACTCGAGGGTATCGGGGTCGTAATACTCGACGTTACGGAGCGGGAGCAGCGCGACGCTTTGCGAAGAGAGTTTACGTCAAACGTCTCCCATGAGCTGAAAACGCCGCTGACCACGATCCGGGGGACGGCGGAGCTCCTTGCCAGCGGAATGGTTCGTCCCGAGGACGAACAGGGCTTTCTCAAGTCGATCTGCGGTGAAACAGAGCGGCTGATCGCGCTTATCGAAGATATACTGCGCCTGTCCAGGCTCGACGAAGGGCGTCTGAACGAGGAAAAAACGGAGACAGACCTTTTTTCGCTGTCAAAAGCGGTGGCGGAGCGCATTTCCCAAACGGCAAAGGACGCCAAAGTCAGGCTCCGGGTCGAAGGAGAATCCGCCGTCGTAAACGGCGTGCCGCTGATACTTGACGAGATGATATTTAATCTTGTTGACAACGGAATTAAGTACAACCGCCCCGGGGGATCCGTTGCCGTCACGGTTAAAAAAGAAAAAGACGGAGTTCTTCTTGACGTCAGCGACACGGGCATCGGGATTCCGCAGGAGCATCTCGGAAGGATATTCGAACGATTTTACCGCGTTGACAAGAGCCGTTCAAAGTCCCTCGGCGGAACGGGTCTCGGTCTTTCGATAGTGAAGCACGCGGCGGGGTGCCACGGTGCGGAGCTGTCGATAAAGAGCCGCGTCGGCTGCGGGACCTCGGTGAGCGTTTTTTTCAAAAAATAGAGTTGGGAGAGTGATCTTGCCTTGAAGATATGCAAAAAGTGCGGGGCCTGCCAGTCGGACGAAAAGTGTTTCTGCGTTGACTGCGGGGAAAAGCTCGGCGCTTCCGTTTCACCGGAAGAGGAAGCGAAGGCTTGCCGCAATGTGACCGAAAAGGTGAAAAAGCTTGAGCGCAGCGGGGACGATCTCTCGTGCAGCGTTTTTGACCGCATCTGCGGGATCGGAATGCTGGTCATGGGGGCGGCAAGCGGTGTGCTCTGTCTTTTCCCGAAGCTTGCCGGAGAGGGGAGAGGGCTTCTCTTTACAATATTTATTCTCGGAATCGTTCTCGGCGTCAGCGCGCTGACGCCGAAGCTTGCATGGGAACTGGAAAAACTGAAATACAGCGTTTCGGTTGAGTCTTCCGAAAAGGCTTCGCCGTCAGGGTTCTGGCTTGCGTTTCGGAAGATAACCGTCTATGGCGGGGCGGGACTTGTGCTTGTGATGTTTGCCTTTGCGGTTTACGCGGTTTTGAGGCTTTACAGCATATGACGGCAGTATATCAAAACTCGCGAAAGCCCGGCGCGGAAAGCCGGCTTTTGCGGCTTTGCTTCTGAATATAAATGGTGAAACTATATGAAACGAGGAAAAAAAAGCATGAAAATGACGGTGCTCGACGGCTATACGCTGAATCCGGGGGACAACCCCTGGGACGAGATCGCCGCTCTGGGAGAGCTTACGGTTTACGACCGTACCGCCCCGGAGGATATCGTTGCCCGGGCGGCCGGAAGCAGCGTGGTCTTTACAAACAAAACTCCCCTGGGAGAGCGTGAGTTTGCCGCGCTTCCGGAGCTTAAGCTCGTCTGTGTGCTGGCTACGGGGTACAATGTGGTCGACTGTGAAGCGGCGGCAAAGAGGGGCATTCCCGTCTGTAATGTCCCGACTTACGGAACGGATTCGGTTGCCGAGCTTGTGTTTGCGCTTATTCTGAACCACGCCAGAAACGTGTGCCGCCACGCCGAAGCGGTTGCCAATGGCGCCTGGGCGGCGCAGCCGGACTATTCATTTTGGATATCCTCTCAGACGGAGCTTTCCGGAAAAACGCTCGGCGTCGTGGGCTTTGGACGCATCGGAAGAAAGACCGCGGCAATAGCCAACGCTTTCGGAATGCGGGTTCTGGCCTATGACACGTTTACCGGGAACGCGCCGGATTGGGACGGGTTTGAGTTTGTCTCCCTCGAGAGACTTTTCGCCGAGTCGGATTTTATAAGCCTGAACTGCCCCCTGACGGCGGAAAACACGGGCATGGTAAACCGTGAACGCATTGCTCTTATGAAGAGCTCCGCTTATCTCGTGAACACCGCCCGCGGTCCGCTGGTGGATGAGGCGGCGCTTGCGGAAGCCCTGAATTCCGGGAAAATAGCGGGCGCGGCTCTGGACGTGCTTGCTGTGGAGCCGCCCAAAGCGGACAATCCGCTGATCGGTGCAAAGAACGTGACGGTCACGCCCCATATCGCCTGGGCGACGCTTGAGGCAAGAAAGCGCCTTATGCACATCGCCGCAGAAAACGTGAAGGCATGGCTCGGCGGAAGCCCGGTCAACCGCGTGAACTGAAAACCTGTACTGTTAAAGGATTGGAGCGAAGAATCAAATGAACGGAAAAGAACTGAGAAGCGCATTTCACAGCGGAAAATATGTTTACGGAACGATGCTTGTGTCCCGCTCGCCGAAGTATCCCGAGACGATTGCGGGCCTGGGGCTGGATTTTGTGTTTATCGACACCGAGCACAACGCCATAGACCGCACGACAATGTCCTGGATGTGCCGGGCATACGCCGCGCTGAACATTGCTCCCCTTGTCCGCATCCCCACTCACGACAAATACGACGCTTCGATGGCGCTGGACGCGGGCGCGGCAGGCGTTATCGTTCCGTATACCGAAAACATCGAAACCGTGAGAGAACTTGTCGGCGCAGTTAAGTATAAGCCGCTGAAGGGCGCAAGGCTTTCACGGTTCCTCCACGGAGAGGAGGCTTTGGAGCCGGAGCTTGAGAGCTATCTGGACAAGGCCAACGCAGGGCACAGCCTCATCATCAACATCGAAAGCGTTCCGGCAATGGAACAGCTGGACGAGCTTCTTGCGGTGCCCGGGCTGGATGCTGTGCTTATCGGGCCCCACGACCTTTCCTGCTCTCTAGGAATTCCGGAGCAGTACAAAAATCCGGTTTACGACAGCGCCGTTAGAGAGATCCTCACAAAGGCGAGAAAAGCCGGACTCGGTTCCGGAATCCATGTCCACTACGGCGACAGCCTTGAACAGGAGATCGGCTGGTGCCGGGAAACAGGGGCGAACTTCGTCGTTCACCATTCGGACATACTCTCCTTTGCGCTGGCAATGAAGCGCGATCTGGGAGAACTCAAGTCCGGCATTGAAGGCGCGGCCGCAGATAAAGCCGGAATGACGATCAATATCTGAAACATCCGGATCGGATAAAAAAATCCGCCGGCGGGAATTTCCCGCCGGCGGATTTTGATTTTCGGATGAAGTCCGTCCGTTTTCAGGTTACATGGTGACGAGGATGAATCTGAAGATGAAGAGCAGGGAGATGACCGCGACGACGATGTCCTTCCTGCGGAACTTGCCGGTGAAGAGGGCGATAAGAGTATAGGCGATGCAGCCGATACCGATACCGTTGGAGATCGAGTAGGTCAGGGGCATCATGATGAGCGTAAGGAACGCGGGAACCGCAGAGGCGAGATCCTTCATGTCGACCTTGCCGAAGTTGCGGAGCATCAGAATTCCAACGTAGATAAGAGCCGGAGCGGTGGCGGCGGCGGGAATGATGCTGGCAAGCGGGCTGAGGAAGAGGCAGACGGCAAAGCAGAGAGCGGTGATGACGCTGGCAAAGCCGGTTCTGGCTCCGGCGCCGACGCCGGCAGCGGACTCTACGAAAGTGGTGCAGGTGGAGGTGCCGAGAATGGCTCCGGAGCAGGTGCCGATGGAGTCGGCCATCATGCACTTGCCGACATTGATCGGGTCGCCCTTCTCGTCGAGCATATTGGCTTCGCTGGCGGTACCGTAAAGGGTGCCGATGGTGTCAAACATATCGACGAGGCAGAAAGAGATGATAAGAACGATTGCGTTGAAAACGCCGCCGATGTTGGCGCCGACGAATGCGTTTTTCCAGGAGTCGGCCTGGAAAATACCGGTGATGCCGACGCTGCCGAAGTCCTTGAAGGACTGGCCGATGGCGGAAATATCAAAGGAGGGAACTGTCCAGGTTGCGAGGTAGTAAATAACGGTGGTGATGACAATGCCGAGAATGACGTTTGCCTTGACGCCGTATTTGCCGAGAACCGCGATGATGATCAGGCCGAGCAGAGCGATAAGCGCCGGCAGAATGGAGGAAACGGCGCCGCCCTCAATTGCGCCGTGGATGTCGACAAACTGAACGAGGGTGTAGGGGTTGGTCTGGATGATATCGACGTTCTGGAAGCCGATAAAGGCGATGAAGAGGCCGATACCGGCAGGAATGGCCTTCTTGAGGCAGTCAGGCATGCCCTTGGCAATGTACTCTCTGAGACCGGTGACGGAGAGGAGAAGGAAGATGATACCGGAGAGGAAAATGATGACCAGACCGGCCTGATATCCCTTAATTACGTCGACGCCGTTGAAGAAAGCGCCGGCAACAAACGTGGTGCAGAAGAATGCGTTCAGACCCATGCCGCAGGCCTGGGCGAAAGGCATCCTGGCGTAGAAAGCCATGAGCAGCGTGCCGATGATGGCGACAAGGATTGAGGCGATGTAGGTTGCATTCCAGATCTGTCCGATGGACGCAGCGTCAGCGCCGCGCTCCACAAGCCAGCCGGATATGCCGCCTGCGGCGACCTGGTTGGGGTTGACAAAGACAATGTAGGCCATGGCGAAGAATGTCGTCAGACCGCCGATGATCTCTGTCCGGATCGTGGAATTGCGTTCTTTGATCTTGAACATTTTTTCCATTTTGGAAAAAGCCCTCCTGAATAGAATATTGTATTTCCCAGGCATTTCGCCCCAGAAAACATATAAAAAAATTAGAACTCCGTTACAGGACGTTTGGTAAAACTTCGCGGCGTAACGGAGCTGCGGCACGGGATGTCCGGAGATTTTCACGGCGGACACGGTAAGTTGAAAATTTCGCGGAGTCACGGCAGAATATGACAAACGTGAACATATTGTGAATTATAGCACCCTCAAAGGAGACTGTCAACAATAAATTTACAATTCCGATATGCTTGTTGAAAACGGTCAGATTCGACGGACTTTTTTTCTTTATTTGGAGTGATGATACCAAAACTCACAAAAAGACGAGCGCTTGTCCGGAAGAATCTTTCTTTTTGAAAAACCAAAGCTATATGCATAAAAGCGGCAGAAGACGCAATGTCTTCTGCCGCTGCGGATATTCGTTTGAAAACGGGGATTATTCGTCGTCCTCGTCCTGCATGCGGGCCTTTGCCTCTTCGATGATGGAAGCCTGAACCATGGGGGGAGCTTCTTCGTAGCGGACAAAGTCGAGGGTGAAGGAGCCCCAGCCGCGGGTCATGGAACGGAGGTCGTTGGCGTAGGAGTGCATTTCGGACATCGGAACTTCGGCGGTGATCATCTGCATTCCGTCGTCGGTGGGATCCATGCCGATGACGCGGCCGCGGCGCTTGTTCAGGTCGCCGTTGATATCGCCCATGTAATCTGCCGGAACGACGACTTTAAGCTCGCCGTAGGGCTCAAGGATGACCGGGTTGGCTTTCGGAAGCCCGTCCTTAAAGGCCAGTCTTGCCGCAAGCTTGAAGGAAAGCTCGTTGGAGTCGACGTCGTGGTAGGAGCCGTCGTAAAGAACTGCCTTGAGGTTGACAACGGGGTATCCGGCCAGAACTCCGCGCTCCATGCACTCGCGAAGTCCCTTTTCAACTGCCGGGAAGAAGTTTTTCGGAACGCTTCCGCCGAAGACCTCTTCCGCGAATTCGAGTCCTTCGCTTTCACAGGGCTCGAAGCGGATCTTGACGTGGCCGAACTGTCCGTGACCGCCGGACTGCTTCTTGTGGCGTCCCTCGGCCTCGACAACCTTGCGGATCTTTTCGCGGTATGCGACTCTCGGGGCGACAAGCTCGACTTCGACGCCGAACTTTGCCTTGAGCTTTGAAACGAGAACGTCCAGATGGGTAACGCCCATTCCGGAGATCGTCTGCTGGTGGGTTTCGGCGTTGAGGGCGTTTTCGAAAACAGGATCCTCGTCGTGGAGACGGGAAAGACCTATCGCGATTTTTTCCTCGGCGGCCTTGTTCTTGGCGATGATCGCCTGAGTGTAGCAGGTGCGCGGGAAGGACATGGGCTTGATGACTGCGGAAGCTCCTGCGGCACAGAGGGTGTCGTTGGTGCGTGTATCCGTGAGCTTTGCAACGGCGCCGATATCGCCCGCGGTGATCTCGGAGACTTCGGTGTTCTTCTTGCCGCGGACCATGTAGATGCGTCCGAGCTTTTCCGTCGCGCCGGAAACCGTGTTGGAAACGGTCATATCCGGAGTGACCTTGCCGGAAAGAACCTTGAAGAAGGAGAAGCGGCCGTACTGGTCGGCGACGGTCTTGAAGATGAAGAGAACGGCGCTGCCGCTTTCGGTGATCTTGAACGGCTTCTCTTCACCGCCGGAGATATCGATCTCATCCCTTCCCTGATCCGGGGACGGGAGATAGTCGACGATTGCGCGGAGGAGAGCCTCGCTGCCGAGTCCGCTGACGGCGGAGCCGCAGAAAACGGGCGCGACCTTTCCGGAGGCGACGCCGGTGCGGAGTCCGTTGATGAACTCTTCTTCGGTGAACTCTTCGCCGTCGAAGAACTTCATCATGAGCTCGTCGTCAGTCTCGGCGACAGTTTCGGCGAGAACCGCGCGGAGCTCTTCGACCGTGGCCTCCATGGAGGCGGGCAGGGGGATCTCGGTGGTCTTGTGAGCGGCGGTGGAGTAGGCTTTCTTTGTGACAAGGTCGACAATGCCGACGGCGGTGCCGTTTTCCATTATAGGTACGACAACGGGGGCGACGCTTATGCCAAAGAGGCTTCTGGCCTCTTCATAGGTTTTGTAGAAGTCGGCATGCTCTTCGTCGAGCTTGCCGATGTAGAGAACGGCGGGAATTCCCTCGGCCTTGAGGGTGCGCCAGGACTTCTGGGCTCCGACCGAAACGCCGCTCTTGGCGCTCATGACGATAATTCCCGTGTCGGAAACGCGCATGGCCTCGACCGTCTCGCCGACAAAGTCGAAAAATCCCGGCGCGTCAAGGAGATTTATTTTGCATCCGCCGAACTCGACCGGATCGACGGTGGTCTGAATCGAAATCTTGCGGCGGATTTCTTCGGGATCATAGTCCGAAACAGTGTTTCCGTCGGCGGGTTTGCCGAGACGATCTGTGGCCTTGGTCAGATAGAGCAGGCTCTCGGTAAGAGAGGTCTTGCCGTCTCCGCCGTGACCAAGTATGCAGACATTACGGATCTTCGTGATGGAAGTTGCCATTGGTTGTTTCTCTCCTTACGTTTTGTGGCTTATATGACCGGCCGAATGTTCGGGCCAGGACCGTTCAAGGCTTATAGTCTACATTATATAACAAAGCAGGGAAAAACGCAACAAGATTTTCTATATTTTTTACAAATTCCTCAGCGGAGGCCTTCCCAGAGCCGGTCGATATAGCCGTCCACGGCGCTGACCGCGTCCTCAAGCGGGATGTTGTCGCGGAAGGACTTGTCGCGGGCGGCGATCTCAACCGTTCCGTCCTTTGAAAGTCCGCGTCCGATGACGATACGGAGAGGAACGCCCAAAAGGTCCGCATCGGCAAAGGACACGCCTGCGGCGGCTCCGCGGTCGTCGTATATGACTTCGTATTTGCGGCTGAGTTCGGCGTAAAGCTTTTCGGCGGCTTCGGTGATCTTCGGGTCCTTGCCTCCGCCGATGGCGCAGATGTGTATCTGCCACGGGGCGACCGAGATAGGCCAGATGGGACCGTAGTCGTCGTGGTGCTCCTCGCAGATTCCGGCCAGAAGTCTGCCTACGCCGATTCCGTAGCAGCCCATGATCGGAGTCTGGGCCTTTCCTTCCGCGTCGGTGTAGGTGTAGCCCATGGAAGCGGAGTATTTTGTTCCGAGCTGGAAGATATTTCCCATTTCAATGCCGCGCTTGATCTCTGCGGACCGGCCGCAGACGGGGCAGGCGTCGCCGGAGCGGGCCTTTGCCAGATCAAAGAACTCTGCGGGGAAGGCGTTTCCGAGCCCTTCCGCGGTGAAATCGACTCCGCAGAGGTGGAAATCGGTTTCGTTGGCTCCGCAGACCATGTCGGTCTCGCCCTCAAGCGTGGCGTCGAAATAGACGTCCGCGTCGGAAGCAAGTCCGACGGGGCCGATAAAGCCAAAGCAAATGTCGCTTTCGCTGTAATCGGTAAGCGGGAAAACATCGGCGCCGACGCGCTGGCGGAGCTTTGCTTCGTTGACCTCAAAGTCGCCGCGGATAAAGACGATAATGGGCTTGCGGCGACCCTCAACCGCGAAGACGCAGGCCTTTGCGGTTCTGTCCGGGGTGATTTTCAAAAGCGCGCAGAGCTCGTCGATGGTCTTTGTGTGGGGAGTGGAGACCTTTTCGACGGGGCGGCTGGGACGGTTCCCGTGGACGCACTTGACGGGGGAGGCCTCGACGTTTGCACTGAAGCCGCAGTGGGGGCAGATGACAAGGCTGTCCTCGCCGGAGTCGGAGAGGAGCATGAACTCGTGCGCGACTTTTCCGCCCATCATACCGGTGTCGGATTTGACGGACACGATCCCGGGAAGGCCGACTCTGGCAAAGATCCTCTCGTAGGACTTGTGGCATATGTCGTAATAGCGCGCAAGGTCCTCCTGGGAGGTGTGGAAGGAATAGGCGTCCTTCATTGTGAACTCGCGGACGCGGATCAGACCGCCGCGGGAGCGGGGCTCGTCGCGGAATTTGGTCTGGATCTGGTAAATCATGAAGGGAAAGCGGGTATAGCTTGTGGCTTCGCTGCGGGCGAGATGGACGGAGGCCTCCTCGTGAGTCATGCCGAGAAGCATGTCGTGTCCGGTGCGGTCCTTAAGGCGCAGAAGCTCGCTTCCGACGCTTTCGTATCTTCCGGACTCGCGCCAGAGCTCTGCGGGCATGACGACGGGGAAGAGAACTTCCTGTCCGCCTATGGCGTCCATTTCTTCGCGGATTATGGCTTCAAGCTTGGCGGTTATGCGCTTTGCGGGGGGAAGAAGGCTGTATATTCCGGACGCGACCTGACGCATGTATCCGCCGCGAAGCATGAAAATGTGACTTGCCATCGAAGCCTCCACAGGCTTTTCACGATAGCGTTCTCCAATGAGCTGTGAGAGAAGCATAATATCTCCTTTGTGTTGTTTGATTTATGTTTTTTGCGGAAAATACCGAAACTGATGACTTCTTGTCAATAACGGTTGACCCATCCGGAGAAGACGAGCACGGGGACGAGCCAGAGAACGTAATAGAGAAGCATATTGACCGGAGTCGCCGCTTCGTACCAGCCGAAATAGGCCATTATGGTTCCGAAAGCGAGACCGATGAGCGAAGATATGACCGAGAAAATGAGGCCGAGCCTTGCCGTGGATTTGAACCTGTGGCATCCGACAAGAGTTTGGGCGAACACGCTGCCGGTGGGCTGGAGCGTGACGACGGCGGAGGCCTCGAGAGTGTTGCGCGAATCCGACATGACGGTGCGTACCTCCGCGGAGGGGTAGACAACCTCCGTTGAGGGGATGCCGAAGCTGTCCTGTACCATGGCGGAGGTTATGTTTACGTCGCGCGTGGCAAGAATCGGGAAATACCCGTTCCCGTCGAAAAGACTCATGGCGTAGTCGCAGGAGGAAGAGACTTCATATCGCATTGCGTAGACCGCCAGCAGCGCTCCGTCCACGGCGCAGCAAAGGGCGGTGCGGAGGCTTATGTCCTCCGGAGTTTTGACGCCGGAGCGCTGGAGAAATGAGCAGGTGCCGACAAGGACCTTGTGCCCTTCGATAACTCCGGAATAGCCGCCGCTGTCGCTTATGGAAAGGTTTTTGACGCGGAAAAGCGGGATGCACTGTTTTCTCACAAGGGCGAGGAAGGGTTCGGCAAGCGAAGTGTCCGCCGCGGAAAGCACGCTCGCCGTGATGCAGAGGGGATAATCTCCGGCGTTTGAGGGCCTGACCGCTTTGATGGAGACGGACTGGGCGGGGAACATATCCCTGTCGCGGAGCATGACGAAGCTTCTGTCGGCAAGCCTTGCACAGGCGGAAATGCCGCCGGCGCTGACGCCGTTCTTTGCCAGGCGTTTTGAAAGCCGGGCATAGGGCAGGACATAGGCCAGGAAAAATCCGAGGGCCGGAGTAAAGCCGATGATGACGGACCAGTTCCAGAAGAACGGGGTCGAGCCGTTTCCGTAATAGCTGCAGTATACGCTGAGAAGGATGGTGGCAGCGATCAGAAGCGGCGCGTACCAGTGCATCATGGTGGTCACGGCGTCGTTTTCGGCAAAGCTTCTGAAAAATCCGCTGAGGTCGCGGGTCGGCGCGGAGGCGTATACCACGCTGCCGTCGAACCTGTCGCGCAGGGGCGCGATGGTCGAAGCTTTTTCGAGGCGGTGGGTTTTGATCAGCGAACTGCGGTAAGCCCGGACGCGGATTCGGTCGCCGATGAGGGAGACAAGAAGTCCGAGGGCGGGGAGAATGCACACGGGAACATAGACCGGGGAGGTCTCGGAGCCGTACATTGTGCTTTTGTCAAGCATTGATACGATGCAGTGGCCGATGGATGCGATCGACGAGGCGAAAATCAGGGAGTCGCCCGTGGCCTTGAAGGTTATCAGCGAATAGCACCCGCCGAAATATATGTCGTATGCGCAGAGTATCACTCCGGACAGAAGAACCAGAGAGATGATTGTGAAGGTGATGGGGTTGGATGAAAAGGACATAAAGTCCGGAAGCGGAAGCTTCAGATAGGACGCCGCGGTCATATAGGCAAGGGGCAGACAGAAGATGAACGCAAGGACCGAGCGGACTGTCAGGGAGCGAAGCTCCTTGTCAAGCTTTCTGAGCATTTGCCGCGGGGAGACCTTCGGCTGGTTCTTTTTGGATTTTCTGAGCCCTTCCGGAACGGGAATTCCGGTTTTGGAATTCAGCGTCGCGGGCATAAGAGCGGTGATATTTCTCTTTTTCAGCTTTTCGGACTGAAGCTTTTTGATCGCTCTGTCGTTTGCCCGGAGCTGGCGGCGCATATTGCGGATGCTGTGCTGGCGCTTGCGGTACGCGTTGTCGTATGCGCCGAGGTCGATAACGTCGTCGTGCGTTTCCGCGCCGTCAACTCTGAGCTCCTCCGCGGAGGGGACGGGACGGCTGTTGACGGAAACGGACTTTCGGATATTTCTGAAAAGCTCCGGCTGGCTTTCGTCCTCGCCGCCGTCGGAGGAAGGCGCTTCATTTTCGCTTTTTTCTTCGGCCTCTTTTTCCGGGGGGTCGGAGACCCGCTCTTCGGCTTCTGCGTTCCCGCCGGACTGCTCCGGAGAATCGGAAGCGGCGGGAGGGGGATTTTCGTGCTCGGGGGAATCGGTTTTCGGGGCCGGAGTTTCGGAGGAATCCCCGGCGAATTCGGCAATTATGGATTCAAGAGAGAATTCTTCGTTCATGCCGTTTTTGTCGTTTGACACGAAGGAACAGCTCCTTTCAGACTTTGGAAGAGATTCGCTGGCGGACAGCTTCAAAGAGAAGAACTGCCGCGGCGGCAGAGACGTTCAGTGAATTGATTTTTCCGGCCATCGGAATGCTGACGAGTCCGTCGCAGCTCTCTGCGGTGAGGCGGGAGAGCCCCTCCCCCTCGCTTCCGAGCACGAGCGCCGTGGGAAGAGTCAGATCTGCGTCATAGAGAAGCCTGCTTTCGCCGCCCTCCGCGCCCCAGACCCAGATGCCGCGCTCTTTGAGCTCGCGGATTGCCGAGTTGACATTGGAACAGCGGGCGATGGGAAGGTGGAGCGCCGCGCCGGCGGAGGCCTTTACGACCGTTCCGGTGACGGAAGCGCCGCGGCGGCGCGGGATGATGACCCCGTGGGCGCCGGAAACTTCGGCGCTTCGGATGATCGCCCCGAGGTTTCCGGGATCTTCGATGTGGTCGCAGACCACAATGAGGGGCGCCGTTCCGGAGGCAAGCGCGGCGTCGGCCAGCTCGCCGACGGAAATGTATTCGCAGGGCGACACATAGGCGATGACGCCCTGGTGGGCGCCCGTCGGAGAAAGCGAGTCAAGCTTTCTCCGGTCGCACTTCACGACGACGGCGCCGCCCTCTCGGCAGCGGGCCACGACGGGAGTGAGCGAACCCTTTTCAAGCCCGTCGGCAATGAAGAGCTTTTCAATGCTGCGTCCGCTGCGGACGGCTTCGGCGAGGGCGTTGCGGCCCTCGATAAGGTATTCAATGTCGTCGCGGTTCTCGGTGCGGGCGTACGGAGCGGGAGCGTTTGAACTGCGGTACTGCGGACCGCGGGAGTCGGGTCTGCGTCCGGGATATTTTCTGTCAGGCATCAGAGGTACTTCCTTACAATATCATTCATTTCTCCGAAACGGCGCTCCATATCCGTGGCAAGGACAAGCTGTGTGCGCGCGCGTTCCAGGTTGTGGTTGGGACGATGTATGCGGAAATACCTGTCTCCGGTCAGGTAGTCGAGCAAAAAGCGCGAGCCGACTTCAAGCGTCATCAAAAGCGCGCCGTAGGGCAGGAGCGCGACTTCCTCGTCCCTCAAAAATCCGGAGACGGAACCGACAAAGCCGGAGGCAAAACGCTCGTAAAGTCCAAGGTCAAGACTGACGCGGCTGAGGTCGGTTTCGTCTTCGGCCGCGGTGTTGGCGGCAAAACGGATTGCGTCGCCGAAATCGTAGGCGGCGAGTCCGGGCATTACGGTGTCGAGGTCGATGACGCAGAGCGCCTTGTTTGTCGCGTTGTCGATAAGGATGTTGTTGTATTTCGTGTCGTTGTGGGTGACGCGGAGGGGGAGAATGCCGGCCTCCTGCTTTTCAAGCAGAAACGAGGAAAGCGGGCGGAATTTTTTCAGAATTTCGATCTCCGGAAGGGCGTCTTTGACGCGGCCGCAGGGATCCGCTTCCACTCCGGCAAAGAAATCGTCGAAGCGCTTGCGCGTGTTGTGAAAGTTCGGAATCGTGTCGTGGAGCTTTTCGATGGGAAAATCGGCAAGCTGGGTCTGGAAACGGCCGAAAGCGCAGCCCGCGTTGTAGAGATGCTCGGGATTGACGACCGTGTCGTATGTGGAGGCGTTGTCGACGTACTCATACATTCTCCAGTACTCTCCGTCGTCGTCGATATGGTATGCCTTTCCGTCCACGGCGGGAATCACGGTCAGAGTCTCTCTTGAGGGATCCCCGCCGGAGGCGGCGATCTTTCTGCGGAGAAATTCCGTCACGGCACAGATATTGGCCATGACAAGCTCCGGCTGTTTGAAAACGTATTTGTTGATCTTCTGAAGGGTGTAGCGCTTTGGATTCTCTCCGGTTTCGCAGGTCACACGATAGGTTGAGTTGATGTGTCCCGTGTCGATAGGATGGAATTCAGTGCCAGCCCCTTCGATACGGAAGTGTTGTATTATCTCCAAAAGCTCGGGAGCCATATCGGATTTTCCTCCTGTTTATATTTGTCTGCTGTGCTCCGGTGTGCGGTTTCCTAAATCCGGATCAGCCGAAAACCTTGCGGAATTTGTCGGTGTAATAGAGTATGTTGTCCCATTTTGCATCCGGCGGGATACGGTGGTCGGGGCAGGGGATGAACCCGCCCATTTCAACAAGGGGGCGAAGTCTTTCTATCTCGGCGTCCACTGCGGCGTAGTCCATTGCGAAGACTCTCTTGTCCATGCCGCCGACTCCGCGGAGCGCACGGCCGTATTTTTGACGCCAGGGGCCGATGGAGGCGTTCCAGGTTCCGACTTCTATGGGGAACATGGTGTTCACGCCGTTTTCAAGCCAGGTAGGGATAAGCGAATCTATGCATCCGTCGCAGTCGAGCGAACAAATGCTGCAGCCGTGCTCTTTCAGCAGCCCAGTGATGCGCGCGTATCCGGGACCGCAGTATTCGTCAAAGACGGCGGGGTTCACGAGCGGGCCGTTTTTGAAGCAGATATCCTCCCAGAAATGGCCGAAATCGGGCCTCACTCCGGCGTCGAGAATGGCTTTTACTCCGTCGTAACAGATGTCCGCCAGCGTGCGGAGGATTTCACCGAAAAGCTCCTCGTCGTCTGCGAGAATGTAGCAGGTGCCGGTGAATCCGGCCCAGTCGCGGAAAGTGCCGTAAAGGCTTCCGCAATGGACGCCGACGGGGTCGGTTGACGAATTTATGCGCCGGACGGTCTCCGGAGAAAGCTTCGGATAGCGGTCGGGACCGGGGCGAAGGCGGGGAAGAAATTCCTTTTCCCAGCTTTCGCGGTCAACGAGCGTGTGGGATATCTCGGCGGGAATGGAGGTTTTTCCGGGCTTCTGCCAGACGGTAACGCCGTTGGAATTGAGAATGTGGCGTCCGCCGTCAGGGAATTCCTTTACAACTTTCGTCTCAAAGCAGGGAAGAAGACCGTTGTTCGCTCCGGTGATGCTCCCCCAGCCGAAGTCAAAGCCGAGAAGCCCGAACACCTCTCTCTCGGTGAGATGTCTGTCGGTGCCGTCTTCGTTTTTCATGACCGGTATATGTCCCTGAGCTTCAAAAAGCGCGTAGCATTCGTCCCAAAAACCGAAGTGGACAACGGGAATGCGGTCAGCTTTTTCGTAGTTCAGTATTGCTCTGGTGCGCTCGCGGTTGTTCAAAGGAATCACCCCCCTTTTTTTTCATGTATACATATTCTTTTACAGTATAGTATAACAGGCAGATTTTGTCAAGTTAATTCTGCCGCAGGATACCTTTTGTCTTATCTATGGGACAAAAAGCGGCTGAAGATTTGGATAAGCGGACAAAGTTTTGAAAAAACGCCCCGCCGGTAAAGGGGCGGAACATCGGACGGCGGCACTTGAATAGTATGAGGTGAAATCGTAAAAAGGGAGCGTGCTTTGGATGAGAATTATGTTTTTCGGCGGAGATATGCGCCAGAGAATGCTCCGCGGGCTTTTTGAGGCTGCCGGGCACGGGACGGCGGCCTGGGGGCTTGATGGGCTCGGCGTTCCGTCGGACGATCCGGAATGTGTCGGCGGTGCGGATCTTGCGGTCCTTCCCTACCCGGCGGCCGCAGGGGACTGCATCAGGGCTCCCTTCGCCCTGCGAAAAATGCCGCTGTCCGAATTTTTCGGTCTCAGCACAAAAGCCGCCGTCCTTGCGGGAGCGCCGCCGGAAATAATGAAAAAAGCGGCAAAGGAGAAGGGAATTCGTCTTTTGGACTATGCGACGGAGGAGCTTCTCCGGAAAAACGCCTATCTGACGGCGGAGGGGGCTTTGGGGACGGCGGTGGAGCGGCTTCCGTGCCGTATCAGGGGAACGGAGATGCTGGTTGCCGGCTGCGGGCGGATCGGACGCGAGCTTGCGGTCCTTCTCGGAAAGCTCGGCGCGGAGATCAGCGTTTCGGCGCTTCGCCCGGAGAGCCTTGAATGGGCGGCAAAAAACGGCTTTTCGGCTCTTCGCACCGACGGAATGGGGGATGCTCTCGGACGGTTTCGCATGGTATTCAACACGATTCCGCGCAGGGTGTTTTCCCGGCGTGAGCTTTCCGCGCTCCGGCCGGACTGCGTTCTGGCGGAGCTTGCCAGCGCGCCGGGCGGGTTCGACGCTTCGGCGGCGGAAAAGCTTGGACTTGAGATCGTTTCCGCGCCGGGGCTTCCGGGAAAGACGTCGCCGGAAACCGCGGCGGAGATCATATACGAAGAAATAGAGAAACTTTTGGCAACGGAGGGGATTGGGTTTGACGCCTGAAAACGTACTGCGCCTGGGATTTGCGTTCTGCGGATCCTTCTGCACGTTTTCCAGAGTGATCGCCGAGCTTGGAAAACTCGCGGAAAGCGGGCATTCAATAATTCCGATAATGAGTCTTGCGGCCTCAACGACGGACACAAGGTTCGGAAAAGCGGAAGATTTTAAAAGGGAGATTGAGGAAATATGCGGAAGAACTCCGATATGCGACATTGCTTCGGCAGAACCGATCGGTCCGAAGAAACTTGTGGATGCGCTGATAATAGAACCGGCGACGGGAAACACTCTGGCAAAGCTTGCTGCGGGAATCGCGGACGGACCGGTGACTCTTGCGGCAAAGTCGCAGCTGAGAAACGGCAGACCCGTTGTGATTGCGGTGTCGACGAACGACGCTCTCGGAGCGAATGCGGTGAACATCGGCGCTCTGGCGGCGAGAAAAAACGTCTATTTTGTGCCTTTCGGTCAGGACGATCCGGAAAACAAGCCCTGTTCGGCGGTCGCGGACTTCAGTCTGACGGAAGCGACTGTGCTTGCGGCTCTCGAAGGACGGCAGCTTCAGCCGGTGCTTGCGGCAAATCAGAAATAAAAAACTGTAAATAAAAGGTATGATTTTCCCCGGAACGCGCACACTAAGGGCGAATAAATTCCGGGGGGATCGATCGATGTCCGAAAGGCTTAAAATCCGAAATCCGAAGGCCGCACATTTGCGGCGGGCGGTCGCCGTGCTCCTTGTGCTTGCGCTTGTCGTGACCGTGTTCCCGGTCGTTTCCGGGGCGAGTTACCGCAAGGGCGATTCGGGAGAAATGGTGTCAAAGATCCAGACGAAACTTAAAAACTGGGGCTATTACTCCGGAGAGGTCGACGGGATCTTCGGTTCAAAAACAGACGAGGCGGTCAGATATTTTCAGAAAAAGAACGGCCTGACGGTGGACGGGATCGTCGGTCGCCAGACGCTTGCGGCTTTGGGCCTTAAGGATACGGCCTCATCCGG
>JAEDMJ010000076.1 GCA_016303065.1 Clostridiales bacterium
AGCAGTGGGCCGGGGGTTCGAATCCCTTCAGGCGTATACGGTGGGTGTAGCTCAGTTGGTTAGAGTATCAGGTTGTGGCCCTGAGGGTCGTCGGTTCGAATCCGATTACCCACCTTTTTATTTTCTGACGCAAAACCGATGTTGGGATGTCGCCAAGTCGGTAAGGCACGGGACTTTGACTCCCGCATTCGTAGGTTCGAGTCCTGCCATCCCAGTCGGGCGAGAGCGAAAAACGCGCCTTTATTCGGTACGGTATTTCGCCTAAGCAGCCCGGTTTTTATTTTGCAGTAAAACGTCATATGATCCACTAGCTCAGCCGGCAGAGCATCTGCCTTTTAAGCAGAGGGTCCCGCGTTCGAATCGCGGGTGGATCACACAAGCCGGAGCAAACGGAAAGTTTGCTCCGGCTTTTTCTCATAATAAGCCCCGGGGGTTGAGCGCATCAGTCACGGATGCGGGATGGGCAAAGCCGCAAGCGCGGCCGGGGAAAATGCCGAAAACGCGTTTTGAATAACTTAAAACGAAAATCACGGAAAACCAAACGGCCCGTCGTCTGATTTATGCAGACGACGGGCCGTTTACAATTCCGGACTGGCTTGGGGGCGAAAAACCTTTTACCGGAAAAGGTTTTTCGCATCCTTGATTTTCAGGCCTTTTGCCGGTTCAGCCTCTTTTTTCGGTGTAGATCTTTCTCAGAATTTCGATCGCATCGGCAATGGCGCCCTCTTCGTTTGAACAGACCACATATGTCGCGCAGGCTTTTGCGAATTCGTCGCCGTTTGAGGGTACGAATGCGGCGGAGGCAATGCGGAGCATATCGACGTCGTTGTACCCGTCGCCGGCGGCGTAGGTATCCTCGTCACGGACGCCGAGCTTTGCCGCAAGAATGCGAAGCAGGGAGCCCTTGTGCATTCCGGGCTTCAGAACTTCGAGATATCCGCCCGTTGTGGGAACATAGCCCAGTTCGGGACAGTTTGCCGAGATGAACTTCTGGACTTCGGCGATCTCTTCCGGCTCTCCGCCCAGCATGATCTTCGCCCAGGGGCCGCGGGCCTCGGCGGGATCGTCAATCGACTGGTAGGGGATGTCCTGGCTGGTGAAGTGGCGGTGGGCCTTATCGTGGACGTTAAGGCAGAACGTCTCTTTGAATGCGTACATTTCTATGGAGACGGTCGGAAACTTCTCCTTGATGGCGCGGAGGGAGGGAATGGCTTCCCTGTCGATCCCCTCGAGCGCGACTATCTCTTTTTTGGTATAGTCGTATATCATGCCGCCGTTTGCAAGCATGACGGGGGCGTTGATAAGCTCCGGATCGTAGGCGTGAAAACCGAGGTAGGTTCTGCCGGTGGAAACGGTGAAGAAACCGCCCTCCGAGGTGAATTCCGAAACTGCGCGCCTGACCCGTTCGGGGATGCCGGCTTTTCCTGCTGAAAGTGTTCCGTCAAAGTCGCTGGCAAGAAGGACGCCGCTGAAAAGTCCCATAATATTTTTTCTCCGATCCTGTCTCCCGACTTGATAAAAGGGAGGCATTGTGATTTATTTTCTGACAATATTATACCTCATTTTGCGCTGAATTGCAAGACTTGTTCCGTACGGCGCATTTCGCCAGAATACGCAGGGGGACAGGTCTATAATTCATGCCAGGCTACGAAAAAAAGGGGCGAGCCCGTGACGGTTTATATCGACGAATTGCTGGCGGTGAATTTCATCCTTGACTACGCGCTGCTGCGCGCGTCTGCGCGAATTGCCGGAAGACGGAAAAACCGCCCGCGCTTTCTTCTGGCGGCGGCGGGCGGAGCGCTGTATGCGCTTGTCTGCTGTCTGCCGGGAGCGGATTTCCTCTCATCCCTGCCGCTGAGACTTCTGGCGGGAGGCGGAATGTGCTCGGCGGCGTTCGGAGTGCGGAGGGAGGCTCTGCGGGCTTACGGATGGTTTTTTGTTCTCGGAGCGGCGCTTGCCGGAGGAGTCGGAACTCTGGCGCGTTTCGGCGGGGACAGGGCGGAGGTTATCTTCGGGGCGGCGTATGTGAGAATGCCCTTGTGGCTGCTTCTGACCTCTTCCGGAGCGGTGTGGGCGGTTCTTACCCTCGTGACGAGGATAACGGGGCTGACGCGCTCTGTGAAGAGCGAAAAAAGGCACTCTGTGATATTTTGCGGGGAGAACCGCGCGGAGGTGGACGTGCTGACGGACACGGGGTGCCTGCTGCGGGATCCGGCGGACAACGGCCGCGTCATTGTCGTCGGCAGAGAGACGGCGGAAAAGCTTTTGCCCGGACACATCGGAGCGGCCGTAAGAAAGGGGCTTCCGCCGGAGGAGATCGTGGCTTTGGAAGGCGGTCCGGCGATGCGCCTTCTCGGGGCTTCCGGGGTGGCGGGAGAGGGCCTTCTTCTGTGCTTCACGGCGTCGGAAGTGATCCTCGGAGGCGTGCCCCAGGGGCCGACGGCTGTGGCGGTCTCGCCGAATCTGGACGGGGAAGCGGCCGAAGCCCTGACCGGAGTTTAGCAAATATGGGCAAAACAGGGAGGTTTTTGCATATGGCGCTTTTCAGAAGGCTTTGGATAATTTTTCTTCGCTTCCGTGCGCGGTTTTTCCGGACTCCGGTCTACTATGTGGGCGGAGGAGAAACGCTTCCGCCCCCCCTGTCCCAGGAGGAAGAGGCATATCTTCTCTCGAAATTTTACGAGGACAGGCAGAACGTCCGCCGCGTCCTTATCGAGAGGAACCTCCGTTTGGTCGTTTATATCGCGCGGAAATTTGAAAACACGGGAATCGGCATAGACGACCTGGTCTCCATAGGAACGATCGGACTCATAAAAGCCATAAACACGTTCCGCCCGGAGAAAAACATCAAGCTTGCCACATACGCGTCCCGATGCATCGAAAACGAGATACTGATGTTTCTCAGGAAAAACGCCTCCCGCAGGAACGAAATGTCCATAGACGAGCCCCTGAACACGGACTGGGACGGAAACGAGCTTCTGCTTTCGGATATCCTCTTCGGGGAAGACGACACGATACAGAGCCTTGAGGAAGAGGTCGACCGAAGACTTCTTCGCGCCGCGCTGACAAGGCTCGGAGAGCGGGAGCGGGAAATAATCGTCATGCGCTTCGGCCTTGACGGACGCCCGGAACGCACTCAAAAAGAGGTCGCCGACATCCTCGGCATATCTCAATCGTATATTTCGAGGCTTGAAAAGCGCATTATCGCATCTTTGCGCAAGGATATGCAGAAAATGCTGTGACGCACATGATTAACAACATATAGTGAAGGTGACTAAACATAAGCACAAAATATTGTGGAGTATTTTTTGGCGCGAATTGTTTACAACTCCCGGATCATGTGATATAATACGCTCTGCAGACCGATACCGCCAAGGAAAAAAGGAGTGATGCGCCTGTGAGAATAGGTGGGCTCCAGAAGCTGACGCTTTTGGATTATCCGGGAAAAGTTGCGTGCACCGTGTTTACGGTCGGCTGCAATTTCAGATGTCCTTTCTGTCACAACGCATCCCTTGTGACCCATACGGACGACGCGGGTGACTTCCCGCTGGAGAACGTTCTGGCCTTTCTGGAAAAGAGGAAGGGAATTCTCGAGGGGGTCTGTCTGACGGGAGGGGAACCTCTCATCTGGCCGGAGACGGCGGCTTTTCTGGAACAGGTGAAGGCCATGGGCTTTTTGGTAAAGCTCGACACGAACGGCGCGTATCCGGCGCGGCTTTCTGAAATTCTGGAAAAGGGGCTTGCGGACTATGTGGCGATGGACATTAAAAATTCGCCGGAAAAGTACGCGGAAACCTCCGGCTCCGGAACGGCGCTGAGAAGCGTGGAGGAGAGCGTCCTGCTCCTTCTGAACGGAAAAGTTCCCTATGAGTTCAGGACGACGGTCGTAAAAGGGCTCCATACGCCGGAGGATATTGAAAAAATCGGACGGTGGATATACGGAGCGAAACAATACTATCTGCAGGCGTTCCGGGATTCGGGCGATCTGATCGGAAACGGACTTGCGGCTTTTTCGGCAAAGGAAATGAGCGAGCTGCTCTGTGCAGCGAAGAAATATCTGCCGAACACAGAAATACGGGGAGAATAAAAGATGTATCAGGTTCAGAAAAGAGACGGAAAGATCGTTGATTTCGACCTTTCCAAGATCGTAAACGCAATAAAGCTGGCTTTTGAAGCCACGGAAAAGCAGTATCATCCGGCTGTTATCGACTTTCTTGCTCTCAAGGTCACGGCGAACTTTGAGCCGAAGATCAAGGAAGGCGTTATAAGCGTTGAAGACATCCAGGACAGCGTTGAAAGCGTTCTGGTCCAGGCGGGATACGACGAGGTCGCAAAGGCCTACATAATCTACCGCCGCCAGCACGAAAAGCTCCGCAACGTCACGGGGACCCTTCTCGACTACAAGGAGACCGTGAACAAGTATCTCGGAACCAACGACTGGCGAGTCAAAGAGAATTCCACCGTCACCTACTCCGTCGGCGGCCTTATCCTCTACAACTCCGGGGCGATCACCGCAAACTACTGGCTCTCGGAGGTGTACGACGAGGAGATTGCCAATGCCCACAGAAACGGCGACATGCACCTTCACGACCTCTCCATGCTCACCGGCTACTGTGCGGGATGGTCGCTCAAGCAGCTCATTCAGGAGGGACTTGGCGGGATCCCCGGAAAGATCACCTCTTCTCCG
>JAEDMJ010000007.1 GCA_016303065.1 Clostridiales bacterium
GTGTTCGGACTATTGCTTCAACGTCAACCCCTTCTTCACGCCGGATATGTTTTCGGAGATTATAGCTCCTTACCTCAAAAAATCAATCGACGCCTACCGGGCGATGGGCTTCTACACCATCAAGCACACCGACGGCAACATTATGCCTATAATCGACCAGCTGGTGGAGTGCGGTCCGGACGCGATCCACTCCCTCGATCCCCAGGGCGGCGTGGACCTTGGCGAGGTAAGCAGGCTTTGGGGCGACAGGGTTGCCCTCATCGGAAACGTGAACTGCGGTCTTCTCCAGACGGGCAGTGACGAGGAGTGCATCGCGGACATCCGCAGAAGCCTTTCCCAGGGCATGAGCCGCGGAGCGGGATATGTGTTTTCCACGTCGAACTGCGCATATACGGGGCTTGCGCTTGAGAGATACGAGATGATGAACGACATCTGGTACCGTGAGGGAATATATCCGGAAGAGTAAGCTCTGAGGGCCGGGGCTTGACCGGGGCGGACGGCGCGGCCGTTTTTACCGGAAGGGCGCAGGGGCAAAACGCAGAAACCTGTTGACAAGCCGCCTGAAAGCTGTTATATTACACCAAGTCCCGGATTGACTTGCAGATAAGCGGAGGAACCGCTGTATGAACAGTTCTGTCAAAGCAACGGCAGAAAAGGAGACGGAAGACCGGCTCCGTACTTCCGAAGACCGCGAGAAAGACGTTTTCAGCGACGAGGAAGTCCTTGAACTTGAACAGGAGCTTATCGAAACGTATCTGATGTCGGCGGACCGCCCGATCAGAATACTTTTGAGGATGTACAAAAAGTACATCAGGGAAATCCTGCTTTCAATGTTCTTTTATTGCATAAAGACTCTGCCGTGCATCGTTCTGCCGATAATTACGGCTAAAATCATCAACCTTGCGGCAAATCCCTCGGAGGATTTTGCAAAGAGGATGCTGATTTACATCGTCATAATGGTTTTTGTCCTCATCCTCAACATTCCGACGCATATGCTGCATATCAAGTATTACAGCATTGTCTCGCGAAAGGTGGAGGCGGGGCTTCGCGGCGCGATGGTCAGAAAGCTCCAGCAGCTTTCCATCACCTTCCACAAGGAGATGCAGAGCGGACGCATTCAGTCAAAGCTCATGCGCGACGTGGAGACGATCCAGGGGCTTTCCACCCACCTGTTTTCCACGCTGCCCGGAATTGTGATAAACGTGATAACCGCTCTCATCGTGGTGCTGGGCAATGATTTCAGGGTGTTTTTGTTCTTCCTGATCTGCATTCCCTGCTCGATCCTGACAGTCAGGTATTTCCACAGGCCGATAAACCGCACCAACCGGGATTTTCGCCGGGACACGGAACACACCTCGGCCAATATCATGGACATGGTCGAGATGACCCAGATAACCCGCGCCCACGCCCTTGAACAGAAGGAGGTCAGAAAGATGACCTCGATACTGAACACTCTGGCAAACACGGGCTTCCGCCTGGATATGGTGACGGCGCTTTTCGGTTCGATCTCGTGGGTCATGTTCCAGATTTTCCAGTTTGCCTGTCTGATCTTTTCGGCGTTCATGGCTTATAAGGGAAACATCGAAATAGGCGATATCTCGCTTTACCAGGCGTATTTCACCACCCTTACCGGACAGGTTTCGACCATAATCGGACTTGTGCCGGTCATATCCAAGGGCATCGAATCGATCTCTTCCGTCGGTGAGATACTCTGTTCGGACGACATCGAAGACAACGAGGGCAAGGAAAAGCTTTCCGGGCTCCGGGGAGAGTATGAATTCCGGGACGTGCGCTTCTCCTATGAAGCAGATCAGCCGCTTCTGAAGGGGATCAACCTGAAGGTGAAGGCGGGGGAAACCGTCGCTTTTGTCGGGGAATCCGGTTCGGGAAAGACGACGCTTATGAACCTTTTGATCGGGTTCAACATGCCGACAGCCGGAACGCTTTTAGTCGACGGGCACGATATAACCGGGATTGACCTCCACAGCTATCGTGAGCATATTTCCACGGTCCCGCAGAACAGCGTTCTTTTCACCGGGACCATACGCGAAAACGTAACTTACGGGCTTTCGGATGTGACGGAAGCCCGGCTGCGCACGGCGCTTGAGGCCGCGCGGCTGACGGAGCTTGTGGACAGTCTTCCGAACGGCGTCGACACCCAGCTTGAAGAACACGGCGCAAACCTTTCCGGGGGCCAGCGCCAGAGGCTTTCGATCGCCAGGGCGCTGATCCGCGACCCGGACGTCATACTTCTTGACGAGGCGACGAGCGCCCTCGACAGCGTTTCGGAGCGGCAGATTCAGGACGCCATAAACAACCTCACCCGGGGACGGACCACCTTCATCGTGGCGCACCGCCTTTCGACCATCAAGAACGCCGACATAATTGCGGTCATAAAGGACGGGGTGTGCGTGGAAAGCGGAAGCTTTGACGAGCTCATGGAGCTTAAAGGCGAGTTTTACCACCTGAGAACTTTGCAGCAGATCTGAGACAGAAGCTTTCCGGAAAAATTGAATGATTAAACGCGGTGCAGACGGATAAATCTGCGCCGCGTTTTTGGGCAAAAGCTTGTTTGTCGTTTGGTGAAAAGCGTTCACCCGGCAGGACCCCGGATATGGCGCCATAAAAATACAGGCGATTGTGTCGAAATGCTGCAAAGCGCCGCAGCCAAAATTGGCTGCGGCCGCTGCTTTTTTACAGTGAATCCGGCAGAAAAAGTTCGTTTTGCGCCGGGGCGCGCTTATTTTTTCTTCTTTATCAGAAGCACAACAACCACCGCTGCAGCGCCGCCAAGCAAAATCACAGCGCCGGCCGCACCGAGAATCCACCAGAGGAAGGTCAAATCCTTCTCAGGCGCGTCGGGCGACGGGTTGCTGCCGTTTTCTCCGGAGGTTTGGACATCCTGCCCCTGAGAGATTTCGCTTTCCGATGCGGAGGCGGGGGGCTCGGTGATTTCAGCCGCGTCTGTTTTTTCTTCTCCGGCGGCTGGGGTTCCGGCGGCTTCTGTTGCTTCTGATTCATCCTCTGCGGAAGAGGCGTTAGTTCCGGCGGCTTCCGTTGCTATTGTTTCGGATGATGTTTCGGACGAGCTTGCAAGGACGGGAATTTCTTCCGTTCTTGTGGCCTTGCATAAGGTGCAGGTAAAGGTTTTTACACCGGTCGAGGTCTCTGTCGGATTTGTGGTGATCTTTCCGTCATCCCAATGGTGCCCTGTGGCGGCGATGTCAGCGTGCTCCGTATAGCCGCAGACGCATTCCCGGGACTTTTGGCCGTTTTCAGTGCAGGTTGGCTCTGCAGTGGTCTTCCAGGAACCGAAGGAATGGTTGTACTGCACGGTAAAGAAAGAATAGACAAAGCCCTTGCTGTTCTGATAAGTCACCTGGACGGTTTGATATCCTTTGTCATCGGTGGAACCGGTGCTAACATCAAGATTCGCGCCGTCATACAAATCCAGATATCCGTCGCTAAGCCAAACCCGAACCTTCAGGCCGGTCAGATCGAGAGCTTCACCGCAGCTGTATACCAGCTTATTTGGAGTTTGGCTGATCTCAAGCTGGCTGGGAACCGGAGTATCGTCGATGTATTCCATGCGTATCAGGCGGCTGTATACGGGAGAGCTTCTCAGTCCGTTCTTAACGTTCCAGACAGCATAGCAGTAGTAGACAACCCCTTCTTTCACCGGCGGTGAATAGTAGTCATCCGTGGCGTCGAGGATGGCGTAGATGGTAGAAATGTCGTTTTGTGTGGTGCTGTACCACAGGTATTCCAATGTGCCGCCGTCCGGGGATGAAGCATCGGCAAAGAACACCATGGGGTCGGAGCCGATATAAAGGCTGAAGTCCGGCAGTTCGCTGTTGATTACCGGCTCTTTCACTCCTGCCGCATATACATTTGGCATGAGTGATGCACACAGGGCAAAAATAAGAACAATTTTCAAAAACTTCTTCATGTCAGCGTCCTCCTTTTTTTCTCTTTATCCTTTTTGTGAACCTTGCGCACAGGGCTCAAATTCTTTTGGGGGGGCGGGTGGCAGATGGCGTTTGCCCGTGCCGCACAGTGATTGCGCGTAACCGGTTTTTTGCCCGTCGGAAGCGTACTCTGCGGGGGCGGGGGCAGAGGTCAAAGTTCCAAATCCGGTTTTGCTGGATGCTGTAATGCTTTATGCTATATATTATATATGAAAAACCGCAGATTTCAAGTGATCCGGAAAAGTTTTCATCCGGTTTTCAAATGGAGGGATACCGGCGGAAAGAAAAAAGCCATAAGGGCTGACCGCGGCCGGCCCTTATGGCTTTGACTTTGTTTTGGGGAGGTTTTTGCCGCCGGGCGTTCCGTAAATGCCGCAAAAACAAGCTCACTCCGTTTTTCGCTTTTCATACTTAGAAATTTGGGGGAAGCTCTATCCAGAGGTTTTCGCTTTCGGTCTTCGGGTCGAAGGGGCCGCCCATAAGCTGGTAATAGGTCACTTCTTCCGTCCCGTCCTTTACGCGGAAAACGACGGTGTAGTCCCCTTCAAGATAGAAGCGGTCGCGGTCGTAATACCTGCAGAGCGTTGCGTAGTGTTCGCGCCGGATCCTGTGGATGCGGAGGCGCCCCTGCGGGATGAGCACGCTCTCCGCGCGGACATAGGAATAGATATTTTCGTCCCTGTTCGCCAGGTGATGCGCCGCCTGGAGATATGTGCACGAAAGTTCGTCGGCGAGGTAATACTTTCTGAGCACCTCGCCGTTGGGCTCGTCGGCGTCGCCGAGGATCAGAAGCGAGCTTCCGTCGAAGGAGAGCTTCACAATCGTCGAGCTGGAGTTCACTCCGGAAATATGTGTGCGGGCTTCGTTTTCGTATATCATGTCTTCATGGGTCAGGAGCACTTCGGCGCTCAGATTTCCCAGGGAGAGCTTCTGTCCCGTATGGATTTTGAGATAGCGCGCGCCCGGACAGTACTGTTTTAGGGCGTTCATTGCGCCGGAAAGATAGATGCGGACGAATTTTTCCAGGCGTTCAGCCGGGATTCCGGTGTACTCCGGCTGGGGGAAGTTGAACATGATCCGCTCAACGTTCAGAACGCCGCCGAATTTTTTCATAAAGTTGATGAAAAAGTCCATGTGGTCGTTGTGCGCGTGCGTGCAGAACCAGCAGGCAACAGTGATTCGCTCCCCGTCGGAGGTTTGTGTCAGCTCGCGGAGACGGCGCATCAGCTCTTCAAATGCCGCGTTCGTGCACTGGGCGCCTTCGCCGCCGTCCACCAGGAAGAGCTTGTTGTTGTGCAGCCGGATGACATAGAGCATGCCGCAGGTTGAAACCTGACCCTTGACGGGGTCGCCGTAGAAAAGTCCGAACTGCATAAGCTCGCTGTCGCTGCGGACTTCTTCCGCGGAGGCGTCCGCCTCAAAATCTGCCAGGGGAATGCCGGAGCGGTCGAGGATGACTCTGGCCTGTCCCGTGCGGGCCGTGAAATAGGCGTACACTATCCTGCCGTCCCCGATAAATTCCCTGTAAAGCCCGTGTTCTTCGCTGCGGGAAAAGCCGGGGCGAAAGCCTGCGCCGGCAAGCTCCCCGCAGTAGGCAAGAAACGCGCCGGCAGACGTGTTGTTGATGAGGTGCATAAGCGAGTGGTCTTCGGGGGAGTTCTCAAAACCGTCGTAAAGCCCTCCTCCGAGGGTGAAGAGCTCGTCGAACAACTCCCCGTCGCCGTAGGCCGGAATGCCCTCCAGCCGCCATTTTTGATCGTTCATGTTCCGCCTCCGTTCATTAAGGTCTTCTCAGACCGTTTCGGTTTTGTCAGAACGCTTTTTCGCTTTCCCCCGGGGCGTTTCGGAAAAGGCTTTTGCCGGGGAAAAGCGAAAAATCACGTTTACTTTTGTTTTGGTATGCGCAGGGCGCGCATTGCGTTCAGAATTGCGATCACGGCGACGCCGACGTCGGCAAAAACCGCGACCCACATATTCGTAAGCCCCAGGGCGCTCAGCGCCAGCACGACGCCCTTTACGCCGAGGGCGAATACGATGTTCTGGCGGACGATGCGCA
This sequence comes from Clostridiales bacterium, assembly GCA_016303065.1. Classification (GTDB taxonomy): domain Bacteria; phylum Bacillota; class Clostridia; order Oscillospirales; family QAMX01; genus SIG499. Next base: position 6,025 of record JAEDMJ010000007.1, read on the forward strand.
TGGTTCTGCGGGCAAGCCGCACTCCGAGGGCGACTTTCGAGGGTTTGTCGTCCATAAGCACCACGTCGGCTGCCTCTATGGCGGCGTCGCTTCCCAGCGCGCCCATTGCTATTCCGATGTCCGAGCGGGCAAGGACGGGCGCGTCGTTTATGCCGTCGCCGACGAACACAAGGGTGGAGCCGGGCGCTTTCCGTGCAAGGAGCTCTTCGACACAGGCGACCTTTTGGTCGGGAAGCAGTTCGGCGCGGATGCTGTCGAGCCCGAGTGAGGTTCCGACCTCGCGGGCAACGGAGACGCTGTCCCCCGTCAGCATGACGAGATTTTTTGCGCCGAGGGCGTGGAGTTCGTACATGGCGGCCTTTGAGTCGGGCTTTACCGCGTCGGAAATGATGATATGGCCGAGGTACCGGCTTCCGCGGCAAAGGTGGACGACGGTTCCGGCCCGGTCCGGGGAAGTGTATTCTGCGCCGCAGAGCTCCATGAGTCCGGCGTTTCCGGCGCAGACGGTCTCGCCGTCCACAACTGCGCGGATTCCAAGGCCGGGAAGCTCATCCTCCGAGCTTATGCGCGACTTGTCCGGCGTTCCGCCCCAGGCGGAGATGATGGATTCGGCGATCGGATGGTTGGAATACGCTTCGGTCAGAGCCGCAAGGGCGAGAAGTTCTTCTTCGGACATATCCGTGGGACGGACTTCGGAGACGGAGAACCTTCCCTCCGTGAGAGTGCCGGTCTTGTCGAAAACGACTGTTCCGACCTTTGCAAGCGCTTCAAGGGAGTTGGAGCCCTTTACGAGTATGCCGCAGCGTGAAGCTCCGCCGATGCCCCCAAAAAAGGAGAGGGGCACGGAGATCACCAGCGCGCACGGGCAGGAGACAACGAGAAAAATGAGTCCGCGGTGGATCCAGTCGGTCCAGCCGCCTCCGGTGACGAGCGGGGGGACAACTGCCAGAAGCGCTGCGGCGACAACGACACAGGGCGTGTACCAGCGGGCAAAGCGGGTGATGAACCGTTCGGAGCGGGATTTTTTCGCCGAGGCGTTTTCCACCAGCTCGAGTATGCGCGAAACGGTGCTTTCGCCGTAAACGCTGGTGGTGCGGACCTGAATGGGGGAGGTGAGGTTTACCGTTCCGCTGACGACCTGGTCGCCTTCCAAGCAGGCGCGGGGGACGGATTCGCCGGTCAGCGCGGCGGTGTCAACCGAGGTGGAACCGGAAATTATCACGCCGTCAAGGGGAATGCGCTCGCCGGGTTTGACGAGGATCGTTTCGCCCGCGGCGACCTCTTCGGGGCTGATCTCGGTCTCTTCCCCGCCGCGGATGACGTTTGCGTGATCGGGGCGGATATCCATGAGCGCCGCGATGGAGCGGCGGCTCTTGCCGACGGCGATTTTCTGGAAAAGTTCGCCGACCTGGTAAAACAGCATGACCGCCACGGCTTCGGGGTAATCTCCGGTGGCAAATGCGCCGACGGTCGCAAGGGCCATCAGAAAGTTTTCGTCAAAGACCTGCCCCCTGACAATATTTCTTGCGGCGTTCCAGAGAACGTCCCAGCCGATGAGCCCGTAGGGGACAAAAAATATGAGGAGCTTTATGACTCCGTCCGCCGGAATGAGCCATGCCGCCGCCAGAAGCACCGCGGAGACGACGATGCGGATGAGATTTTTTTTGTTTCTGCGCGTCATTTCGCTGTACTTCCTCCGGGCTTATTTGACGATGCGGCAGTCGGGCTCGATTTTACGGCAGATCTTTTCCGCCTGTTTGACGACATCGTCAAAGACCGCGTCGTCGGCCTCGATGGTCAGCTTCTGCGTCATGAAATTGACGGAGGCGGAAACGACGCCGCCGATCTTCTTTATTCCGTCTTCCATTTTTGCCGCGCAGTGGGCGCAGTCCAGTTCTTCGAGTCTGAATGTCTTTTTCATTTTTTATCGTCCTCCGTGAGATGTTCAAAGCCCTGGCCGATGATGAGCCTTACATGGTCGTCGGCGAGGGAGTATATATTTGTTTTGCCGTCGCGGCGGCTTTTGACAAGCTTTGCGTTTTTAAGGATCCGAAGCTGGTGCGAGATCGCGGACTGTTCCATTTTCAAAAGCTCCGCTATGGCGCACACGCAGAGCTCCGACTCGAAAAGCGAATACAGAATCTTTATGCGCGTCGTGTCCCCGAAAATCTTGAAAAAATCGCCGAGATCGCAGAGCATACTGTCGTCCGGCAAATGTTTCAGTACCGCGGAAAGCGTTCCGCTGTGGTCGTGTTTCAAATGTGAACCTCCAATCATATGAAGATGTGAACATATGATAGCACATTCAAACGTGTTTGTCAACGGGAAAACCGGTCGGAAAATAAAAAAACGCCGGAAGCGGTAAGCTTCCGGCGCGGACGGGAAAATCAGATTTTGACGGGAGAACCGTTCACCATTTTTTGGTGAGCTTGTCATAGAGTTTGACAAGTCTGGCCTGCCAGCAGATAAGCATTCCGGCCACGGCGCCGACGACCGCCTGGAGGATCTGGTAGGGGAGTTTCAGGAGCGCGTATTCAGGAGTGCTGTAAATGAATGCGCGGCCCAGGGAATAGCCGACGACCATGATGACGGCGCCGACGGCAACGCCGATACCGGAGGCCAGAACAGGTTTTTTCTTCAGTACGTGGTGGGAGAAGAGCGAAATGACAACCGCCTGAAGTCCGTGGGTCACCAGCGAGACGAACATGGGCGTCGGATAGAAGAGCGCGTCGCCGATAAACGCTCCGATGCCGCCGACGGCAAAAGCCGCGAACGGGTCGAGAAGAATTGCGGCGGTGCAGATTATCACGTCGTTGAGGTAGAGATGTCCGCCGGGGACGGGAAGGCCAAAGGAGCTCATCACGATATTAAGCGCCATGAAAAGCGCGGTCACACAGAGCCAGCGTGTTGTTTTTCGGATTGTTGTTTTTGAATTCATTTTATTTCCCCTCTTTACAAATCTGTTTCAGAATATTATAATTTAAATATGGAAGTATTGAAACTATCAGAACAAAGAAATTTGGTATGACCAGATGAGATACACGATCGACAGGAAAAAAGACAAACCGGCGTATATGCAGCTTTATTACCAGCTCCGCAAGGACATTGTCGGGGGAGCCTACCCGTACATGACAAAGCTTCCCTCAAAGCGGCTGATCTCCGAGGAGTCCGGGATAAGCGTTATCACCGTCGAGCACGCGTATGGGATACTCTGCGACGAGGGATATGTGGAGCCGCGGGAGAGAAGCGGGTATTTCGTTTCCTACAACGAAAAATTCAGCGTTCCGGTTCCGGAAGAGACGCGAACGGAGCTTTCGGCCGTCCGCGGAGGGCGCGGCGCGGAGGCGGCTTTTCCGTTTTCCGTGATGGCCCGGGTGATGCGGCGGGTGCTCAGCGAGCGGGGGGAGAGCATACTCGTCAAATCCCCCAACGACGGGTGTCCGGAGCTGAGGCGTGCAATTGCGGCGTATCTTGTGAGAAGCCGGGGAATTCACGTTCTCCCGTCCCAGGTGATCATCGGGTCGGGGGCGGAGTATCTCTACGGCCTGACGGTCCGGCTTTTCGGCCGGGAGAGGGTGTTTGCGCTTGAAGACCCGTGCTATGAAATGATACCGAGGGTCTATGAAGCAAACGGCGTGCGGACGGACAGGCTTCGCCTCGGTTCCGAGGGAATAAAGAGTTCCGAGCTTGAACGCACGGAAGCGACGGTGCTGCACGTGACGCCTTTCTGCAGTTTTCCGAGCGGAATCACGGCTTCTGCTTCCAAGCGGCGGGAATACATCAGGTGGGCTCAGGCCAGGGGCGCGTTCATTGTTGAGGACGACTTCGCCTCTGAATTCACGGTGTCGACAAAGGCCGAGGACACGCTTTTCTCCCTTGAGCCCTGCGGACACGTGGTTTATATGAATACCTTTTCGAAGACTGTTGCGCCTTCGCTCCGCGTCGGGTACATGGTGCTGCCGGAGTCGCTTCTGGTAAGATACCGTGAGTGCGCGGGTTTTTACTCCTGCACGGTGCCGATATTTGAGCAGTATGTTCTGGCAGAGCTTATTGACGGAGGGGATTTTGAAAGACACATCAACCGCGTGCGGCGCGGTCTCAGAAAGCTTTCTGCGGCAAAGGAACCGGAAAAACAGGAAAGATAATAAAAACGCATTGAAAAATGCGCGAACGGAGTATATAATAGTAACAGAATAAAAGAAAGAGGCGGAACGTATGCAAAGACGGTCTTTTCTCGGGCTTAAAACGGCGGCTGCCGTTTTTGTTCTTGCGGCTGTTTTTTCGGTGTTCCGCCTTTTTGTGCCTGCGGAAGCCGTCTCCGAAAAGCCCGTGGTTTCCGTCAAATGCGCCGTGTACGGGGCGGAGGTTGAATGGACCGCCGTTTCGGGGGCGGACAAATACTGCGTGTACAGGCGGGCCGCCGGCGGGGAGTGGCACGAGATCGGATTGACGGCAAGGACGGTTTTTGCGGACCGGTCGGCAGAAAACGGGACGGAGTATTACTATTCGGTCAGAGCGTGCTTCGGAGCGGCTGAGGGAAGGATGTCTTCCGCGGCAAAGCTCTTTTGCCTTGAAGCGCCGAAGACGACGGTCAGGAATACTGCGGAAGGCATTCTGGTCAAGTGGGAAATAAATGAGTTTGCTTCCGGATACATCGTTTACAGAAACGGTGAGGACGGGAAAACGGAGACGCTCGGTTCGACGGAGCTGGTTCGCTGGGTGGATGCTGCGGCGGAGCCGGGGGAGGAATACAGCTATTCCGTGCGCGCGGTCTCCGAAAAAAGCGAAAGCGCTTTGCGCCGGAGCAAAAATATAACCCGCCTGACTCCGGCGGAGGTATTTGCCGAAAACACCGGAGATGGGGTCGGGTTAAGCTGGTCCGCCGTGCCGGGCGCGGAGAGGTACTCTGTTTACCGGTTCGCCGAAGGGGAAGGGATGCTTCCTGCCGGGGAGACGGAGGAACTGAGCTTTACCGACGCGGAAGCTCTGCCGGGAGCGGAGTACAGGTATTATGTGAGAGCCTGCTGCGGGGAATCGGAGGGAACGGTTTCGGAGCCGGCGGGCATCGTGCGGCTCGTTTCGCCGGTGATATCGGTAAATTCGGTTTCGGGAATGGCAGTGTGCTGGGACGAGGTCCCCGGAGCGGAAAAATACACCGTCTTCAGGGCCTTGAACGGCGAATGGGAGATTTTCGCAGAGACCGAAACCGCCGGATATATGGACCGGGCGGTTTATTCGGGCCGGGAATATTCCTATTGCGTGCAGGCGGATTCGGGACAGTACTCAAGCGTACTCAGCAACGGGGCGGGGGCGAGATATCTCTCGGCAATAAAAGTCAGCGCAAAAAACTCGCCTGTGGGCATAAGTCTGAGCTGGAACTGCTGCGACGGCGCGGAAGGGTACAAAATCTGGCGTTCGGACAACGGCGGCGATTGGCTGCTTGCCGGAACGACCGGGAATACGGTTTTCTTTGACAGAAAAGCCGGAAGCGGGGACCTTTGCAGGTATAAGGTAACGGCTTTCACGGGGGACAGCGAAGGCAGCGGGATCGAAACGGAGATCGTAAGGCTCTCCGCTCCGAACCCGGAAGCCGAAGAGGTGATGGCCGGAGTCGGAGTGAGCTGGGAAGAAGTGCCCGGCGCGGAATATTACCGGGTTTTAAGGACGACTCAGGAAACGGGATGGAGCTATATCGCGTCGGTGAAAACCCCCGGATACACCGATACGTCGGCGATCCTGAATCGGGACTATATTTATGCGGTGCAGGCCGTATCGGGAGGGTATTCCAGCGGAACGGTTGCAAAAACCGTATCGGAAAAGCCGGGGATACCGGAGAACCCGGGCTATGCTCCGGAGTGCTATGAAAAGATTGTATACGGTACTTCCGGAATGGGACGGGAGCTCTGCGCATACCGGTACGGCAGCGGCGAAAACACTTTGATCATGACTTTCTGCGTCCACGGATACGAGGACGGATTCTATGCCGACGGAAGGGCGCTTGTGTATACGGCTTTCCGGCTTATGGAGGAGCTCCCCTTCTGGGACACGGAGGAATGGAGCATATATGTGCTGCCCTGCTGCAACCCGGACGGTCTGATCGATGGGTACAGCGAAAACGGAGTGGGACGCTGTACGACGACGATGCTGGACTGGTCGGGAAATCTTGTGGTCGGGCTGGGCGTTGACATCAACCGCAGCTTTCCGGCGTACTGGACCGGTTTCTATTCGTCGAGGTACTACAACGGTCCAAAGCCGCTTTCCTGCCTCGAGGCGGCGGCTCTGGCAGAGTTCATGAAAGATAAAACCGGAAGCGGGGAAAATATATTTATCGACGTTCACGGCTGGACGACGCAGATAATCACGTCCAACGGGATGAATTCGAAGCTTTTCCGGGCGTTTTCAAAATATTTTCCCAGAAACACATGGGCAAACGTCTATGGAAGCGAGGGATATATCACGGCCTATGCCGCGGCGCTCGGATATGACTCCTGTCTGTTTGAGTTCCCGGACAGGATCCGCAGCCTCAGGGGATATGTGGAAAGCGTCCACTGTGGAGATTTTGTGGAAGCTGTGAAAGAAATTGTGGAAAACTGAGAAGAGCTTCCGGGAAAGGCGGACAAACATTTTGTGCTGTTTTTTCAGAGTTTTCCGCTGAAAAGATGTCCGCGCCCCCCTCCTTTTGCGCCGGATGCGCGAAGACGGTCGTTTTCGGACTTTAGGTCAAATGTGGAATCTTCGGAGGAGGCGAGAACATATCTTCCTTCGGAAGAGAGAAGCGCGTGGCAGCGTCCCAGGGAGACGAGAGCTTCCGCCGCGTCAATCAGGCTTTCGGGACCGAGGTCGATCTCGGCGCTGATTGCGCGTTCGCCGTTTTCCTCCGGAGCGCCGTCAAAAAGCCGGCGGGCAAGGACGGAGGCGAGACGTTTTTCCCTGTCGGAGAGCATCGCTTTCAGCCGCGCTGTTTCGGCGCGCTGTTTTTGAACGTGGGAAAGCACGTCGGAGGGCTGGGCGGAAAACAGCTTCGCTATGGCGGAGAGTTCTCTGTGTTCTGCGCAGAAGACGTCGAACGCCCTCTGACCGCAGACGAAAAATACGCGGGTCCCGCCGCGGAGCTTTTCGGAGGCGCTTATCTTCAGAATGCCGACCTCTCCGGTGGAGCGCACGTGCGTGCCGCAGCAGGCGCAGAGATCGCAGCCCTCAACTTCGACGACGCGGAGCGGTTCGTCGGTTTCGGGGCGCTTCCTGAGGGGGAGCGATTCGAGCTCGTCCGGAGAGGGATAGGATATTTTGACCGGACGGTTGTCGCGGATTGCGGAATTTACGGCGCTCTCCAGCGCGGAAAGCTGCTCGGGCGAAAGCGGAATGTCAAAGTCTGCGGTGGATGCGTCGGCGCTCATGTGAAAGCCGACGTTTCTGGCGCCGAACATCGACTGGGCAAGGCCGGAGAGGATGTGCTCTCCGGTGTGAATATGTGAGTCGGAGAGGCGCTTTTGCCGGTCGACGGAAAGCTTTACCGTTCTGCCGGGCTCCGCCGGTGCGGCGGTAAGGTGGTATATGTTCCCGTTTTTTTCAAAAACATTCAAAACGGGCGTTCCGTCCAGGGTTCCGGGGTCGGGCGTTTGTCCGCCTCCGCCGGGGAAAAAGTTCGTTTCTTCGCAGAGAACGGAAAAACCGCCCTCGGCGGGCTCACAGGAGATGACGCGGCTTTCCGCTTCGGTGAGCCGGAAGTCGTCGTAAAGCTTGCGTGTCATTTGCCGCCTCCGAAATATCTGTGTTTTGGAAAGTGAAGAGTACATAGTATTATAGCAGATGCCGTGAAAAAGTCAAAATTAATTTGTGTTTATAGACTGCGGCGCTGCGATGTGATATAATATCCGGGAAAAATACTTTTGGACGGAGGTTGAGACGGGGTATGAAGAGCAGAACAAAGTGGCGCAGTCCGGTGCTTATCGCGCTTTTCTGTGTTTTTGCCGCGGTATTTGTTTTTTCGGCCGTGATGCTGATCCGGTCTGTTATGGAATTCGTAAACGAGAACAGGGAGCATGAGTCCCTTGAAAACGAATTTTTGGTATTTGATACATCATCGCATATCCAGACTTCCGGAACGGCTCCGGAAACGTCTTCGGATGTCACCGAAGCCACGACCGGAAAACACCACGCGATTGTTCCCGGGTGGGCAACGAATGCGTCCGGCGTGCTGACCGAGACCGCAGCGGAGACGAGCGGACCTGCGGAGCCTCCCGTGAACACGGAGACGCCGTCGGGAAATAAGCCGCTCTGGCCGGAGTTCAGCGTGAACTGGGAGATGCTCTCCGCAAGAAATCCGGACGTTATCGGGTGGATATGGATGTACGATTCGGACATCAGCTATCCCGTGCTTTTGGGAGACAGCAACGACGAATACCTTTACAGCACTATCGACGGTGCATACGCCAGATTCGGAAGCATCTTTGCGGATTACCGCGTCAACGGGGACTTCACCTCGAGAAATACGATCATCTACGGACACAACGGAGGATACGGCGTTAAATTCGGGGGACTTATGAATTTCCGCTCCCAGAGCTACTATGAGGGGCACAGGTATATCTGTATCCTGACTCCGTCGGGTCTTATGAAGTACTGCATATATTCGGCGTACGTGACGACGTCCTCCGGGATAGCCTATCAGACGTCCTTTGGCGGGGACGCGGATTTTGAGGCTTTTCTGAAAGAGACTGCGGCAGCGTCGGAGATAGTGACGGGGATCGTCCCGGGCACGTCAAACAGGATCCTTACGCTTTCCACGTGCACGAACGCGGCGGAAAACGAGCGACTGGTCGTACACGCGGTGCTGGAAAACTGAGTGCGGAAGAAAATGGAAAAAAACAGATACAGAGCGATCTTTTTTGACGCCGACAGGACGCTTTTTGACTTTGATTCCGGGGAAGAGAACGCTCTGCGCACGCTTTTGGACGGGATCGGCGTTACCCTGGACGCGGAAATGCTCGAAGCTTACCGGAAGATAAACAGATTTCTCTGGAATGAGTTTGAACACGGGCGGATAGCGAAGAAGGATATTGCGCCAAGGCGATTCCGGAAATTTCTGTCCCTGATCGGGGCAGATCAGGATCCCTGCAAAACGGCGGAGAAATATATCGGCCTGCTTTCGGAGCAGCGGGCTTTGCTGCCGGGGGCAAGGGAGATCTGCGAATATCTCTCCGGAAAATACGCGATGTATATCGTGACAAACGGTATGGCGGAGCTCCAGCACAGAAGGTTTTCCAAAAGCGAGATCATACCGTTTTTTCGGGAGGTATTCATCTCTGAAAGTTTGGGTGCGGCGAAGCCGGACAGAGCGTTTTACGACGAAGCTCTGAAACGCGCGGGGGTCGGGCGGGAGGAGGTCCTCGCCGTCGGAGACAGCCCCTCTGCGGACATTCTCGGGGCGAACCGCGCCGGGATCGACGCGTGCTATTTTTCTCCGGACAGGCTCCCTCTTCCGGAGGGGCTGCACGCAAAGTACAGCATATCGACGCTCTCCGAGCTTGCGGACTTTCTGTAACGAAAAAGCGTCTGCCCTGCGCGCTTTTTAAGCGCGCAGGGCTCTTTTTTTTCAACCCGAATCGTGGTATAATTTAGGTTAGCATAAAATAACCGAAGTGGAGGCGGTGCTTGGCTGTATGAAAAAGCTGTTCAAATACTTAAAACCTTATAAGCTGCTTGCGGTGACTTCTCCGTTCATCATGATCGGAGAAGTTGTGTGCGATCTCTGTCTTCCGTATCTCATGTCGTACATCGTGAACTACGGAATACTTGGGCTTGATATTGCGTCGGAAAAAGACGGGTCGCCCCTTGCTCTGGGGATTGTGAACCTCTTTTTCGGAGAGGACTATACGGGAATGCAGGTTATCCTGCTGTTTGGGCTGCTTATGCTGGCAATAACGCTTTTGGGAGGTTTTTTCGGAACTTTCTGCGCGTATACTGCGGCAAAGGCAGCCCAGGGCTTTGGGCGGGATCTGCGCTGCGATGCGTTCAGAAAAGTCATGAGTCTTTCCATTGAACAGACGGATCGGTTTACGACGGGGTCGCTGGTCACGAGAATGACAAACGATATCTCGATGATGGTGGACTTCATTGAAGCGCTGCTCAGAATGTTCGTGCGCGCGCCGATTTTTATTGTGGGCGGAACGGTCATGCTTGTCTCGCTGGACCTGAAATTCGGCGCGGTGCTTCTCTGCTCGATACCGGTGCTGGCGGTCGTGCTCATATGGGTGCTGGCCAGGGCCATTCCCCTTTACGGCATCGTTCAGAACAGGCTTGACAAAGTGAACTCCGTGGTTCAGGAAAACGTCGGCGGAGCGCGGGTTGTGAAGGCGTACGTCCGGGAGGATTACGAATGCGGACGTTTCGGCCGGGCAAACGGCGAGCTCCGCGACATCAACCTCAAGGTGCAGAAGCTTATGGCGGTCATCAGTCCGGTGCTGACCGTGATCATGAACCTTTCGGTTATTGCCGTCATATATATCGGCGGATTCAACATCGCAATCGAGAACGCGGGGATGACGACGGGTTCGATCATGGCCGCGGTGACTTACGTGACGATGGTCATAAACTCCGTAATGATGGTGACGGGAATGTTCGCCTCCATTTCAAGGGCGAACGCCTCTGCAAAGCGTGTCAGCGAGGTTTTGGCCGAGGATCCGGTGATCGTCGGCGGAAACGGCGCCCGTGAAAGCGGGGAGATCGCCGTAAGCTTCAGAAACGTCAGCTTCAGATACCCCGGAACCGTCGGAAATCCGGTTCTCTCGGGGATCAGTCTTGACATTGCCCGGGGCGAGACTTTTGCCATAATCGGTTCCACAGGAAGCGGAAAATCTTCGCTTGTGTCCCTTATACCGCGTTTTTACGACGCCGTTGAGGGAGAGGTCTTTGTGAACGGCGCGCCGGTCAAAGACTATGAGCTTTCAAAGCTCAGAGCAAAGATCGGATACGTCATGCAGAAGACGGTGCTTTTCTCGGACACGATCGAGGGCAATATAAGATGGGGCAAACCCGACGCGTCGCGGGACGAGGTCGCCGCCGCGGCCGGCGCGGCTCAGGCCTCCGGATTTGTGGAAGGATTTTCCGAGGGGTACGGCACATTTGTCGCCGAAAAGGGCGCGTCCCTTTCCGGCGGACAGAAACAGAGGATCTCAATTGCCCGGGCGCTTGTCAGAAAGCCGGAGATACTGATTCTCGACGATTCGACCTCGGCCCTTGACCTTGCCACCGAAGGAAAGCTCAGGAGCGAGCTCGGAAAGCTTTCAAAGGACACGACGGTCATCATCATCGCCCAGCGCATTGCCAGCGTTATGGAGGCGGACAGGATCGCCGTTTTGGAAAACGACGGAACAATCCGCCACTGCGCCCCCCACGGGGAACTTCTGAAAATCAGCGAAACTTACCGGGATATCTGCGATTCCCAGATACGCTCGGGAGCACTTATAAAGAAGGAGGGTGAGGGCGTTGAGTGAAAAGAAAAATATGTCTGCCGCAAACATACCGCACATAGGTCCCGGGGGAAAGCCGGGCAGAGGCCCCGGCGGGCCGATGGGCGCAAGGCTGAATGCCGAAAAGCCGAAGAACACCCGGAGAACCCTCGGAAGGCTCATACGCTATATCGGAAAGAGCGGAGTCATTCTCGCCGCGCTGCTTTTGATAATGATAGCCGTGACGGGAGCCGACCTTGTCGGGCCTTTTTTCCAGCAGAAAGCAATTGACGCAATCTCGCTTTCGGACGGAAAGCTCAGCGTGGATATGCAGGCCATGGCCGGATACCTTGCGCTTATGGCCGTGGTTTTTGCCGTGAGCGCGGCGCTTTCGTATTTCCAGGGGATACTTGCGGCAAAGCTTTCCCAGTCGACGGTGTACGCAATGAGGAACGACCTCTTCAGGAAGATATCCCGCCTCCCCATCAGCTATACGGATTCCCACCGCCACGGGGACATAATGAGCCGTATGACGAACGATGTGGAAAACGTCTCAAACGCCGTTTCCCAGTCCATCGCGACTCTCTTTTCGGCCGTGCTGACACTTGCGGGCGCTTTCTGCATGATGATGTATTACAGTCCGGTTATGACTGCGGTTGCCGTTGTTACGATTCCGCTGACGATACTTGTCTCTTCCGGGCTTTCAAAGTTCATGCGCAAGTACTTTGTCCGCCAGCAGAAGCTTTTGGGGCAGCTCAACAGCGCCGTCGAGGAGTCGGTAACAGGCTACAAGACCGTCGTTGCCTACGGCAAGGAGGACGAGGCCGTTGAAAAGTTCGGCGCCGTCGCCGAAGACCTCCGCAAATGCAGCATAAGCGCGCGTATCTGGGGTTCGGTCATGGGGCCGATAATGAACTTTCTGGGAAATTTCCAGTACGTTCTTCTGGCGGCGACGGGAGGCTTTCTTATCCTTTCGGGCAGGGGCCGGATAACGGTCGGCAGCATTCAGGCCATGCTCCAGTACTCAAAAAAATTCAGCCATCCGATCAACATGATCGCCAACCAGTATTCGATGATCCTGACGGCTCTTGCCGGCGCGGAACGGATCTTTGAGATCATGGACGCCGCCGACGAGATCGACGGGGGAAAAACCGATATCTCCCTGGACGGGGTGCGCGGAGATATCGAGTTTGAAAATCTGCAGTTCGGATATGTTCCCGGGGAACCCGTGCTCAAGGGGCTCAACCTCTCGGTCGGAGCGGGAAAAAAGATCGCCATTGTCGGGGCGACAGGTTCGGGAAAAACGACGATCGTCAACCTTCTGACCAGGTTCTACGAACTGGACGGCGGGAGAATAACAATCGACGGCGTGAACATTACGGACATACCCAAGGAAAAGCTAAGAAAAATGATCGCCATCGTTCTCCAGGATACGGTTCTGTTTTCCGACACCATCGGCGCAAACATAAGGTACGGGCGGGAGAACGCCACGGACGAAGAAGTGCGCGCCGCCGCGGACACGGCTATGGCGGCCAGGTTCATCGACCGTCTGCCCGGGGGGTATGAAACGATGCTCTCCGAATCAGGAACGAATCTTTCCGAAGGCCAGCGCCAGCTTCTCTCCATATCCCGCGCGGTGCTTGCGGACCCGAAGATACTCATTCTTGACGAGGCGACGTCTTCGGTGGACACCCGCACGGAGCTGAAGATCCAGCAGGCAATGGGCAACCTCATGAGAGGGCGCACGTCGCTCATAATCGCGCACAGGCTTTCGACGATCCGGGACGCGGACATGATCGTTGTGGTGAACGGCGGGAGGATCGTTGAGTCGGGAAATCACGAGGAGCTTCTGGCTCTGGGCGGAGAGTACAGCAAGCTGTACAGCAGCCAGTTTGCGGGAGTTGCGATCTGACTTCCCTTCCGAGGAAAAACTGCAAAGAGCGCCGGGCGGCAAAAGACGACTTGTTTTTTGCCGCCCGGTTTGGTATAATGTATTCGGAGCAGTTTTATGTTTTTTCGGAACGGAGGCGCTGGCGTGGAATCAGGGCAGATAAAAAGGAATACTGAGGAAGTCAGGCGGCGTCTTGACGAGGCGGTAAGACTCTCCGGAAGACCGGCCGGTTCGGTCTGCCTTCTTGCGGCGACGAAGACCAGAACGCCGGAGGAGATCCGGGCCTGCATTGCGGCAGGGATAGACGCCTGCGGAGAAAACCGCGCCCAGGAGCTTCTGGAAAAGCTGCCCCTCGGCGCGTACACGGGAAAGCCGGTGCACTTTATCGGCTCCTTTCAGACGAACAAGGCTCATCTCCTTGTCGGAAAGGTGGATATGGTCGAGTCGGTGGGAAGCATGAAAGCCGGAGCGGCGCTGGGAAGGCTCAGCGCGGAGAAGGGCATTGTCACTGATATTCTTGCGGAGGTCAACATCGGCTGCGAGGCGGAAAAGGCGGGAGTCGTTCCGGAAAAAGCCGCGGAGCTCTGCGAGCTTCTGGCGAATACGGAGGGCGTGCGCCTTCGCGGGATAATGGCAATTCCTCCGGCAGGCGAAGACGGAACGCCGTATTTTGTGCGCATGAGAGAGCTTTTTGAGGCGCTCGGAAAAAATCTTCCCGCCCACTTCGATACGCTTTCAATGGGAATGTCCGGAGATTTTGAAAAGGCGGCGCGGGAGGGCGCAACGATCGTCCGCGTCGGAACGGCGATCTTCGGTGAGAGAAATTACGGAACGAAAAAATGAGCAGAAAGAGCGAGAACACCCCGTTTGTGTGTGAGAACTGCGGCAGAGAAGTTCCTCCGCTTACCAACGGAAGCTACCGGAACCACTGTCCCCACTGTCTCTGTTCCAAACACGTGGACGAGGTTCCCGGGGACCGTGCAAGCCGCTGCGGCGGAATCATGGATCCGGTGGCGGTGATTTACCGGCCGGGAAAGGGCTGGCAGATCGTACACCGGTGCCGTTTGTGCGGGCACGAGGGAAGAAATATAACGGCGGAAAATACGGTCGCTCCGGACAACGGCGAACTGCTTCGCGCTTTGGCGGCGGGGTCTTCGGAACAGGGAAGGAACGGAAGGTAAACCAGAACCTCAAACAACGGGTGCCCAGTGCTTTTTGGGCGGAGAGATTTCAAATGAGCAGATTTTCTGATTTTAAGGACAAAATGAAAAACGAAAAGGTCGGACGGACTGTTGAAAACGTGTCCTACGGCCTTGGTCTTACGGCGAAGATATTGCTGAGCATACTCTTTGTCATACTTTTTACCGGCATAATTTGCGTCGGGGTTTTCGGACTTTACGTCAGAAAATACCTTCAGGAGGACGCGTCGATAGACGTGGCCTCCATCGACATGAACTATACCTCGGTCGTGTACTACACGGACGGCGAAACGGGAGAGCAGGTCGAGCTTGAAAGGCTCTACGGCTCCGAAAACAGAGTGTGGGCCAACTATGACGAGATCCCGGATTACTTGAAGAACGCGTTCATTGCCATTGAGGACGAACGCTTTTTGAGCCACAAGGGCGTGGACTGGAAGCGGACTGTGGCGGCGACGGTGAACCTTGTCCTTCCCTATTCCAGCGGGTTCGGAGGTTCGACCATCACGCAGCAGCTCGTCAAAAACATAACCGGGGACGACGAAGTCACAATACAGCGAAAGGTTCTGGAGATACTCCGGGCGCTGGACCT
Source organism: Clostridiales bacterium (assembly GCA_016303065.1). Classification (GTDB taxonomy): domain Bacteria; phylum Bacillota; class Clostridia; order Oscillospirales; family QAMX01; genus SIG499. The sequence goes on from JAEDMJ010000007.1 coordinate 21,151, forward strand.
TGAGCGAAAGCTTTCAAAGGAAGAGATACTTGAGATGTATCTCAACACCATAAACCTGAGCCAGGGGTGCTACGGTGTTTCCAGCGCGGCGTATGTATATTTCGGAAAGAACGTCAGCGAGCTGAGCCTTGCCGAGTGTGCCTGCATCGCCGGAATAACCAACAGCCCCACGTACTACGACCCGTTCCAGAACCCGGACAACAACAAAGAGCGTCAGGAGCTTATTCTCGGCAAGATGCTTGAGCTCGGTTCGATCAACCGCGAACAATACGAGCAGGCCATGAGCGAGACTCTTGTTTTCCGCAACTCCAACGAGGATGAGGAGCAGGACAATTCGTCCGTTCAGTCCTATTTCACGGATCTTCTCATTTCTGAGCTTATAGAGGATTTTGAGAAAGAACTGGGGTACAGTTCGGCCATGGCGTACAAGCTGCTCTACGCCGGAGGTCTGACCATTGAGGCCACCGTCGACCCGAAGGTGCAGGCGTCTCTGGAGAGCATATACAACGACCGCTCCAATTTCCCGCGGGTCAGCGGTACAACGCAGCTTGAATCGGCGATGGTCATCATGTCTTCGGACGGATACCTCAGGGGCATAGTCGGCGGCATCGGACAGAAGTCCGGAAACCTTGTTTTGAACCGTGCCCTTTCGTCGAGACAGCCGGGGTCGGCGATAAAGCCCCTTTCGGTTTACGCCCCGGGCATTGAGTACGGCCTGATAACGCCGTACTCCGTGGTTGACGATTCGCCGTCCAAGTATATTTCGTCCAGCGGAGCCCTCGTGGAGGCGGAGTCGGTTATTCTTTTGAGCGATTCGACGATTTCTGCATGGCCTGCCAACAGCAACAGAAAGTACGAGGGTCTGATGACCGTGACCCGGGCAATGGAGCAGTCGACAAATACCGTGGCTGTCCGCGTTCTGGATATGCTGACGCTTGAAACGGCTTTTGACTTTGCGACCGAGAGATTCGGGCTTTCGATGGTCCGCGACGAGATAAGAAACGGAATATACAGCACGGACCTGACTTACAGCGCGCTGGCGCTCGGCGGTCTTTCCTACGGCGTGAGTCTGCTTGAGATGACTGCGGCATACGTTCCCTTTGTAAACGACGGCGTTTACAGCGAGGCGACAACATATACCCGCGTTTTCGACGCGGACGGAAACCTTCTTCTTGACAATTCCGACCGGGATTCCATCGCGGTCTCTGCCGAAACTTCATATTACATGAGATCGATGCTTGAATCGGTCGTCGAAAACGGAACCGCTTCGGCCGCGGCGCTTGACGGGATTGCGGTCGGCGGAAAAACGGGCACCACTTCCAACGATTACGACCGTTGGTTCATCGGCGTGACTCCCTACTATGTTGCGGGAGTCTGGGTCGGATTCGACCGGAACAAGGAGATCGAGCTGAGCTACAATCCGGCGGTCACCGTATGGCACGACGTTATGGAGCTTGTGCACGAAGACCTTCCGGACGCGGAGTTTGAAAAGCCGGATGGGCTCGTCTCCTGTGCCTACTGCATGGACAGCGGCGGAATTCCGACTTCAAGCTGCAGCAACGACTCCCGCGGAAGCCGGGTCGCATACGGTGAGTTTTTTGAATCCGACGCTCCGATGACCGTCTGCACCGCTCACGTGGACGTGAAGCTCTGCGTGGATACCGGAAAGATATGCACGGACTACTGCAACAGGGCGAAAGCCACGAGCACGGTGAGGCTGAATCTTTACAGGTACTTTGCAATACCGAATATAAGCATTGCCGATGAGGGCTACTGCGTTCACTTTGACGGGGTTCTCAGCGACAGAATTCTGACATATTATTACCCTGCGGTCGCGCCGGAGGGCAAGGTGCTGGAGGGCTCCTGCCATCTTCACACGGCGCCGACTTCGACGCGGGCGACGTCCGGGCGGGATATGACTACAAGGCCGCCGCAGAACACTCCGAAGGTCGTGACCGTTATAACGACGACGACGGAGGAGACAACCGAGACGACGACGCAGGCAACGCCGCCCCCGGTCTCGTCGTCGGGAACCACTGCCCGGACGGACATTTCGACCGGGTCGGCAGGCAATCCGGATTCGTTTGGAGACACATCGGCCGGCGGCGCGGAACCGCCTCCGGCCTGATGTTCGGACGGCAAAAACGGAAGGAGCAGGGACTGTTATGAGGCTTCCGCTTGAAGAAATGCGAAAAATTACCGGAAAGGGGCTCATTCTTGAGAACGAGCCCCTTTCGAGGTATACATCCTTCCGCATCGGAGGGGAGTGTACCGTGGCGCTTCCGGCCGACCGGGAAGAGCTGACGGCGCTTTTGCGCTTTGCCCGCGAAAAGGGAATCCCGGTTTTCATTCTCGGAAACGGCACGAACGTGCTCTGCGCGGACGAAGGCTGGGACGGGCTCGTCGTCAGAACGAAGAATCTGTCGGATATACGCATCGAAGGGGAACGCCTCGTTCTCGGAGGAGGAACCCTGCTTTCAAAGGCAGCCGCGGCAGCTGCGGCCGGGGGGCTTGGGGGCATGGAGTTTGCCCACGGCATTCCGGGCAGCGTGGGCGGTGCGGTGGCGATGAACGCCGGCGCTTACGGCGGAGAGATGAAGGACTGCGTGACGAGGACGCTTTGCCTGACTCCGGAGGGAGAAGAGCTTATCCTTGAGGGAGAAGCGCACCGCTTTTCGTACCGGCACAGTGCGGTGACGGACAATCCGGGGACGGCTGTTTTGGAGACGGAGCTGCTGCTTGTCCCGAAGGACCGGGGAGAGATCGAAGAAAAAATGCGCGATTTCTCCTCAAGGCGCAGGGCAAGCCAGCCCCTCGAGCTTCCGAGCGCAGGAAGCGTCTTCAAACGCCCGGAGGGGCATTTTGTGGGCGCGATGGTGCAGGAATGCGGCCTTAAAGGCCGGCGTGTCGGCGGGGCGCAGGTCTCGCCGAAGCATGCTGGTTTTATCGTGAACACCGGAGGCGCTACGGCTTCGGACGTTTTGGCGCTTATCGAAATAGTGAGAAAAGAGGTTTTTGCGCGTTTCGGCGTGAGCCTTGAATGTGAAATACGCCCGCTCGGCATCGGACGGGAGGAGATCTGATGTCTTTTTCTTCTGAAGTGAAGAGCGAGCTCTGCAAGATACAGCCGGGAAAGCCCTGCTGTGCCCTTGCGGAGCTTTACGGCATGGTGCTCTATGCGAGCCAGCTTTCGGACCGGGAAATACGGATATATACGGCGAACCCCAGGCTCAGCAGAAAGGTGACGCAGCTCTCTGCCGAAGTCATGGGAGAGGCGCTTCCCTGGGAGATATCCGCAGGCTCCGGCGGAAGAAAATCCGTGGCGCTGACGGATACCGGGGCGGTGAGGAAGCTCTGCGAAAAATTTGATTACGACTGTTCGGCGCAGGTGGCGTGGCATCTTAACGGGTGGCACGTCATTGAGGACTGCTGCCGGGCGGCTTTTCTCCGGGGAATTTTTCTGACCGGGGGATATGTCGCGGAGCCGGAGAACGGATACAGCCTGGAGCTTTCCGGAACGCACGCCGCTCTGACCCGGGAGATGTCCGCTCTTTTGGGAGAGATGGATCTTCCGCCGGGGTTTGTAAAACGGCGGGACGAGCACGTTCTCTATTACAAGGACGGGGACAGCATTGAGCGGTTCCTGACAAAAGCCGGGGCTCACCGTTCGGTAATAAGGCTTATGGAGGCCCGCGTCATCCGCGATATGCGAAACCGCATAAACCGAAAAGTCAACTGTGAAACTTCGAACCTTTTGCGAACGGTTGAAAAGGCGGGAGATCAGATTGACGCCATTGACGCAATCAGCAGCGCAGGAAAGCTTTCGGAGCTCGACCCGGGGCTTCGGGAGGCGGCGAGGCTGAGACGCGAAAATCCGGAAGCGTCTCTGGCGGAGCTGGCGGCGATGTGCGAACCGCCCATATCCAAATCGGGATTCAACCATCGGATGAGAAAGCTTGCATCCATTGCTGCGGAGTGCAAAGCGGAGGAAAAATGAGAGATTTCGTCCATCTTCACGTGCACAGCGAATACAGTCTTCTGGACGGTGCGTGCCGGATAAGCGAGTCGGTCAGGCGTGCAAAGGAGCTTGGCCAGCGCGCGCTTGCCATCACCGATCACGGGGTTATGTACGGCGTTTACGACTTTTGGAAGGCGGCAAAGGCCGAGGGGATAAAGCCGATCATCGGATGCGAGGTATACCTTGCGCCGAGAACGCGCTTTGACCGGACCTACGACCTTGACTCCGAAGCGGAGCACCTTGTCCTTTTGTGTGAAAACAACGAGGGCTACAAAAATCTCACGCGCATGGTGAGCCTTGCATGGACGGAAGGATTTTACATAAAGCCCAGGGTGGACATGGAGCTTCTGCGCAGGTATTCAAAGGGCCTCATATGCCTTTCCGCCTGTATCGCCGGGCGCATACCGCGGCTTATCCTGAAAGGACAGTACGGCAAGGCCGCGGCTTTTGCCGCAGAGCTTAGAGATATTTTCGGAGAAGGGAATTTCTTCCTCGAGCTTCAGGACCACGGGATCCCGGAACAGAAAACGGTGAACGCCGCCCTTCTGCGGATGCACAGAGAAACGGGGATCCCGCTTGCGGCGACAAACGACGCGCACTATGTGCGGAGGGAGAACGCGGAGCTTCAGGACGTGCTTATGTGCATCCAGACCATGAAAAAACTGGCCGACACCGACCGAATGCGCTTTGACTCCGACAATTTCTATCTCAAAAGCGGCGACGAGATGGCGGCGCTCTTTCCTGAAACCCCGGAGGCGCTTGAAAACACCGTGAAGATTGCGGAGCGCTGTGAGGTGGAGTTCAGGTTTGAGGGATATATTCAGCCGGTCTTTCCCCTTCCCCGGGGGGAGAGCGACAGCGGAGAGTATCTCCGGAAGCTTTGCAGCGAGGGTTTTGTCAGAAGGTACGGCGAAAACGCGCCGCAGAGCTACCGGGAGAGGCTTGAATACGAGCTTTCCGTGATCATCGGAATGGGGTTTCCCGACTACTACCTGATAGTTGCGGACTATGTGAACCATGCAAAGAACGTGGGAATACCTGTCGGGCCGGGAAGAGGTTCGGGAGCGGGAAGCATCGCCGCATACTGCATGGGCATTACGGAAATATGCCCGATGAAGTACGACCTGCCCTTTGAAAGGTTTCTCAACCCCGAAAGAGTATCCATGCCGGACTTTGACGTGGATTTCTGCCCCAAGCGGCGGGGAGAAATGATCGACTACATGGTGGAGCGCTACGGCGCGGATCATGTCTCGCAGATAATCACCTTCGGAACCATGGCGGCGAGGGCGGTGATACGGGACGTCGGAAGAGTTCTGGATATTCCGTATGCCGACGTGGACAGGATCGCAAAGCAGATACCGAACGAGCTGCACATCACCATTGACAAGGCGCTTGAAAAGTCGCCGGCTTTGAGGGAAAGCTGCGAAAACGACCCGGTCGTCAAAAGGCTTATCAGCATTTCCAGAGGTCTTGAGGGAATGCCGAGAAACGCTTCGACGCACGCAGCGGGTCTTGTCGTTACGCCCGAACCGACTGTGGAGTACGTGCCGCTGGCAAAAAACGACGATGCCGTCGTGACCCAGTTCCCGATGAACACCATCGCCGACCTGGGACTTGTCAAAATGGACTTTCTGGGGCTTCGGAACCTTACCATAATCGACGATACGGTGCAGCAGATCAGAAAAACGCAGCCGGACTTTTCGCTTATGAATATTCCCGACGACGATCCGGACACTTTCAAAATGCTTGGGGAGGGGAAGACCTGCGGCGTGTTTCAGCTTGAAAGCGCGGGCATGACGAACCTTGCCGTCAGCATGAAGGCCCAGTCGATTGAAGAGATATGCGCCGTTATCGCCCTTTACCGGCCGGGGCCGATGGAACAGATCCCAAAGTATATAGAGGGAAAATTTCATCCGGAGCGCGTGACATACCGGCATCCCCTGCTTAAAAATGCGCTTCAGGTGACTTACGGGTGTCCGCTGTACCAGGAGCAGGTCATGGAGATCTTCCGCACCCTGGGCGGATATTCCCTGGGCCATGCCGACATCGTCCGCAGAGCCATAAGCAAGAAGAAGATGTCGGTTCTGGAACACGAAAAGAACAGCTTTATTTACGGAAACCCGGAGGAGGGCGTTCCGGGCTGCGCCGCCAACGGTATTGACGAGGAAACGGCGAAAGCCATCTTTGCGGACATCGAGAGTTTCGCGAGCTACGGCTTCAACAAGGGGCATTCCGCGGCCTACGCGCTGATCAGCTATCAGACGGCGTACCTCAAATGTCACTACCCCGGCGAATATATGGGCGCTCTGCTCTCCAGCGTTCTGGACAACGCGGGAAAGGTTGCCGAGTACAGCGCCGAGTGCAAAAATATGAACATCTCCATTCTGCCGCCGGACGTTAACCGCAGCGAAGACGGTTTTACCGTCGAGAACGGAAACATCAGATTCGGGCTTGTGGCAGTCAAAAACGTCGGTCTGAAGCTTATTTTGGACCTTGTGGAGGAGAGAAAGAAAAACGGGCCGTTTTCGAGCTTTGTGGATTTCTGCCGCAGGATGAGCGGGTTTGACTTTAACAAGCGCGCGGCCGAATCGCTTATACGGTGCGGAGCCTGCGACTCCTTCGGCCTTTACCGGTCGCAGATGCTTGCCATGTTCGAGGGCATTATCGACTCGGCGGCAAAGGAGCGGGCGTCAAGAGTTGAAAACCAGCTTTTCCTTTTTGAAGAGGAAGAGATGCCTCCGGTTCCGGAGCCCGTACCGCCGAAAATGGAGGAGTTTTCGCGGAGGGAACTGCTCGTGATGGAGAAGGAAACGACGGGGATTTATCTTTCCGGACACCCTCTGGACGAATATGCCCGGGATTTTGAGGTTTCCCTCACGATGCCCCTGTCCGAGATAATCGGAGAAGGAGCGGACGCGGAGAACGACGGGGAGGAACAGGCGAGGGGCAACCTCAGCCTTGACGGAAAGCTTGTCGTTGTGGGCGGGATTGTGACTTCGGTAAAGCAGAAGACCACAAAAAACAACCAGATCATGGCCTTTGTTGGGTTTGAAGACCTGACCGGAAGTCTTGAAATGCTGGTTTTTCCAAAGATTCTGGCAAGCTTCGGAGGGTATCTCCGCGCGGAGAACGCCGTCGTCGTCAAGGCGAGAGTCAGCATCCGCGAGGGCGAGGATCCGAAGCTTATCTGCGAGGAGTGCCGTCCGGCGCGCCCCGCGGCGATGGTGGAAGCCGAGCTTGCCGATGCGGCCAAAAAGGCGGGAGCAGAAAAGAAAGCTCCCGCCCTTGGCGAATACGACGAGAGCAACAAAAGTACGGTCTTCGACGGGCCGGCCGTCGGGGGCGCTCCGGCGCCGAAGCCGGAGAACAAAAAACTCTTCCTGCGCCTTGAAAATGAGGATCCGGCGCTTTTCAGAAGGCTCAAAGGTCTTTTCCAGATGTTCCCCGGCGATATGCCGGTGATACTGTGGATAAAGTCGGCGAACAAAAAGCTTTCCGGAGGAGCGGAGAACCTCGTGAACGGGGACCCGCGTTTTATCGCCGAGCTGATAAGGCTTCTGGGCGAGGGCAGCGCAATTGTCAAATAGGGAAATGCGATGCGAAAAAATACGGAATGCAGTTTTTTGTTGACTGTACCGAAAGATTGGGATATAATATAATTTATATTTTGGGAAAGGAGAAATCGGAAAAATGGAAGATCTCGTACTTCGAAGACTGCCTTACAGCGCAGAAGCGGAGCAGGCGGTGCTGGGAAGCATTCTGATTGACCCACAGACCGTTTCGGCGGCGGTTTCGATGCTGAAAGCGGACGATTTCTATATTCCCGAAAACGCGAAGATTTTTGAAACGCTTGTGGCGATGTTTACAGGCGGCGAGAAGATCGACCCCATAACGCTGCTTGACAAGCTCAAGGCCCTTGAGCTTTATGACGAGGCCGGCGGAAGAGCGTATCTTTACAAGCTTATGGAGACGACGCCCACAGCGGTCAATATCGAGGCCTACGCCGCTATCGTCAAGGACAAGGCGAAGCTCAGAAAGCTTGCCGAGCTGACGGGAGAGGCCAACACGCGCGCTTTGGGCGAGGTCGGTTCCGTTTCGGAACAGCTGGAGGTTCTTGAACAGCAGCTTTTTGAGCTCAGGGGCGAACGCTCCGGAACGGGGCTCGTTCCCATCCGGGACGCGCTGAACGACAGTCTGCGCGAGATGAAAGAGCTCGCGTCCGAGGGAGGAAAGCTTCCCGGACTTCCCACGGGCTTCCGCGATCTCGATTTTTACATTTCCGGCCTGAACCGATCGGACCTTATCATCCTTGCGGCGCGTCCGGGCGTCGGAAAAACTTCGGTCGCGCTGAACATTGCGCGCAACGCCGCAGAGGCCGGCGAGGGGAAAGCGGTGCTGATTTTCAACCTGGAAATGAGCCGTGTACAGCTTGTTCAGAGAATGCTTTCCAGCGAGGCTCTGGTGGAGCTTGGAAAACTCAGAACGGCCAACATGGTCAAGGACGAGTGGGACAGGCTTGTTGCCGGAGCGCTTAAACTCGCAAAAATGCCCATATATGTGGACGATTCTTCGAATATCTCGGTTGCGGAGATAAAGGCAAGGGTCAGAAGAGTCAGGGACGTGGGCCTTGTCATAATCGACTATCTCCAGCTTATCCGCGGCGGACGGAAGGACGGGAACCGTGTTCTCGAGGTCAGCGACATAAGCCGCGCTTTGAAGGTCATGGCAAAAGAACTGAACATCCCGGTGCTCTGCCTGGCTCAGCTCAGCCGGGCTTCCGAGCAGAGAAAGGACGACCCGAAGCCGAAGCTTTCCGACCTTCGCGATTCTGGCGCAATCGAGCAGGACGCGGACATCGTTCTCTTCCTTTACCGGGACGAGCAGTATCACCCGGAGTCGGCGGAAAAAAATGTCTGTGACTGTATAATTGCAAAAAACCGCCACGGCCAGACTCAGACCGTCCAGTTCCAGTGGCAGGGGCAGTTCACGCGGTTTACCATGCGTGACAGGATACATGAAAAGCCGGAATAAACGATATTATATAGAAAAAACGCTGTGCTGGATACGGGAGCGGGAGCTTATCCGCGGAGGCGAAACGGTTCTTTGCGCCCTTTCGGGGGGAGCCGATTCAGTGGCGATGACGCTTCTGCTTAAAGAGCTTTCGGAGACTCTCGGGATTCGCGTTTGCGCGGCGCATGTGAACCATATGCTCCGGGGCGGCGAGGCGCAGCGGGACGAGGATTTCTGCCGCGGGCTTTGCGGTGAAAGAGGCATTCCGTTCACGGCCCTTCGCGGGGACGCGGCGGCTCTGGCTGCGGAGCTCGGCACGGGCACGGAGGACGCGGCCAGAGAACTGCGTTACGGTCTTCTTTTTTCCCTCGGAGCCGACCTTGTGGCCGTTGCACACAATGCGGACGACAACCTTGAAACGGTGATTATGCGTCTTGTCCGCGGCGGCGGAGCGAGGGGACTTGCGGGAATACCGCCCGGAAACAGAAACGTCATACGTCCGATAATGTGCCTGACAAGGGCGGAGACGGAGGAGGTCTGCCGGGAATTCGGCGCGGATTTCGTCACGGATTCGACAAACCTGAGCGACGACTGCACGAGAAATATTGTCCGCCACAGGGTCACGGGGGAGCTCAGAGGGCTCAACCCGTCGATTTCCGAGCTCGTCCTTGCAAACAGCATCCGCCTCAGAGAAGAAGACGCTTTTCTGGACGGAATCGCCGCGGAAAAGCTGGCGGAAAACGGCGGAACGCTTTCGGCGGAGCTGTTTGAAAGCTGCGGGCCGGTTCTGTCAAGGAGGATGCTGCGGATTGCGGCCGGGCGTGCCGGGACGGAGATCGACGGAGAAATGACGGAAAAGCTTCTTTCCCTTTCACTGGGAGGAAAAAGCCGTTTTTCCTTCGACGTCGGAAAGGGCGCGTATTTCGGAGAGTACGGCGTTTTCCGTTTCGGAAAAACGGAGGCTCCGGAAGATTTTGACTTTGAGCTCTCCGAAGAAAAACCCGTGGAGATCGGGAAATGGCGTGTAAGGGTTCAAAAAGAAGCGTTCGGTGAACAAAAGATTTATAGAATATTCAAAACTTTTGCCATTAACTCTGATAGAATACACGGTGGATTAAGAGTGAGGAATGCCCGGAGCGGGGATGTTTTCCGGAAAAATGCAAAAAGCGGATCCAAAAAGCTGGGAAAGCTCTATTCGGACATGAAATTTCCGATGGAAGTCAGAAAGACACTTCCTGTTCTTGCAGACGGAGAAGGCGTCATATTTGTCCCGGGGATCGGCCCGAACGCCGCAAGGGATTTCGGCGGGACGGGACGCGTTCTGGAGATCGTATTTGAAAAGCGCATTGAACAGGAACAGATATAAGATGAAGAGGGCGGAAAGATGGAATTGCACAGAGACATTGAGAGAATACTCTTATCTGAGGAACAGATCAAAAAGCGCGTTGCGGAGATCGGACAGAGGATAACGCTTGATTACGCCGGAAAGAGACCGCTGCTTGTGAGCGTGCTCAAGGGTTCGGTCGTGTTCATGGCGGACCTCATGCGGGAGATAAAGGTCGACTGCGACATCGATTTCATGAGCGTTTCCTCGTACGGCAACGGCCAGAAGAGCAGCGGCGTGGTCCGCATACTTAAAGATCTCGACCATGATATAGCCGGAAGGGACATAATCGTCGTTGAGGACATTCTCGACAGCGGTCTTACGCTTTCGTATATACTTGAAATGCTGAAAAACCGCGGCGCGGCATCCATCCGGCTCTGCACGCTGCTCGACAAGCCGGACAGACGCAGGGTGAGCGTGGCTGTGGATTATTCGGGATTTACCGTGCCCGATGAATTTGTTGTAGGTTATGGTCTTGACTACGGCGAGACTTACAGAAATCTGCCGTACATCGGCATCCTGAAGCCGGAGGTATATACAAAGTAACGGCGGCAGGTTTTGGAAAGGTGTGAATTGGTTGAAGAAAAAGAATTTCCGCGGAGCAATAATATATGTTCTGATGCTGGTGCTGCTCATTGCCGCGTTGGCCCTGCTCTTTGACAGAGCGAATTCGGGGCAGGAGCGCATTACTTACTCGGAGGTTCTGGATTATTTCCGGAATTCCAAGGTGAAAGAGTTTACGCTTGACGACATGACTCTTACCATGAGGCTGACGGACGACACCGAAGTCGTATACGAAGTGCCGTATCTTTCGCTTTTCATCGATGACATAACCCAGATCATGGAAGAAAAGCGCGCGGCCGGGGAGGATATTCCCGCGCAGTACGATCTCATTCCCGCAGAAAAGACGCCGTGGTGGCTGTCTTTTGTGCCGTATATCGTCCTGTTCGGAATCGTTATACTGCTTTGGTACTTCATGATGAGGCAGGCCAACGGCGGCGGAAAGGCGATGAACTTCGGAAAGGCCCGCGCAAAGGTGAGCGTCGGCGGAAAGAATAAGGTTACGTTTGCCGACGTTGCCGGAGCCGACGAGGAAAAGGAAGAGCTTTCCGAGATAGTCGACTTTTTGAAGGATCCGAAAAAGTACACGGACCTGGGCGCGAGAGTGCCGAGAGGCGTTCTTCTCGTCGGCCCTCCGGGAACGGGCAAGACTTATCTTGCAAAGGCGGTCGCCGGCGAGGCGGGCGTGCCATTCCTTTCAATTTCGGGTTCGGATTTTGTTGAGATGTACGTCGGCGTCGGCGCGTCCCGCGTGCGCGACCTTTTCGACCAGGCAAAGAAAAACCAGCCCGCCATCATTTTCATCGACGAGATCGACGCTGTCGGACGCCAGCGCGGCGCCGGTCTTGGCGGCGGACACGACGAACGGGAGCAGACGCTCAACCAGCTCCTCGTTGAAATGGACGGTTTCGCCGTAAACGAAGGCGTTATTATTATCGCTGCAACGAACCGCCCGGACATTCTTGACACGGCGCTTCTGCGTCCGGGACGTTTTGACCGCCAGGTCTACATCGGAATGCCCGACAAACGCGCAAGAAAAGCGATTCTCGAAATTCACGCCCGCGGAAAATCCTTTGCCAAGGACGTGGACTTTGAAACAATCGCCAAAGCGACGACCGGGTTCAGCCCGGCGGACCTTGAGAACCTTCTCAACGAGGCGGCGCTTCTCACCGCGAGAAGAAAGAAAAAGAATATCGGCATGGACGAGATTTCCGAGTCCGTCGTCAAGGTTCAGATGGGTCCGGAGAAGAAGAGCCGCGTTGTCACCGAAAAGGACAAAAAGCTTACGGCTTACCATGAAGCGGGGCACGCTGTTGTGCGCAGATTTTTGCCGCATCTTTCTCCGGTGCACCAGATATCCATCGTTCCCAGAGGCGCCGCGGGCGGATACACCATGTGGCTGCCGAGGGACGACGAGAGCTATGTTTCACGCAGCGAAATGTATGAAACCATAGTTTCCGCCCTTGGCGGACGGGTCGCGGAGAAGCTCTTCCTGGACGATATCTCCACGGGTGCGTCCCAGGATATCGCCACGGCCACCGATACGGCGAGAAAGATGGTCATGAAATACGGCATGAGCGACGCTCTCGGCCCGATCGCCTTCGGTTCCGAAAACCACGAGGTCTTTATCGGACGCGATCTCGGAACGGTGCACAACTATTCCGAAGAGGTTGCCTCGAAGATCGACGGCGAGATCTCCGCGATCATCAGGAAAGCGTACGACGAAGCCGTTAGGATACTCGGCGAAAAGGCCGACAAGGTCCACGCCGTGTCGCAGTATCTTCTGGAGCATGAGAAGATGGGCGCGGCCGAGTTCAACAGCTTCTTCGGAGCCGACGAGGGAACGCCTGCTGCGGACTCTCTCGAAGACGCCGCCGGGGAAAGCGGGGAAGAAAAGCGGAAACCTGAGGACAACGCCGGGGTCGAGCGCGAGATCACTCCCGAAGGGACGATCGTTACGCCTTCGGCGGACCGAAGCGATAAAAACTGATATGGCGAGAACAGTTCTTCTCACTGCCGGCGATCGCGACAGCAGAAGGAGTCTTGCGGGATTTTTACGGAGCAGACTGTGCGCATCGCACAGTCTGCTCGTTAAATTAAAGGCCTCTTCCGCCGTCTCCGTAAACGGAGAAAAAGCGCGCATGGACAGGGTGCTCTTTTCCGGAGACACGGTTTCCGTGGACATACCGGAGCGCTGGGACGAGACGGGGGACGAGCCGAGCCTTGCCCCGGGCTGCGGGGACGGAGCGCCGGTGCTTTTTGAGGACGAAGACTTTGTGGTCTTTTCAAAACCTGCGGGAATGCCGTCCCATCCGTCGCGCTGTCACCGGGACGATACGCTTGCAAATGTTTTTGCCGCAAAATACCCCGGGATCGTCTGCCGGACGATAACCCGGCTTGACGCCGGAACCTCCGGGACGGTGCTCGTCGCAAAAAATATGCTTTCCGGCTCCGTGGACCGAAATTCGGTGACGAGAATATACTACGGCCTGACAGACCGGCCTGTCGGCTTTTTTCGGAGGACAGTTTCCGCTCCCATTGAAAGAGAGCTTCCGGAAAAACCGCGGCGCATTGTCACGCCGGACGGGAAGCCCGCGGTGACGCACATCTCAAGGGTTTGCACCCGGAACGGTCTCACCCTGCTGCGTTTTCGGCTTGAGACGGGGCGGACGCACCAGATACGCGTTCACTGCGCGTACATCGGCTGTCCGCTCTGCGGGGATACGCTTTACGGCGGAACGGAGGAGCTTATCGGCCGAACGGCGCTGCATGCGGCATTTTTGTCCCTGCGAAATCCCATAACCGGGATGCGGATCGCGGCGGGAGCCCCGCTTCCGGAAGACATGCGCTCACTTTTGAAATAGAAAAAAGGGAGGCGGAGATATGAACAGGCACGGGCTCGGGAGGCTTTTTGCGGCGTCGGCTGCGAGAACCGCGGCGGCCTGGCTTACCGGGCATTCGGTCACGATGCTCGTATGCGAAGGAGACGTATCCTGCCCTGAATACGGCGCCGAAAATCTTGGCTTTACATTTCTGGCCGCCGCTGCGGCGTTTTTGGCGTTTTCGGCGCCGGCAATGCTGAAAAGTCTGGGAAAACTCAGGTTTGAGGCGGATTACGCGTCGCTTTTCGGGGCGTGCGTGCTTTTCTGCTGCGTTTCGGCATACAGGTTCATGAGCATATATTACTCCGTGGGGTGCTTTGTTTTGCTTTTGGCGGCAGGTGCGGTCTGCTTTGGCAAGGGACGCCTGAAATTTCAAATCCGGGACCCGGGGGCGAGAGCTTCGGCGGCTGTGACCGGGGCGGCCGCGGCTTTGGCGTTTGCGTTTGTCACGGCGGTGTGCGTCACGCGGTATGCGTCGTATTATGCTCCGAACTACGACTTCGGGATCTTTGCAAATATGTTTGAAAATATGCGCCGGACCGGACTTCCCGTTACAACCTGCGAGCGCGACGGTCTGCTTTCGCATTTTGCGGTACATATTTCTCCCATATTCTACCTTTTGCTTCCGCTGTACTGCATTGTTCCCCGAGCGGAGACGCTCCTCGTTGTCCAGGCGGCGGCGATTGTTTCCGGAGTCGTCCCCGTTTGGCTTTTTGCCCGGAAAAAGACCGGCTCGAACACTGCGGGAATTCTGTTTTCGGCTTTATATCTTCTCTATCCGGCTTTTTCCTGCGGCGCGTTCTTTGATTTCCATGAGAACAAGTTTCTGCTCCCTCTGATTCTTTGGGCGCTTTACTTCATGGAAGAAAAAAAGCGTCTGCCGATGTACGTTTTTCTGCTTCTCACGGCTATGGTGAAGGAGGATGCGGCGGTTTACACCGCGGTTATCGGACTTTATATGCTGTTCGGAAAAAAGGAATATGTCCGCGGCTCGGCGGTCTTTTTGGGTTCGGCAGCTTATTTTGCCGGAGCGGTTGCGCTTTTGAACTCTTTTGGTGAAGGCGCGCAGCTCTGGCGGTATTCAAACATTGCGGAGGGGGGCTTTGCCGCGCTGATCGGCGCGGTGATCGTGAACCCGATGCGTGTTCTTTCGGAGTGCGTCGGAGACGAAAAGATCAAGTTCATCGTGCAGATGCTGTTTCCCCTTTTGGGGCTGCCGCTTGTTTCAAAGAAGCCTTCAAGGTATATACTGCTGATCCCGTTTCTGCTTGTGAACCTTATGCCGGATTACATATACCAGCACGATATCGGATATCAATACACATACGGGTCGGGAGCTTTTCTGATATACCTGTCGATCGTGAACTGGACCGACATAAGCGTTTTTTTGAAGGGCAACCTGAAGGCTGCGGCGGCGGGAGCGGTATGCGCCGCGGCGCTGCTTTCGTATGCGGCGACGGGAGCGCGGGGTGTGATCTATTTTGAGCTGTATCATAGCGAGGCCTGTATCCGTGAGACGATCGATTCCGCGCTGGAGCTTGTTCCGGAAAACGCGTCCGTTGCCGCGTCGACGCTGTTCGTGGCGCATCTTGCCGATCGGGAGGAGCTCTATGATCTCGATGAGACAGTGCACAAGGCAGACTATGTTGCGGCAGATCTTCGGAATCTGACCTCCGAAGAGGCCGCCGCACAGAAGCGGGAGCTTGAGGCGCTGGGATACGAGCAGATATGCTGTACGCCGTATGTGGTCGCGGTTTACAAAAACTGAGCGGGGGGGGAGTTTTAGCAATTTCGGGGGCGCTTGTGTGATATCCTTGTAAAAGACATAAATGCGAACGGAAGGATGATCTTGGAATGTATTGTAGGTTTTGCGGGGCTATGATTCCGGAAGACAGCAGTTTTTGTCCGAAATGCGGAGAAAAAGTTTCGGATGAAAACGCTCCGGAAGTTCCGGCAGAGGAAAATGCAGGTGCAAAGGCGCAGAATGCAGCTGCGGGAGATGCGGGGTCTGCCGCGGAAGAGAGCTGTGTTCCGGAGAAATCGGGAGCGGAGTGTGAAACTACGGCGGAACAGAAGAAAAAAGGCTCCGCCGCGCCGGTCATACTCATGGCGGCATTTTGCTTTGCGGCCGGGTGCGTCAGAACTTTGTCGCACCTCAACATCAGACAGATTGTATTTTTGACGCAGCAGGGCGTCATATCGAACGTGTTCAAAGACATCGCCCTGGACTTCGGCACAAAGCTTGCCGTTGAAAGCGTTCAGCAGATCATCGGCATTGCTCTGGTTTTGCTGGTCATATTGATACGCAGAAGGCATCTCGGAAAGATAAAGTACAAAGATCTCATCGTCATGGGCGTTTACTTTGTCTGTTCGGCGGTATTCGGCAGACTTTCCGACGGCATTTCAGTCAGTGCGTTAAATGTGTTTGGAGATGCTGTCGTTATGGGCCTGAACAATGCCGCAGCCATTGAAATCTATATCGGCGCGGCAATACTTATCAACTGGATCGTTCTTGCGGTTTTCATCCTTGCGCGCACGGACGCGGTGAAATTTTCAAAGGCGCTGTGGATTTCGGCTTCGGCCGCTGTGTTTGTCTTTTCCGTGATATACGCTGCGGCGGCTCCGCGGTTTGCTCGCGTATTGTTTATGAGAGGGTTTCCGGCTGAGATCGTGGAGTATTCGGTCAACGCGCTGCGGATGACGTTTATTTCCGGCTGGGTCAGACCTGCGGCGGAGCTGCTGGCGGCATTCCTTTACGGAAGAAAGAGGATCGGATTTGTTCCGGCGCTTGTTTATTCCCCGGCGGTCGGAATTGTAAACACGGCGTGCACGGCGGGCGCGGTGGCCGTTATGCTGTGGCTGCATCTCCGGCCCGGAGGGATCGGTCTGGGAGAAGCGGCAGCTTACCTTCTCGGTGTTTTGTTCATGGTCATCTTCTCACTGTGCACGCGAAAAAAGGCAAACAGCAATTAAAAAAAGCATCCGCGGACGAACCGGTCTGCGGATGCTTTTTTAATTGCGTCAGGGAAGAATGAGGCTTTCGCCGACTTCAAGGAGGAAATCGGCGCTTTTTAAGAGCGCAGCCACATCGGCGGAGGTTTTTGGAACGGTGCGGGTCCGGACCGCGGCGAGCCCCTCGTGTCCGGGATGGTGGAAATCGGTTCCGGCGGTGAAGATGAGCCCCTCTCTGTGGGCGATCTGCGAGGCGACGGCAACGCGGGAGTTGTGGTTTGGATGTGCGTTGAAGACTTCTATTCCGTCGAAAAGCGTGTGATCGGTGGGGTCCATGCCGCTGCGGTAGGGGTGAGCCTGGCAGAGAAAGCGGTTCGGCGCGCGGTAGGCGCGGCTGAACTCTTCGATGTTCATATCAAGCATGTTGACGATCTCGGGAATATCCTCCGGAGTGATCCCGTAGAGAAGATAGTCGTTGTTGCTGGGGATAAAACGGAGTTCGACGCCGAGGATGACGTTTATTCCGAGCCTGTCACCGGATTCCTTTGCCGCATAGTAATCGGTAAGCCATTCCTCGGCGTTGTCGCCGCGGCCGCGGGCCAAGTGGTTGGTCACACAGACGGCGCTGTAACCCAGTCCGGCGTAGATTTCCGGAAGTTTTGCGGGAGGTATCTCGCTGCAACTGCTGGCCGGGGAAGTGTGCGCGTGAAGCTCGACCCTGAAGGGGTATTCCGCCCGGAGAGCCGCCGCTGCATTTTTTATACTGTTGTTCATTTTTGTGATCTTGCCTTTCATGGGTGGATTTGTAAACGCTGTTTGCATAAGATTATAGCACAGCGGAGGGAAAAAATCCATATATTCCGAAATAACGGTCGAAAAGGACGGCGTGTTCCTGACGGGCGCTTGACAACGCTTTGGAAAAATGGTATCATATTCAATCGGAAACGATCTTAAGCAGGGTACAGAGATGCCGGCAGGGTCAGAATAGCGCGGAGTTCTCCGAAAAACAGGGGGACTTCGTATATTTGCAATGATCTCCCGTCGGTAAGACGGGACTTTTTGTTGTCTGAGGTGGAAAACGATGAAGGATATGCTTTTGAAAAACGCTTCGGTGTACGCAAAACGTTCTCTTTCCAAGGCGGATATTCTTATTCGGAACGGAGTCATTGCCGAATTGGGCGAAATTTCCGAGGACAACTGCGCTGATGTGAGGGACATGGCTGGACTTTACATATTTCCCGGTTTCACGGATGTTCACGTT
Organism: Clostridiales bacterium; assembly: GCA_016303065.1. Lineage (GTDB taxonomy): Bacteria > Bacillota > Clostridia > Oscillospirales > QAMX01 > SIG499. The sequence goes on from JAEDMJ010000007.1 coordinate 39,219, forward strand.
CATCTCCGTGAGCCGGGATTTTCTTACAAGGAAACAATTCGTACGGGGACTGAGGCGGCGGCGCGGGGAGGATACACCACGGTGTGTCCGATGCCGAACCTTAATCCGGTGCCGGACAGCGCCGAAAACCTGAAGATACAGACCGACCTGATAGAGAAATATGCCGCAGTTCGGGTCGTTCCGTACGGCGCGATAACCCGCGGAGAAAACGGCCGGGAGCTTGCCGACCTGGAAGGCATGGCGCAGAGCGTCGTTGCTTTTTCCGACGACGGAAAGGGCGTCGGCGACGGCGGGCTCATGCGGGAGGCCATGAAGCGTTCGGCGGCGATTGGAAAAATAATCTGCGCGCACTGCGAGTGCGCCGAACTTGCCGGCGGCGCAATTCACGACGGAGCCTACGCCCGCGCCCACGGTATACCGGGGATCCCGTCGGCTGCCGAGTGGAAAATGATCGAAAGGGACATCGCGCTTGTGCGGGAGACGGGCTGCGCTTACCATGTGTGCCATGTGTCCTGCGCGGAAAGCGCGGCGCTTATAAGAGCCGCCAGGGCGGAGGGGCTTGACGTGACGGCGGAGACGGCGCCGCACTATCTCGTTCTGAGCGAGAACGACCTGAGGGACGACGGGGCTTTCCGCATGAACCCGCCGCTCAGAACGGAAAAAGACCGCATCGCGCTTATCGAAGCTGTCTGCGACGGGACGATAGGCATGATCGCAACGGATCACGCTCCACATTCCGCCGGGGAAAAGTCCCGCGGGCTTGCACTCAGCCTCAACGGGATTGTCGGACTCGAAACGGCGTTCCCCGTGCTTTGGACAGAGCTTGTGAAGACGGGCGTTTTAAGCGCGGAAAAGCTGCTTTCGCTGTTCTGTGAGGGGCCCGGCAAACGGTTCGGGATCGGAGCGGAAATCGGGGTCGGCAAAGCTGCGGACCTGACGGTCTTTGATATGGACTGTGAATACACCGTCGACCCGGAGGCGTTTGCGTCAATGGGCAGGAGTACGCCCTTTGCGGGAAGGCGGGTTTTCGGACGCTGCCTTGAAACCGTGGTCGGCGGAGAAACGGTTTGGAAATATGAGGATGGGGGAAAATAAGGTTGAAACAGAGTATTTTTACGGCGACCGGCGTCGAATGTATTGCAAAGAACACATATGACCTCCGGCTTTCCGGGGACACCTCGGATATTTTGCGTCCCGGCCAGTTTGTAAATATCGCGCTGGACGGGCTCTTCCTCAGAAGGCCGATATCGGTCTGCGACGCGGAGGAGGGCTTTCTGCGCCTTATCTTCAAGGCGGTCGGGAAGGGGACGGAGCGCCTTGCGGCGGCGAAGGCCGGGGACAGGTTCGACATTCTGACAGGGCTCGGAAACGGATACGACACGGAAAAATCGGGGCGGACGCCTTTGCTTGTGGGCGGCGGAGCGGGGCTCCCGCCGATGTATATGCTGGCAAAGGAGCTTTGCTCCCGGGGGAAAAAAGTCTATGTCGCCGCGGGATTCAACAGTGCCGACGAGATATTTCTGACGGACGAGCTGGCCGCGCTGGGCGCGGAGGTCGTTGTCTGCACGGCGGACGGAAGCGTCGGGAAGAAGGGCTTTGTGACGGGTGCCGTCGCGGAGCTTTCCGGAAAATACACCCATATGTTCGCCTGCGGTCCCGAGCCGATGCTCAGAGCCGTTTGGGAGCTCTGCGATTCGGACGGGCAGTTCAGCTTTGAAGAGAGGATGGGCTGCGGCTTTGGCGCGTGCATGGGCTGCACCTGTGAGACGATAACAGGGCCAAAGCGCATCTGCCGGGAAGGTCCGGTCATCGGAAAGGATGAGATAAAATGGAAAAGCTGAGCGTAAATCTGTGCGGGATGGAGCTTTCCAACCCGGTAATTCCGGCAAGCGGAACGTTTGGCTTCGGCTATGAGTTTGCGGAGCTCTACGACATAAACATTCTCGGGTCGATCGCCGTAAAGGGAACCACCTGTTCTCCGCGCTTCGGAAATCCGACGCCGCGAATCGCCGAAACGCCGTCCGGAGTTCTGAACTCCGTGGGGCTTCAGAATCCGGGCGTCGATGCGGTTCTTTCGGAAGAGCTCGAAAAGCTCGGAAGTGTGTATTCAAAGCCGGTGCTTGCCAATGTCAGCGGGTTTTCCGTCGGCGAATATGCGGCGTGCGCGGAAAAACTTTCGGCGCATCCCCGGGTCGGAGCGATCGAGCTCAATGTAAGCTGTCCGAACGTGCACGGAGGCGGGATGAGCTTCGGGACCGACCCGCGCTCTGCGGCGGAAGTTACTGAAGCGGTCAAAAAAGTTTCCAAAAAGCCGGTCATCGTGAAGCTTTCGCCAAACGTGACCGATATTTGCGAGATCGCGAGGGCTTGCGAAAGCGCCGGAGCGGACGGTCTGTGCCTTATAAACACCCTGCTGGGAATGCGTCTTGACCTTAAAAAGCGCCGCCCGATACTGGCGAACATAACGGGCGGACTTTCCGGGCCGGCGGTGTTCCCGATAGCCGTGAGAGCCGTCTGGCAGGTGTGGGAGGCGGTGAAGCTGCCGATAATCGGCGTGGGCGGAGTTTCCTCGGCCGAGGACGTGATAGAGCTTATGCTTGCGGGGGCCACGGCCGTGGAGGTCGGCGCGGCAAATATGCGCGACCCCTTTGCCTGCCGGGATATTGTCGGGGCGCTGCCCGAAACAATGAAAAAATACGGGGTCGAAAGGCTTCGGGATATAATCGGAGGAGCACATGGATAAGGACGTTATAATTGCCTGTGACTTTGCAGGAAAGAACGAATGCCTGGACTTTCTTTCGGCGTTTGGGGACGAGAAACCTTTTGTCAAGATCGGAATGGAGCTTTACTACTCCGCCGGCCCGGAGATTGTGAGGGAGCTTAAAGCGCGCGGGCTCAGGGTCTTTCTTGACCTTAAGATCCACGATATCCCCAACACCGCAAAGAAATCCATGAAAGTGCTTTCTGAGCTGGGCGTGGATATCTGCAATCTTCATGCGGCGGGCGGCTCCGCAATGATGCGGGCCGCGCTGGAAGGGCTTACCCGTCCGGACGGCACAAGACCCCTTCTTATCGCCGTGACTCAGCTCACGTCGACGAATGCGGATACGCTCCGGAATGAGCTTCTGATCACGTCGGGCATGGAGGAGACCGTCGTATCCTATGCGAAGAACGCGATGTCCTCCGGTCTGGACGGAGTCGTCTGCTCTCCGCTTGAGGCTCCGGCCATAAAGGCGGCCTGCGGCCCGAAGTTCATAGCCGTCACTCCCGGCGTCAGATTTGCCGGAGGCGATGCGGGCGACCAGTCAAGAATTGCAACACCCGCAAAGGCGAGGGAGCTGGGCTCTGATTTCATCGTCATGGGAAGACCGATAACCGCCGCCGCAGACCCGGTGGAGGCTTACAGAAGAGCGAGAAGCGAATTTTTGGGAATTTGAGGAGACAGAGAAAGATGAATATAAGCGAAAAGATTGCGGAAGGCCTGCTTTCCGTCAAAGCTGTGTTTTTCAGACCGGACGAGCCCTTTACCTGGGCCAGCGGAATAAAGAGCCCCGTATACTGTGACAACCGACTTATCCTTACCGCGCCGAAGCTGAGAGCGCTGGTCGAAAATCATCTTGCCGAAACGGTCAGAGCGGAGTTCCCGGAGTGCGAGGTGCTTATGGGCACCAGCACGGCGGGTATCCCCCACGCCGCCATTGCCGCCCACATTCTCGGAATGCCCATGGGCTATGTGCGTTCGGGGGCAAAGGACCACGGAAGACAGAACCGCATAGAGGGAAAGCTTGAACCGGGCGCAAAGGTCGTCGTAATCGAAGACCTGATATCCACTGCGGGAAGCGCCGTCGAAACCTGCGAGGCTCTCCGCGAGGCTGGCGCAGAGGTTTTGGGCATCATAAGCATTTTCACCTACGGTATGGAAAAGGGCAGGGAGCGCCTTGCCGCGGCGAACGTCAAATGCGTGAGCCTTACCAATTTCGACACCGTTGCAAACGTCGCCGCAAGGACCGGATACATCAGGCCCGAGGACGTCAGGCGTCTGATTTGTTTCCGGGACAATCCGTCGGACGACGGCTGGAGAACGAAATGAAGCATCTCATAGACATCATGGATCTCAGCGTTTCCGAGATCGACGAAATTCTGGAGCTTGCCGGTGAAATCATCGCTTCTCCGGAAGATTTTTCGGACGTCTGCCGGAAAAAAAAGCTTGCCACGCTCTTTTTTGAACCTTCCACAAGGACGAGGCTGAGCTTTGAATCGGCAATGCTGAGCCTCGGCGGGAATGTTCTCGGCTTTTCGGAAGCGCAAAGCTCTTCTGCCGCAAAGGGAGAGAGCGTTTCAGACACGATCCGCGTTGTGAGCTGTTACTGCGACATAATTGCCATGCGCCACCCAAAGGAAGGCGCGCCGCTTGTTGCGGCGATGAAGTCGTCGGTTCCGATCATAAATGCCGGTGACGGCGGACACAACCATCCGACCCAGACGCTGACTGATCTTTTGACGATAAAGCGTGAGCTTGGCAGGTTTTCGGGGCTGACTGTCGGACTGTGCGGAGATCTAAAGTTCGGGCGCACGGTGCACTCCCTCATAAGCGCGCTTTCGCGCTATGAAAATGTGAAGTTCGTGCTCATCTCTCCCGAAGAACTGAAGCTTCCGGAATTCAACCGGAAAGAAGTTCTCGAAAGGGGCGGGATCGCTTACAGCGAGGTCACGAGCCTTGAGGATGCAATGCCGGAGCTTGACGTTCTGTACATGACGAGAGTTCAGAAAGAGCGCTTCTTCAACGAAGCGGACTATCTGCGGCTTCGGGACAGCTATATTCTTACGCCGGAGAAGATGGCGCTTGCAAAGGAGAATATGCGCGTTTTGCATCCCCTTCCGAGAGTCAACGAGATCTCCGTTGCCGTGGACGAGGATCCCCGCGCGGCCTATTTCCGTCAGGTTCTGAACGGAAAATTCGTTCGGATGGCGCTTATCATGAAGCTTTTGAGTCTTGGCGAAAAGGAGCGTGCACAGAAGTGATCATCGGACAGATCGAAAACGGCATCGTGCTTGACCACATTACCGCCGGACGCGGCATGGAGATATATGAAGTGCTCGGTCTGGGACAGCTGGACTGTCTTGTGGCGCTTATCAAAAATGCCGACAGCGTGAAGATGGGCAAAAAGGATATTCTCAAGATAAACGAGGTCCTTGACCTTGACCTTGACGTGATCGGATATATCGATCCGGGAATCACGGTCAACATCATAAAGAACGGGACGCTGGCCAAACGCGTTCGGCTTGAACTTCCCGAACGGGTGAAGGGTGTCATCCGCTGCAAAAATCCGAGGTGCATCACCTCTGTCGAACAGGAGCTTGAACACGTTTTCCGCCTTACCGACAGGGAAAACCGCGTTTACCGCTGTATCTACTGCGATACGAAAGCGGGAAAAAATCCGTAAAAAACACGGCTCTTTATCCTTTTTTGGGTGATAAGGAGCCGTGCGCTTTTTTGTGTGGCGGCGGCTGTCCCGAATGAAGTTTAGCCCGGCTAATAAATTTATTTTGCGGCAAAGCCTTTTCAGAAAGGGCAAAATGGTGTACAATAGGGAAAGCGCAAAAACACCGTATAACGATTGGAGTGAAGAACGATGAACGTATGTGAAGTCAAAAACTGTACTATCGGCGCCGCAGGAGAGAACGCGGTATTTGTCGCAAATATACTGGCGTCCGAGCTGAAGTCCCGAACGGGGCTTGAGTTTGACGTTGGCAGCGAAGGCGCTATAAATATAAGAGAGGATTCGGTCAAGGCTCCCGCGCCGGAGGGGTATGTCCTGAAATCAGCGGGGGGAGAAGCGGAGCTTGTGGGTTACGACAAGCTGGGATGCCTTTTTGCGGCGGGACGCCTTTTGAAAGAGTGCCGCTGGAAAAAGGGTTCGCTTGAGCTTCCGGATATGGACATCTCGACATTCCCCAAAAAATCGATTCGCGGTTCCCAGATCGGCTACCGCAACAAGACGAACGCGTATTCCGCGTGGTCCCTCGACACCTACCGCAGATATATACTCGACCTGGCCCTTTTCGGAGCCAACAGCGTCGAGTTCCTTCCGGGAAAGACCGACGATGCGGACACCGCGCCCTGCATGAAATACAACTCCCAGGAAGTGCTCGTGGCAACTTCGGAGTACGCCCACAGCCTTGGACTTAACGTGTGGATATGGTATCCGAACTCCTTTGACAACGAGTCCGGGATTCCGATTCCGGCAAGCGGGTTTGTTGAAGAGACTTCCGAGGCGGCAAAAAAGCTCAACGCCGATCTCAGAGAGGCGGACGCGCTCCGCGAGCGCGATTTCTCCGAAATCCCCTATATCGACAATATTCTGATACCCGGCGGAGACCCGGGCTCCCTTGAGCCGGAGGATCTGTTCGCATTTTCCGAAAGGGTCGCAAGGATACTCCACAAATATCACCCCAATGCGGGAGTGTGGATATCCGCCCAGGTCATGAAGAACGACGAGAGCTTCAAGCTCCGCTTCTACGACCAGGTGGTGCGCCGTCCCGACTGGCTGAGAGGCGTTTGCCATGCGCCCTGGGTAAGCCACGTTATGAAGGAGTGCCGTGAAAGAACGCCCCTTGATCTGCCCCTCCGCTCGTATCCGGACATCTGCCATGCGCTCTGCTGCCAGTATCCGTATCACCAGATGGACCCCATTTGGGCGGTTACGGCGGGCCGGGAGTTCTACAATCCCCGTCCCCGCTGGCACAGGAGAATGCAGCAGCTTAACGCCCAGTACAATCTTGGCTGCCTTGCTTATTCCGAGGGCATTGCGGACGACGTTTCAAAGATGATCTGGCTCGACGGGGACTGGGACGAGAAGATACCCTATACAAAGACGCTCAGAGATTTTGCGTCGATGTTCATCTCGCCGGAGTATGCCGGGGAGCTTGCATCCGTCATCGCGCAGTTTGAGGATATTTTCGAGGGTCCGGCTGTCAAAAACAACGCGGTCAGACAGGTCTATACTTATATCAGACAGCTCAAGGCGAAGCTTGAAAAAGAGGAATACATGCCCGGATTCGGAGCGGACAGCTACCGCCTTTCCATGCCGATGCTGATGAGCGCGTTCTGTCTCCAGGTTCAGAAACGTGCGCTCAGGGATTCTGCGGTCATGGAAAAAGCTCTGGGCGAGATACATCTCGGAGGCACCTCGACTGAGATCGCGGAGAGAATGCTTGCCGATTTGGAAGAGGTCGCCTGCCCGCCGGACAAGGCTCTTTACGACGAGGTCTGGGCCCTTGCCGACGAATGCTGGGAGAAGATCCAGTGGAAGCTTTCGGAAAGACGCCACAGCTCTCCGGACTATCAGAGAGGCGGATTTGTGGAGACCGTGGATCTGCCGCTTTGCGATTCCGAATGGCTCAGGGCGCGTCTCTCGGCTCTGGACGGAATTTCCGGAGAAGAGGAGCGCATGGAGTACATCCGCTCGCTCTGCTTCAGGACCGATGCGGGTCCGGGAGGAAAGTATATCAATTTCGGCGAACCGGATTCCATGAGATATCTTGAGCTTGACAAGACCTGGTGGGACGAGCCGGAGGCCATAACCGTGCCGCGCATTGAGCAGTGTGTCGGAATGTGGGGCCCGGACGAGCTTGGAAAGAAGAATGCGGACAAGGTGCTTTTGTCCCGTGTCAGCTCCGTTCTGGGGTATTACGACGCAAAGGTCAGGCTTTCGATCGACGGACTCGTGCCCGGCGCAGCTTATGAGCTGAGGATCGTTTTCCCGCTGAGATTCGGCTGGAAGGGTCAGAAAGAGATACCGGCCTTTATCCTCTGCCGCGGCGAGAGACTTGTCTGCCGCGGACCGCTTGCGGGAGACGAGTGGGTCTATGTCTACGACGTGCCGGAAGGCGCCGTCGACGAAAACGGCGTTCTGAAGCTCGTGATCGACAAGGAGACCGGCCCGCGCGGAAGCGGCGCAACGGAAATCTGGCTTATCAAGAAGACGGCGGAAAGCGCGCATTGATGGAGACTGCCGTTAAACAAAAGCAAAAATACGATATTCGCTACATGGCAAAGATCAGCTGGCCGGTGTTCATCGAGTACGGACTGAATTCAACGGTCGGACTTGCGGACACGGTCATGGTCAGCAGCATCGGGAGCTCGGCGGTCAGCGCCGTGGGCCTCGTGGACAGCATAAACACCGCGTTTTTGATGGTGTACAACGCGATTGCCACGGGAACGACCGTAATCGTTGCGCAGAGCCACGGCGCGGGGGACAAAAAGACGATTTACCGCGCCGTGGGGCAGTCGCTGCTGTTCGGGTTCGTCCTGATGTGCGTTGTCGGCGGGCTGGTTTTCGGATTCAGAAAAGCGCTGTTCGGTTTTCTCTATCCGGAGGTTGAGCAGGAGCTCAGAACGATCGCTCTTTCATATATGAGCCTGACCGTGTTCAGCTATCCGCTGATGGCGATTTTTTCCAACCTTGCGGGTGCAATGCGGGGCATGGGCAACACGAGAGCCGTTATGATCGCTTCGTTCGCGATAAACGTAGTGAATATCGGTCTGAACGCGCTCTTTATCTACGGGTTCGATATGGGTGCGGAGGGCGCGGCCCTTGCGACCATATGCGGAAGGCTCACGGGATGCGTGATGCTCGGCATCCAGTCGGTTCGGATATGGGGAAAGGGCGTATTTGCCCCGAAGAATATGCGTTTGACCGGGGATATCCTGAAACGCCTCATGACCATAAGCATTCCTTCCGGTCTGGATACTGCGCTTTTCCAGGCGGGAAAGATCATTGTTTCGGTTTTTATCGGGACGATGGGGACCGCGCTCATCTCCGCAAACACCATTGCGAGCAGCCTTTTCGGCTTCATATGCATTCCGGGAAACGCTCTTTCCGTGTCGGGCGTCACCATCACGGGGCAGTGCTGGGGTGCGTCGGAAAAAAGACAGGCGAGGGACAACCTTTTGAAGTGCTGTGTGTTTTCGATCGTGCTTCTTTTGGCGGTCTCGGCAGTGCTTTGGTTCCCCGCGCCGTATATAATCGGAATGTACAAACCGGACGCAGACGCCGTGGACGAAGCGATAAAGCTTTTCCGGACGCTTTTGGTTATAATCCCGCTGTTCTGGCCGACGGCGTTCTGTTCGGCCTCCGGTCTCAGAGCAGCCGACGACGTCAGGTTTGTGACTGTCGTGTCGGTGGTGAGCATGTGGGTGTTCCGCGTTGGCTTTGCCTGGCTGCTTGGAGTGCACTGGGCGTGGGGACCCTTCGGAGTGTTTGTCGCGATGGGTCTTGACTGGGTTTTCCGCAGCCTTATGTATATGCCGCGGATCATTTTCGGAAGAAAAATGAGACAGTAATATTTTTATCCCTTTTATAAGAGAACCCTCGTCAGAAATGAACGGCTTCATTTCTGACGAGGGTTGTTTTTTTTTTGCGGCAATTTTCCCAAAAGTCCTGAATAACCGGGGATAAAAGCGGATATCATCTTTTCGAAGACACGGAAGGGAATGATTTGTTTTGAAACGGGCGTTACATAGGGCTGCGGCGGCTTTGGGCTCTTCGGCGGCTCTGCGACTTGAATTTTCGGTGTTTTTGAGCTTTGCCGCAATATTTGCCTTTGAGTTTTTGTCCGCGCGTGCGGCTCAGCGGGAGCTGAGCCGCGAGGTGATAAGGCTTCATGTCGTGGCGGATTCGGACGAAGACGGGGCGCAGAGGGTGAAACTCTGCGTCCGCGACAGAATTCTGGAAGAGTTCTCGGGAGAAATTGCCGCAGCCGGAAACCCGGAAGAGGCAGGGGAGCGGATTCTTTCGCTTCTTCCGGAGATAGAGGCAGCGGCCGAGGACGAGCTTTTGAAAAACGGATTCGGACTTTCGGTTTCCGCGTCCCTATCAGTCGAGAGTTTCCCGGAAAAACGCTACGGAGACGTGACACTTCCTGCGGGGGAATACACCGCGCTCAGGGTGGTCATCGGCAGCGGCAACGGGAAAAACTGGTGGTGTGTGATGTTTCCGCCGCTTTGCAGCTTTGCCCGGGAAGATGCGGACGAGGCAGTAACGGGCGGGGACTTTGGGGACGAATGGGAGATCGCGACGCAGGAAACGCCGGAGATCCGGTTTCGGCTCAGAATTTTGGAAATATTTGCCGGGATAAGTGAGAAAATTAGGGAAAAGGCGTCGTAGCGGCGGCGGGATTTGGGAGTGAAGCATGAAAAATACGCCGATTTCACCCGTGAGCTCCGGCACGGATCAAAAGTGCCCGGCATTTTCGCGCCGCTCCGCCCTGAGTTTTTTGATTTCCGTCAGCGGACGAAATAATTGAAGCGATCGTATTTTGCGGGGCGGAAAGTCTCTTCCGGAACGGAGCCGTCGGAAAGGCGGATGTGTGTGGAGAGGCTTCCGTCGGCAGAGAGGTCGATGACCCGGCAGCCGCGCTTGAATCCCCGGCGGCAGCGGCAATGCGTGCCGGAATTTCGGCCGTAGGCCAGCATGATGCCCATCATATAGCCGTAATAGCTGTTGACGTGGTCATGCCCCGAGAAGAACCCCCTGAAATTTCCCAGCTCCCACATCGCCGTGAAAAAGCCGGAATTCAGAGCGGGACGGTAGACCTTTTCGTGCCTTTCCCCGTAGACCCCGTCGAACATCCAGACGTCGTTGAATTCGGGGAGCGGTATGTGGCAGAAAACAACGGAGGGGGCGCTGTCTTCACTGTGCACGCGGCGGACCCAGTCGATCTGTCCGCGCTTTATGTAGCCCTCGTGGGAGACTGTCTCTTTTGGTGTGACATTGTACTTTTCGTCATTTCCGCAGTCAATGCTGTAAAGATACCAGGCGGGCTTGGGGCTGTTTTCACCGGCAAAAATGGGGATCCGGTAGTTGCCGAACCCGGGAACGCCCTCCGGGCTTTTTTGGTAAAGGGAGAGGGGATATTTCAAAAGGACCTCTTCGAGCTTTGAGCCCGCGCAGCCGTCGGTCTCGTGGTTCCCGTAGGTATAGGTGTATGGGATGCCGAATTCCTCCATAAGAGCGTTGACCGCGCCGAACATTTCAACGCAGACGTCCTGGCTGCAGGCGATGTCGCCGGTGAACGCCGCGAGATCCGGCTGTTCAAGCTCGATGATCCTCCGGAGAAGCGGGAAGACCTTTCCTTCCCTGCCGTTGAAGCCGTTTATGTGCGTGTCGGTTATCTGAAGAATTCGGAATTTATCGGATTTGAATGTCAGTTTTGTCTCCGGCATGACCTGAGCCCTCCTGAAAAAGATTCTTACAGTGAGATATTACATCAAAAGCGGGAATATGTCAAGACGGGCAGGCGTTTTTTCGGAGAGAATATCTCGGCGCAAGGTTGACAGGCGGCGAATCCGGGGGGTATAATATCCGAAAGAATGAGACAATAAGAGGTTGAGCGGAAATGAACTGTGCGGACAGAGCGGAGGCGCTCTTTTATGAAGGCTATAACTGCGCCCAGTCGGTGTTTGGGGCCATCGCGGAAGACGTCGGAATGGACAGGGAGACGGCCCTTCGCCTCTCATCTTCCTTCGGCGGAGGAATGGGCAGGCTCAGGGAGGTCTGCGGCGCCTGCAGCGCGATCTTTATGGGAGCGGGACTTCTGTGGGGGTATTCGACGCCGGAGGAGGGCGAAATAAAGTCCGGACACTATGAGCTTGTGCGCCGTCTTGCCGGGGAGTTCAAACGCGAAAACGGATCGATAATCTGCCGCGAGCTTCTGGGTGAGGGCGCCGAGATCGGCGGCACGCCGGAAAAGCGCACGGAGGAATACTATGCAGGCCGTCCGTGCGTACACTGCATACGGAGCGCGGCGGAGATCTTTGAGAAAATTCTGGCCGAGAAAAACGGGAGCGGAAAATAAAAAAAATCGCGCGCGGATATGCCACGGGTTAATAAGGGAGTATTTTTGAAACGGTGGTGTAACCTCTTTAATATGGGGTTACACCATTTTCCTTATAAAAAATTTTCTCTCAATTTACTAAAACGAGAGGAGAAAGTATCTGAACAAATATTGAATTACATATTATTACATAAAAACGGCGAGCAGACCATTTTACTACGATGCAGTAAAAACAATACTTGTCCGGGCTTTTCCTGAACGGCTTTAACGAGTTAACGATGACAATTAACGAAATCGCTAATTTGGGGTTCTTGCCGATAATCGTATACCTTGGCACATTCATTTCCCAAAATTAAAAATATATTGATTTTGGGAAGTGGATGTGCTAAAATAAGTTTGCGAGGTGATTTTCTGTGAAGCTGATTGAAAGAAAACAATACTTGGATAAAATGGTAGGCGTTATCGGAACGCCCGATATTAAAGTGATTACGGGTGTAAGACGCTGCGGCAAATCTAAGCTGTTGGAAGCTTTCAAGTCCTATGTGCAGAAAAACATTCCGAACGCCAATATAATTCACATCAATTTTAATCTGTCTGAATATGACAATTTAAAAGACTACAAGGCTCTTAACGGATATATTGAAAGCAATTATGCAGAGGATAAGGAAAATTTTGTTTTAATCGACGAAATTCAAATGTGCAGCGGCTTTGAACTGGGTATAAACAGCCTGCATGCAACCGAGATGTACGATATTTACATCACGGGCTCAAATGCTTTTTTGCTCAGCTCGGACTTGGCAACCTTGTTTACCGGCAGAACATTTGAAATCAGGATATATCCGTTTTCCTTTGCGGAGTATGTTCAATACTTCGGTCTGACCGACAAATATACAGCTTTCGATAGATTTTTGCTTGAAGGCGGTATGGCCGGCTCTTATTTGTATAAAGAACAGGAAGATAAATTTGATTATATTGAAAATGTTTTTGATACATTGATTTTGCGAGACATAAGGCAAAAATATAGCATCAAAAATCCCGCCCTGATGGACAGGATTTCTCAGTTTTTAATGGATAATGTATCAAACTTAACTTCCGCAAGAAGTATTACGGATACCCTTACATCAAACAAGGATAAAATCAATCATAAAACTGTGGGCAATTACCTGAATTATCTTTGCAATGCCTTTGCTTTCTATAAAATACGCAGATATGATATTAGAGGTAAAAAGTATCTGACAACCAACGATAAATATTATTTAAGCGATCATACCTTCCGTTATGCGAAGCTCGGCACAAAAAATCTGGATAACGGCAGGGTGATTGAAAACATCGTTGCGATGGAACTGCTCAGACGCGGATACGAAGTTTACGCCGGAGTATTGTACAAAAAAGAGATTGACTTTGTGGCCATAAAAAGAAGCGAGAAGATTTACATTCAGGTTTCGGATAATATAACTCTGCCGGAAACATTTAAGCGGGAAGCCGAACCTCTGCTTAAAATACGAGACGCCTATCCCAAAATAGTGATAGCGCGAACGAGAAACCCCGAATATCAATACGAAGGCATAAAAATTGTCGATGTGGCAGATTGGCTGCTTAATAAATAGCTGTTTCCCAAAAATGAATAATTTTGTGTTTTGAGTAACACCGCTTTGCGTATGGATCGTTTATTCAAGTTTGTGAACTTTGAAACGATAGATGCAAAATAGCGTTTCAGACAACCGGTTCATAAAAGGTCTGCTCGCGAAGATTTTGCATAAACCTTCATAACTAAAAATTAGGGCACCGCTTTCGGGGCGGTTTTCCGTCGGCTGTGCATTTTTCTTAGTTGAATATTATTTGTGAATTTAATGTTTATTGCCTTGTCGGCCCGCAGCATATGCTTTTTGCTTTTTTTGAATCAGAAACGGACTTTGTCCGTAAAAAGACAGCGCCCCCCGATGCGAAAGACAAAGAAACGCATCGGGGGGAAAAAATATGTCAAAAAGAGAGCGGGGCTGACGCCCGGAGGTTTTTCGCGGCAGAAAACGGGGCCGGAAAAGCCCGGGTCAGTTCAGCGGAGCTTCCCAGGCAGCCTTTTGGGGCCAGAGGGAAGTGTCGAAGCAGCCGCGAATGCATTCGCTGTAATAGCGAAGCTTGGCCGCGATCTGCGGGCTCTGGGCAAAGACCGTGCTGTTGTCCATTGCGTTTTCAAAAAGCCTCGCGCGGTCCTCCGAAGCGTTGATCATTGAGTAATCGTCGATAAAGAAGGAATACCATTCCGGGAGGATATCGGTGCGCTGAACGCCGTAATCCTCGCTGTAATAAAAACCGTCGGGCTGGAGCGAGAGCCATTTCTCTTCGGAAAACGGCGAATCATCGAAAAGCGAGGCGTTCCATGCCAGGCGCATATCGATGGCGTGGGCCAGTTCGTGCCATACGGAGCACACGCTGATCGAGTAGACGTCGAGCACAATGCGAACAGCGTTTCCGTTCCTGTCCGTAAATGCCGCGTAGCTTGTGTCTCCGCCGAAGCCGTTGGCTGCGGTGAGCCCGCCGACGAGCTGGAACTGCACGCGGTCAACGTGTTCGTGTGCAAGCTGGCTCAGAAAACCGTCGGGGAAGGCGGAGAGTGCGTTCTCCAGCAGGTCGAGTCCGCCGGATACGCCCAAACTGTCCGACACCTGATAGCAGGAAAAATAGGGAAAATCGGTTTCACACTGGTCTGCGATCAGAATTTCAACGCCAAAGCGTTCGGAAAGCATTTCTGCCCGGTCATAGAGCACGCTGTCGGCGCTTGTGCCGCCGGGAACGGCGAGGTAATCGGCGAGGGACTGAGTTTCCAGGTCTTCGCCGTCGGTATTGACGGATATATCCCAGAACAGGAGGCTGACCGCGCCTTCGACGCTGGTGGTTGTCAGAAGATAGCCTCCGAGAGCTTCCTGCCAGACAATGCTCTGGACATATTGGCTGGGCAGAGCACAGGAAGAAATGAAGGTTCCCTCCGCGTCATAGAGAGCCAGAGTTCCGTCGTAACCGGTGAACAGAAGGTGAGCCGTTGGGGAAAGCAGGGAGAATGTGCCGGCGTCCGAAGTGAGCACGCAGGGCGAGTCGTCGGATCCGAGATACCATACGCCCAAGGCGTCGTAATCCCCGGCAAGCCAGGTTTTTCCGACGCGGTTCGCATTGGTGAGACTGCCGCCAAAGGGCGGCATTGTGAGCCCGCCGCTTTCAAGGTCAAGGATTGGACAGACGCAGCGAAGCGTTTGAAGGTCGACGCCGGTGAAACAGATATCTGTGCCGGTTTGGGCTCCGCTTGCGACGGTCTGTTTAAGCGCGGGGAAGGGGAGCTCCTGTCCGGAAGATACCGAGCAGACGGTGATGCCGTCAAAATAGCTGCACTTGTAGAGCGTGTCAAGGTCCGCCCCGAGATACCATGTGCTCGGGTCGGGAGCAAGCGTGAAGCGCGCGGTCTCATTGAGCGCGTCGTCAAGCAGGAAGATCGTTCCGGAGGAATTGTCGCATATTGCAATGTTTCTTCCGAGAAGCAGGGGTTTGATCTCCTCGCTCAGAGAGTACTTCACCTGCCGCACAGCCGTGCCGTCCGATGCGCGCACGAGCGTCAGAGTCAGCTCGGTGCTGACGTCGCTGATATAGTTGAAGGAGGTGACAAGGAGCTGGCCCGCGAAATTATAAAGCGTGGGGAAACGAAGGCTTTCGATCTCCGCATTCGGCACGTGCCAGAGCGCGCCGGAGTCATCATATGCCTCCCGGGTGTCCAGAAACACGTTTTCCGTGACCGGTTCGGACGAGCCTGGGTCAAGAGTGTCCGCTGTGGCAGTCGTATCGGCTGACGTGACGGCAGCGGAGCCTGAAGAGGTGTCGGCAGTGGTGCCGTCCGTTCCGGAAATTCCGCAGCCGCTGAAAAGCAGGCAGAGAGCAAAAAACAAAAGCAGTAATTTTTTCATGCAGGGACCTCGCAGAATAAATCAGATTTTGAAGTGCCGCCGTCAGATTCCGTAAAGTTCCGGGGGTGGCCGCGAAAGCAGACGCCGGGGCAGCCGGAAGGCGGCGCGAAGCTTGTCTAAGCCGGGAAGAGCCTCCCGGAACGGGATAGCCGGAGACAAATCATATTAAAACAAAAGTGACGCCGCTGACGCTGCGCCACTTCACATTAACTCGGTACGGTATTTTACTCTGGAAAAAACCTTATTTGCGCTGTCAATGTGATTTGCGGCAGTACAAACAGACGGACAGAGAATTTTTTTGAATAAGCGGATGACGAGGCTCGAACTCGCTACCTCCACCTTGGCAAGGTGGCGCTC
>JAEDMJ010000008.1 GCA_016303065.1 Clostridiales bacterium
CCTCTTCAGGCAGCTCTTCCTCTTCAGGCAGCTCTTCCTCTTCAGGCAGCTCTTCCTCTTCAGGCAGCTCTTCTTCCTCCGGAGGAAGCTCTTCTTCCGAAAGCGGGTCTTCCACCGAAAGCGGCGACGACGGCAGTTTCAGCTCCGATCTTGCCTCGCAGATCGTCGATTACGCCATGAGCTTCATCGGTATTCCGTACCGCTACGGCGGGTCTTCACCCTCCACCGGCTTTGACTGTTCCGGACTCACGCAGTATGTCTACGCCCACTTCGGTTACAGCATCTGCCGCACTACCCAGTACAAAGAGGGCGTTTCCGTCTCATATTCCGAGCTCAAACCCGGAGATCTGGTATTTTTCAACACTACCGGCTACGGCATCGGACACGTCGGAATGTACATAGGAAATAATCAGTTCATCCACGCGCCCTCCCCCGGAAAGACAGTCTGTATCGAACGGATCGACACCGGCTACTACTACAACCGCTTTGTCTGTGCCGTGCGCATAATCTGACTTCATAACCTCCTTTTCACATAAATAAAAGCGCCGAAATCCCACGCTTTGGAGCTCAGGGGATTCCGGCGTTTTTATCTTTTCTTTTTTTCAGAGAGAACCGTTCTCAACCCGGCTCATCCGGAAATTCCGGTCTGCGTCCAGAAGCCATACCGCTCCGCCCTTTGTTCCGGCAGCGACCTCGTACTTTCCGTCGCAGTATATGAGCGCGGCCCCGTTTTCACAGGCAATACCGCTGCGGCTGCGGCTTTTTACCGCTTCGATGAAGCTCTGCCAGTACTGATTCTCAAAATGCGGACAGTTGCAGTACGGCAGAAGCCCCAGGCAGTCGACAAACTCAAAGGCGTTCTGCTCGCCGCAGTCGTCATAGCCCTCGTCGAACCAGCACATTGCCCCTGAGCTGACGCCCGAAAGCACGACGCCTTTTTCAAACGCCTCTCTAAGGGCATCGGAGGCTCCGCTCGAATTCCAAACCTCCATCAGGAACGCAAGGTTTCCGCCGCCTGCGAAAACAATGTCGGAACCGACGATCGCATCGTGTATCTCTTTTTTCGAAAGCTCCGTGTTCGTCAGAGTTATGGTCCTGAATTCCGAACATCCAAGCCCCTTGAATATCGTCTCGAGAGTCGCCTCGCCTCCGATATTGTCGTGTCCCGCAGTCGGAAGGGAAAGAACTTTGGGAGCCGGCTTTTCTGCCATTTCCACAATGCGCTTAAAGACGGGCATCATTTCTCCGTCCTCAAACCCTCCGCCGCCAAGCGCAGCAATGCGTCTTTTTTCCAAATCAAAAGCACCTCTTTTTTTTCAAAAAAGCAAAGCGTGCGCTCTGCCTCCGTCGTTTCAGAAAATATTATCACATCGCGCCGCTTTTGTCAATAAACCCGTCGCATTTCCGCCCTCCCCCGACAAAAACAGCTTGCACATTCAATATGCGCATGATATAATAACTCAAACCCAAAAATGAAAAGGAGCAGCTGCATATGAGATATCTTGTCGTCGACGACACCGAATTCATCTATCCCGACACCGACGTATACGCGACGGGTTCGCAGGTTCTCGATCTTTTTTCTCCGCGGGGAAGCTATGCCGCAGCCCAGGTGCTGTTTTGGGATCTTCCCGAAGACGGACGCATAGACATCCGGCTCTCCCTTCCCGGTTTTGAAAGCGAGATCTACGGGCTTCTTCCCATCCCGGTCGAAACCAACGCGGGCATGAGCGATGAAGCCGTGCGGCCCAACAACCCCTCCCGCCGCGCGCCCTTCGAGGTATGCGACTGTCTCCGCCCCTATGACGGAACGATCCCCACAAGGCTCGGCCGCGGAGGAATATACCTTGCCGTTCCGGTTTCCGAAGACGCAGTTCCGGGAACGGTGACCGGAGAGCTTCTGGCTGGCGGCACAAAAATCCCCCTCCGGCTTGAGATTTTTTCCGCCCGCGTTCCCCGCACGACGCTCAAGATCATCCAGGGCTACGACAGAAGACCCCTTGAAAATTTCCACGGGCTCACCCCCGGCACTCCGGAATACGTCGAAATGGACAGAAAGTATCTCGCCGCGCTTCGCCGGATGCACCAGAACATGATGTTCACCTCCGGCGTAAAGGTGACGAAAACCGGAGAAAACAGCTTTTCCTTTGACTTTTCCGCGCTTGAAAACAATATCCGGACCTATCTCGACGCCGGAATGGAATACTTCACCGCCCCTTGCATAGGCGGGCGGCACAGCTGGAGCGAGTCCACGATTTATCTGAACGGAAACATCCCTGCAATGAGCTACGAGGGGTACTGCTATCTTTCGCAGTATCTGCCGGGACTCACCGAAATGCTCCGCAGAAACGGCTGGCTCGACCGCTTCTGCATGGAGGTTTGCGATGAACCGAACAACGCCAACGCGACGGAATTCCGCGCGCTCTGCGGGCTCGTGCACAGGCTCGCTCCGGAGATCCGGCTTATGGACGCCATGTCCTACGGGCCGCTGCACGGCTCCCTCGACATATGGGTGCCTCTCAACGCGGAGTATCAAAAGCACAGGGCAGAGCTTGAGAGCTTCCGGACAAACGGAGCAGAGATCTGGCACTACGTCTGCTGTGTGCCGCGCGGCGAAGGCTTTATAAACCGCTTTATGGACTGTCCGCTCATCGAATCCCGGTATCTCTTCTGGGGGAACTACCGCTATTCGCTCACCGGATATCTCCACTGGGCGACGAACTGCTACCAGCCGGGACAGAATCCCTTCCTCCAGAGCTGTCCCGAACACCACAATGCCGACTCCGTGTGTTTCCTCCCCGCCGGGGATACGCATCTTCTCTACCCCGGAACGGACGGCCCCTGGCTCTCCATCCGCGCGGAAAGCATGCGCTCCGGCGTCGAGGAATATGAGCTGCTGCGCCTGCTTTCCGAAAGCGACAAGGAGTGCGCCGACAGGCTGTGCGCTGCCTGCTTCCGCTCTTTCAACGACGTTGAATATGATCCGACCGCTTTCCGCCGGATAAAAAAAGAACTGCTCAAAGCCGTTTCCGCGCTTTTTTAAGCGCACATTCCGCACTTTTTTTCAAGCAGCAACGGGTTCGTCCCCCCCGGGCAGGCCGGGGGGAGGCAGAAATTTTCCGAAAGCAAAATCCGGCGCAGCCGCCTTTTTACTGGCGGCTGCGCCGGATGTTTTTGATGTCCGTCCGGGAAGCTCAGTTCAGAACTCCTCCGGCAAGTATCGTCTGGATGTCCTGGTCGATCTCCTTGAGCTTGACCACGTTGACGGTAAAGCCTGCCTCGGAGATGTCCGCATCGTCAAACAGCACCGCGTACTGGCGGCTCGTGACCTTATAGAATCTGACCGTCGAAGTGAAGCTGCTGTTTTTGTATTTCACCGTCATCGTATACGAAGGCTCGTCCTCGATGATCGGATTTTCCTCGCCGACCATCAGCTCGTCGTAAGTGGTTCCGATGCAGTCCGTATAAAGGCTTCTTCCGTTTTTCTCCGAAAGAATCGACTGGACTCCGGTGGAATGGTCGAGTATCTGGGCGACCCAGGTGCCCGTTGAATTCGTGTTGTCAACAGTGTCGTCGATATACACCGTGTATTTGCCCGACGGCGTAGTGATGTCAAGCTGCTCGACAAGCGTAATATTGTGTATCCAGGCAAGACCGCTTCTGAAATCAATCGCCTTGAGATCCACAAAGGTCCCCGTGCCGTAAGCCATGTATATGACGTCATAGCCTTCAACCATGATGTACACCACGCCGGAGTTGGCGCCCGACGGAGTCGCAAAGTAATAGGTAAAGTCTCCGCTGGCGAGTGAAAAATCAATTCTCGCCGCCCGGTTGAAGCCATAAGTCTCAAGTTCCTCTTCAGAAGGATCCATAACAGCGACCTGGACCACCTGGCTGTCGACAATGAGGCTCAGCATTTGTTCGCCGAGAATCTGGTCGCTCACATAGCAGGAATAGGGGCTCTCCATGTAAAACGAGGTGTACAGAAGCTCGCCTTCCACGTCGCTTGTCAAGGACTCAAAACGCTTGATAACTACGGAATCACCCGCGCGGTTCGTGAACGTCAGGGATCTTATTTCGTCGTAATACTCACCGAACGAGGGAAGGATGTTCGTCGTGAGGAAATGGGCGGCGCCGTTGAGGAAAGTGCCCGCATTGAGCGTCGAAATAAGGTATACCTCCGGCTTTCCGGCAAGCTGGCAGTAATAGCCCTCGCCGGAAATGATCTTGTTGTGCGAACCGATAAGAAGCGTGAAGCTCTCCGCGTCGGAATCATCGTAGGGCGTGACCATGACCACGGTCGCGTGTTCCTTGTCGAGCCCGTACTCGGAATAGTCCTCCGGAGCCTCGGACACAAGCTCAAGCGCATCCAACGCGGTGGTACGCTCAAACGCCTTTGCAAGGCTGTACTGCTCGTAATAGCCGAAACGGCTCTCGTCGTCGTAGATCCCGCCGTCATAGAAATAGTAAAGCGGCTCTGCGGCTTCTCCGTTTTCAGCGCCCTCCTCGGGCTCTATCTTTCCGATATGGAATGTGTAATCGCTTTCCGGACCTCTGACGGAAACAAAGGAATAATCCGTGGGGTCCGCTTCGACTATCTTTATTGTTTCATCGGCCGAATCATCAGGGATCACATACTCGAGGATGAGCCATGCCGCCGCCAAAAGCACAACGACAATGCCGACAAAAGCGATCTTTTTGATCTGTCTTTTCATCAGCGGTTTTTCCTCCTCTGCCAAATCACAATGCCCATGACAAGAACCGCCAGCGGGATGAGGCAAAGCAGCACAAGCACAAAGGTCCTGGCGTTGCCGGTCACAGTAAGCGCGGGATCGGTGTATTTTTTCGCAGATACGCTGACCGTGGTGCTGGCCTTGTTGAACTGGGAAGAAACATTGGTAAACAGCTGCATATTGCCGTAGCTGTCGGTGTTGACAAGAGTCTCGTCAAAGACGTAAGCGGAAGACAGGAAGAGAAGATTTCTCTGAACGGCTGTTTTGCCCTCCGTTCCGCTCTGGTTGACGAGGATCGCCGCGGCAAAGCCGCCCGCAATGTCGCCGTTCTCAACTTCATAGGTCTCAAGGGGAACTCCGCTCTCAACGACCTTGCCGTAAGAATAGGAGGAGCTGTTGAGAAGGACCGTATTTGTCATGGAGGAGCCCTTCTCGGTCCAGAGCTGTCTCATGACCCTCGAATAGGGCATTACAACATACTGCGTGGAGTCGAGCTTGTTGACAAGCTTGTTTTCGACGGTCGAAGGAACAGAAGCAATTATGTTGGCAAAATTGTTGTTGACCCGGTAGTAAGCGTCGCAGACAACCGCGCTTTCAAAGGCCACTCCGTACTCTCTGAACAGAAGCTCAAGGTTCGTAAGCTCGGTGATCGCGCTGCTGTGCAGGAAAACGAAGTTGTTCCAACCGTTGAGATATTTCTCAAGCTTGTCGATCTCCTCCTCGGTATAGTCCGTGGAGGGCGCGCTCAGAACCACAAGGGAGGTTCCTTCCGGAATATCCGAGAGCATGAGGTTGACATAAACGACTTTGTAATTGCTCTCTTTAAGAAGCGAGCCGAAATAATCGGTGTTGTACTCTCCGTGACCGTAGAGCACAACGGCCATAGGAAGGCTCTCCTGGTCAGTCGTCAGCGTCACAATGGCGTTTGTAATCCTGCGCTCGATGTAAACGCCGCTTATATCCTCGCGGTTTGTATCGTACCAGTAGTAGATGTCTTCGTTGTCGATGAAGGTGTAATTTCCTTCGTCGGTCTCATCCTTGACGATTATGTCGCCGGTCGTGATGCTTATGTCCGCCTCGTAAGCCTTGGTAAAGGTCGGATTGCGGAGCGGGTCGACATAGTTGACCGTGACCATTCCGTTTGAGTTGACCTCGTACTTTTTAAGAATCTCGGCCATCTCGTTGCCGTATGTCTGTCCGCGGAACTCAGCCTCGGTCATAATGATGTTGACGCTTATCTCGCGGTCCAGATTCTTGAGAATTCCGATCGTCTCTTCGGAAATCGTCATTCTCTTTTCGCTGGTCATGTCGAAATTGATGCCGAAATAATCGGTCAGCAGCCCGACGACGACATTGAGCAGTATGACCGCGGCGATCACGACGATCGTCAGAACCGTTGCGGCGGTGCCGTACTTAAAGCGCTGCTTTCTCAGCTTGAAATCGTATGACTTGACTTTTTCGGCGATCCCGCTGTTTTCGGATTCCTCCGAAGCCGGATTCGTGCCGATCTTCTTATCGTTCTTGTTCATTTTATCTGCCCTCTCCTTTCTCAGGCGTAACGGCGCTTGTCCAGCATTCTGACAGTCAGGAAAAGGAACACCGCAGCAATGCTGACATAGTACAGGATATCGGACAGGTCAAACAGACCGTAAGTAAAGCTTTCGTATCTGGCAAACACCGAAACCCAGTTCACAACCACCTGAACGACGCGGATGTCAATGTCCGCCACGAGCGTATCGATGAGCCAGAGGCCGATGAGTATCGCCCAGCTCACAAGCGCGGAGACGAGCTGGTTTTCGCTGGTGGAGGAAACGAAGAGGCCGATGGCGATAAACGCGCTGGCGGCAAAGATGATCGCAACATAGTTGCCGATGATCGACCAGTACTCCGCAACGCTGCACACCGAAAGTATCACGGGGATCAGGAAAGTTCCCACAAGCGAGATCAGGAAAACGCTGAGCGCAGCAAAATATTTTCCCATAACGATGTCCACAATGCGAAGCGGGACCGTATAGAGAAGCTGGTCGGTCTTCATCTTTTTTTCTTCGCTCAGAAGCCTCATGGTCAGAATCGGCGCCAAAAACGCCAGTCCCAAAAGAAGCCAGTAAAATATCTGCTTAACATTCGACGAACCCGTCTCAACGTTCATGTAGTAAAAACACAGATTCATGACAAGGATGACGACGCCGCTGAAAGCGTAACCGATCGGGGTCGTGTAAAACGCTCTTAAATCTCTTTTGAATACAGCAAACACGGGTCTATGCCTCCTTTGACGCTTCGGCGTCTTTTTCGGTCAGCTTGATGAATATATCTTCAAGGGAAGCGGACAGCGGATTGAGCATAAGGATCGGATAGCCCGCCTTTGCGCAGGTGTTGAACAGCAGCCGTCTTATGTCGGCGTTTTTCTTTGAACAGATAAGGAAATCGCAGGTCTCGTTTTCGACAACGCCTTCAAAGACGACGTCGCCCATCTCCGGGATATCGCGGAGGAGAGCTTCGGCCTTGTCCCGGGGCGCGGCAATGCGGATCTGCATTCTGTGGTTCATATCCACATACTTCGAAAGGTTCTGGGGAGTGTCGTCAGCAACGATCCGCCCCTTGTTGATAACCAGGACTCTCTGGCAGATCGCCTGAACTTCCGGAAGAATATGGCTGGAGAGGATGACCGTCCTCTGTTTTCCGAGAACCTTGATGACATTTCTGATCTCGACAATCTGTATCGGGTCAAGACCGACCGTGGGCTCGTCGAGAATGAGCACCTCCGGGTCTCCAATAAGCGCCTGGGCAAGGCCGACGCGCTGTTTGTAGCCCTTTGAAAGGTTCTTCACCATTCTCTTGTAAACTCCGGTGATGCCGGCCTGCTCGCATATGTCGGAGATATGTCCCTTTCTGTTCCTGTCCACGCCCTTCAGGTCGCAGATAAAGTCCAGATATTCGTTTACGCTCATATCCATATAGAGCGGCGGCTGTTCCGGCAAATATCCGATGTGGCGCTTTGCCTCCATGGGATCTTCAAGAATGTCGATGCCGTTGATTTTAGCCGATCCTGCCGTTGCGGAAAGATAACCGGTTATGACGTTCATCGTCGTCGATTTACCGGCCCCGTTAGGTCCCAAAAAGCCCACAAGCTCCCCGTCCTTTATGGAAAAGGATATGTCGTTTACAGCCTTTTTGTCGCCATAGTGCTTGACTAAGTTGGTTACCTCGATCATATGGCTTTCCTTCCTGTTGATGTTGTCGCTTGGTTTCAATTATAACACGAAGATCAAAACTTGTGTTACAATTCTGTTAACATAAAAATACGCAATAGTTCCGGAAAAGTTCAGATATCCGCAGAAAGCGCACCGGCAAGCTTCTCACAGTCCAGCTCGACCGAACGGCACGAACCGTCCGCCATGCAGCGAAGCTCCGCCCGCCCCGCGTCAAGCTCGTTGTCCCCGATTATGAGCGTGTAGCGGCAGCCAAGCTTGTCCGCATACTTCATCTGGGCTTTAAGAGATCTTCCCGTGGTGTCTCTTTCCGCATGGATTCCGGCCCGTCTCAGGCCGCAGACCAGCTCGGACACCTTTTCCGCCGCCGCCGTGCCGAGAGCCGCGGCAAAGAGCAGGGGTTTTTCCCCCTCCGGGAACTTCGCGCCCTTTGCCGCCATCGTGAGAAGCAGGCGCTCGATTCCGCTTCCGAACCCAAGCCCCGGAAGCTTCGGGCCGCCGAGCTCCTCACAGAGGCCGTCGTATCTTCCGCCGGCGCATATCGCGGACTGCGCGCCTATTCCGCCGGTAATAAACTCAAAGACCGTCTTTGTGTAATAGTCAAGTCCGCGGACGATGCCGGTGTCCACGCGGTATCTGACGCCAAGCCTGTCAAGCTCTGCTTTCAGCGTTTCAAAGTGCTGCGCGCACTCGCCGCAGAGATAGTCCACGGTCTTCGGCGCGGCCGAGGCAAGGGCGGAGCATTTTTCTTCCTTGCAGTCCAGAAGCCTGAGCGGGTTTCTTCCGAGACGGTCGACACAGGTCGGGCAAAGCTCGGAGACATGACCCGAATAATACTCAGTCAGAGCCTTCTGATAGTCTTTCCGGCATTTCGGACATCCGATGGAGTTTATCGCAGCCGTCACATCGTCGATTCCCAGGCGCGCAAGGAAGGTGTCTGCAAGGGAGATGACCTCCGCGTCCGCCAGGGGGGACGCGGCCCCGAAATACTCCACGCCGAACTGATGGTGCTCTCTGAGCCTTCCGGCCTGGGGCTTTTCATATCTGAAATTCGGCGCAATGTAGAACACCTTCAGGGGCAGCACCCCGGCGTAAAGCCCGTTTTCGATAACGCTGCGCACGACCGACGCGGTCCCCTCCGGGCGGAGGGTTATGGATCTTCCGCCCTTGTCCTCGAAAGTGTACATCTCTTTCTGCACGATGTCGGTCGTGTCCCCGACGCCTCTGAGAAAAAGCTCCGTGTGCTCAAATGTCGGAAATCTGATCTCGGAAAAGCCGAAATCGGCCGCGCATTTGCGAAGCACGCTTTCAATATACTGCCACTGATGGCTCTCTGAGGGAAGTACGTCCTTCGTCCCCCTCGGTATGCTTATGTTTCCAGCCAAAGCTTTTACCTCTCTTTGTTCAGAATGTAATCAGATCCGAAGCGGAGCTTCTTATCGCAGCCTCTTCAAGAATCTGTGCAGAGAACGCCGTGATGACCCTGTCCGCTCCGGCGGCGACAAGCTCGTCCACCTGTTCAAGCGTTCTGATCCCGCCGTTGGCGATGCATTTCACCTTTGTCCCGAGCATCTCCCTGATTTTAACGATCTCCTCCGGCTTCGTCCCGGAGGAACCGTAGCCCGTCGCCGTTATGATGCCCTGGGCTCCGATATTGTCGGCGATCCGGCAGGCGATCTTAAACAGCCTGTCGTTCAGAAAACAGCTGTCAAACGCCACGAAAATGGGTATGCCCTTTCTGAACGCGGTAAGGGCGACGGTCTTCAGATCCTGTTCGGCGTATTCAAATTTTTCCGAAACAAGCCTTCCCGTGTTCATGACGGCGATTATCTCCCGCGCGCCGTCGTCGATGATTTTCTGTGTCTCTGCCACTTTTACCGAAGTGTCCGTTCCCCCGTGGGGAAAGGACACCGCCGCGGCAACCGGTTTTCCGCTGCCCTTGAGCATCCGTTCGGCGTCTGCCACGTCGCACGGACGGACGCAGAGCGAAACAAGGTTCTGTGAAGCCACAAGGGAACACCCTTCTTTGAGCGCCGAAACGCTGCAGTCCGGACGCATCAGATTGTGCGAAAGATATCCCGCGAGCTTACTCGCTGACAACATATATATTCCGCCTTTTTTATCAGAAATCATGCGCATTCCGCGCTGTATGTAAAAGCCTGAACTCTCTGCACCGCTCCCTTTTCGAGCGGTTTTCGCAAGTCAGACCGTATTTTCCAGTAAGGTACTCCGAAAGCTTCAAAAGCGCGGCTTCGTCCCCTCCGGCATACTCGGCTTCCAATTCAAAAAAAGTGTTTTCGGGACTCTCGAGCCACCCGGAATCGAGCGCAATGCACAGCAGCGCCCCTTCAAATTCGCATTCAAACTCAGTGCGCCTGAACTGAGCCTTTTCCGCCGGTACCGGCTCCGCGCCCTCAAGAACCAAAGCGAGTTCCGGGACTTGCCGAAGAAGCTCAACGCCCTGCTCAACGGAATCCGCCGGGAGCTCCCACTCTTTCCGGCGGAAGCGTCCGCCGGATTTTTCCGAGGACGTTTTCACGCTCACGCGTCCGCTGCCGTTTTCGGACCTGAATCTCAGAGACGCGTTTTTCGCTTCCGGTCCTCCGCCGCAGAGGCTGTAATATTCGGAGCGCATATCGATTGTCCTTGTCCCGCTTCGCCGTCCGGAAGAAAGCCTCTCGTCCGCCGCCGCCCGGGCAAGCTCGGCTTCGCTCTTTGCCGCAAGCTTTATCTCAAGCTCGATCCCGTTTTTCATTTTTCGGAACTGCTCTTTCTTCTGCGGATGACTGCTCCGCCGATCTCGTAGGCAAGAAGCATGCAGACCGCGGGAAGAATCGTGAACGGAAGCTTTGAATATGCCAGCACGGACATTCCGAAAACTCCCGCCGCGGCGGAGATCCGCAGCGCGCAAAAAACAATGACCAGCAAAACGAGCGCCGCAACGATGAACTTTACTCCGGAGGAGTCATCCTTCAGCGAGAGAATGGATTTGTCCCATGCGCGGCAGACAAGCCCGTTTGCCAGCATATATGCGCAGACCGTCAGAAAAGCCGCAGAAGAAGCCCCTCCGGCGCCGATCGCTTCGTTTTGAGCGTACGAGCCGTATATCCAGCAGGCAAAAACCGCCGTCACAAAGCACCCCGTCAGATTCCACGCGGCAAGTCCGAGCCCGGCTTTCAGCGGAGCTTTTCCGCCGCCGCTCTTTTCCACAAGCGCAAATACCGTGCGCTTTGAAGGACACACGTCCATCTTCGCCGTCATCAGCACGAGGGGAAGGGGCAGAAGCACCGATAAAAGCACCATCGCCGCCGCGCCGAAGGGCACTTCGCCGTAAAAAGTCAGCGTAAAGAGGGACAAAAGCATCGCGCAGACCGGCCCGCAGAAAAGCTGGTACTCGGCGCGCTTTGCCGCGGCGCAGACGGAACGGGCGACCCGCGCGACCAGGGAAACGTCCTCTATGCTGCACCCGCGGGCGCTGAAATCGGTGCTGTACTTTCCGCCGGCGGACGTTATGCGCACGTCGGCCGCCTGCAAAAGCTCGTCGTCTCCTGATTTCGAGGCGGCCATCACGATTTTTTCCGAAGCAAGCATTCTTGTCAGAGCCCTTCTGTGCGACGGCCCCGCCTCGGCACAGAGCCGGGCGTGCCTTGCCGCGCGGACAAGGTTTTCCGGGCGGAAACGGTCTATTCTTGAACCGGTGAGAACCTGGCTCATGTCCCGCGCAACGCCAAGCTCCCGCGCGTGATAAAAAGCGCAGCTTTCATTTTCTTCGCTGACATAGACAAGCTCGACGCCGACATCGCGGAGCTCGTTCACGCTCTCCCTCGCCTCTTCGGAAATGACACAGTTCACGTGCAGAAAACCGATGAGCGCAAGGTCCCCGCTTCTGTCCGCGCGGCTCGCAACGGCGATAACCTCTCTCCCCGCGGCATATGTCTGGCGGAGATGGAGGCGTATGCGCTTGAAGTCCGCCTCGTTGAGCTCCCTCAGCCCGTTTGAATCGAATTCCCAGCGCAGATGCGGAATTATCGCGTCCGGCTTTCCCGCCAGATAGGTCTTCGGGGCAATGCGCGGATCCGTAAACGAGCCCGAAACGCATGTGGCCTGTGCAACTCCGGAAACGGGATCGTAAGGCACAAAATCCTCGACCTGGAACCCGAAAAGCTCGCCGTGTTCCAGCTGAGTCGTGCGCAGAGAACGGAGTATGCTGTCGGTGAGCCTCTGCCGGAAGCCGAAAGCCGCGCTGAGCGCGCCGTCGTCACAGACATTCAGCGCAACGATCATCGGATAGAGCTCTGAAAAGCCCAGCTCGGACACGCCGTACACTTTTCCGTTTATGTAAACTCCGCCGGTCTCCGTCCCCTTCAGGGCAAAAAACACCGACTTGTCAGCCAGCGCAAACTTCGCTTTCGCCGCGGATCCCAGCTTTTCCGCATCTCCGACTTCAATGTCCCGCTGTTTCAGCGCAGCGGCTCCGTTTGCCGCCGCGATCATCGCCGGAAGCTCAACCCCCATCGTGGCCGCCGCGCAGAACACCGTCAGAATACTGAGCGCCGTTCCGTAATCTCCGACGCCGCCGAAGATCGCTCTGACAAGGCACACCGCGGCGCACAGCGCCGACAGGGCAAGCGGCGCAAGCCGCAGCGCAAAAGGCATTCTTAGTCCGTTTTCGGAAATCCTGCCGTCGTACACGACGTACATAAGCCTTCTGAAATCCGTTCGTCCGAGCCCAATGAGGTCGCGGTACTGCCGCACCGAGGTCCAGACGGAACCTCCCGCCGCAAGCAGCGCCGCCGCCACGGCGATCGCTTCCGCCGGACGGTTTCCGATATAAAGCGCGATGGAGGCGACGGCCAAAAAGAGCACGGAGGCAAAAAGCTCGGCTCCGATTACCAGTCCGCGCTTTTCGCTGACGTCGCTTTTTTTCGGCACGCTGCATTCCACGGAGGGTTCCGCCCCGGCCTTTTCTTTTTCTTCCGTAATCATAAGAAACTTATGTCCCCTTTCCGAATAAAAAGGAAACGCTTCGGTCAGCCCTGACCCAGAGTGAGGTTGTCGATACCGTTTTTCGTAAATTCAGTCATATATTCTTCGATGCGCGCGGACAGAAGCTCGCTGTCTGCTCCGTCAACGTCGCGGTCGCGAAGATCTCTTCTGGCAAGCTCTTCGGCGAGTATGCTGTAAAACACGCTGTCCTCGTAGTCGAGTATCGCCTCATGTATGCCGCCCTCCACGTATTGGGACGACGGTTCGCAGCCGTTCTCACAGAGTATATCCAGCCCGGCTGCGCCGCAGTGCGCAAAAATTATCCTCTGCACATTGTCGTATTCCGTGATGCGGTCGCCCTCCCGGGCGGCGTTGAGCACCCAGTTGCCCGAATATACAAGATCCAGCAAAAGCCGGAAATCTCTTTCACTAAGCTGTAAAATCAAAGCACAACCTCCGCAATTCACATATCGCGCATCAGGGCGCAGACTTTTCCGAGTATGCGGCAGCCGCTTCCGTCAATCGGCTCGTAGCAGGGGTTCTCCGGCATGAGCGTGACCTGCTTTCCGTCCAGCTTCAGGCGTTTGACGGTGGCCTCTTCCCCCAGCAGAGCTACGACGATCGTCCCGTTGTCCGCAGTCTCCTGTTTTCTGACGACGACAATATCGCCGTCCAGTATCCCCGCATTTATCATGGAATCTCCGGAAACGCGAAGTCCGAAATAATCTGCGCCCGGAACGCCCTCGTAATACACAACTCCCTGCTCCTCCTCAAAAGCGAACACGGGCTTTCCCGCCGTCACCCTTCCGAGTATCGGAACCTTGATCCTCCGCTTTGTTTCGGGGAGAGTTATCGTTCGCATTTTCCGGACATCCTTATTTATAAGGCCAAGCTCCTGCAGCCTCTTGAGATATGTATGCACCGAGGACGGAGATTTCAACCCGACTCCCGAGCATATCTCCCTGACAGACGGCGGAACGCCGTGGTCTTCGATGAACCCGCGAACAAAATCATACACCTCAGCGAGCTTGCCGTCAATTTCCGTATTCATCCGTGCACCTCTCCCTTCATCCGGAATTGAGCTTTCCGCCGGCCCCGGCGCGCAAAGCGCCTCACGGCATACCGACTTATTATAATTATATCAAATAAAAATTTATTTGTAAAGTCCCGCCGTCCGGGATAACCCCGGATATACAGGTAAAAAATGCATTTATTGGCTTTTTATACCCAATCTTCGGCTGTTTTGGGACATTTTTTTGCGCGCCGCGTTCGAAAGTTCCGTCCCGGAAAGTCCGCCGTCACCGCGCCGGGCCTCCCATCCGCCCTGAAAATTCAGCAAAAAAAGCGCTTTTTTGACGGCGCCGGGAGCAGCGCTATTTCCGCAGGAACCTGAAAGGACGTGAAGTAAAATAAATCGCCCTAAAAAACACTTGAAAAATCCTCAGCCACGATATATAATCAGGGTGTCGCGCACGCTGTGCGAATAACAAACGGAGGTGAATTCAAGTATGATTAAGCTTGGAGTCAATACGGTTCTCTACAAGCCCTATACCCTGAGAGAGGCTGTCGAAAACCTTTCAAAAATCGGTTACGACGGATTCGAGATTTCCGCCATAAAGGGAATGTGCGAACACCTCGACCTTGACAACTGGAAGGATCAGAAAAACGAGATCAAAGAGCTCTGCGATGAGTTCGGCATGGAGATACTCGCGTCAGAGGTCGCGTCCAGCGATCCCGAAAGGCTCCGCCTTGCATTCGAGGCCGCCAAAGAGATCGGTATCCCCGTCATAAACATCGGTCCGACCGGCAGGAGCAACGCGGAAGGCGATCTTGAAGCCTGCATCGAGACGATGAAATCCCTCGCCGAGCTCGCCGAAAGCTACGAAGTCACACTCTGCATGAAGGCGCACGTCGGCGCAGCAGTCTACAACACCGAGACGACTCTCAAATTGATCGAAGCCTTCAAAAACCCCTATTTCGGCATCGACATGGACCCCAGCCACATCTTCCGCGCCGGGGAGGAGCCCGAAAACGCCCTTGCGTCCGTTCTTCCCGCAATGAAGCACATCCACATCCGCGACTGTCCCCACAGACTTCAGAATCCCGGACTTCCCCTTCAGCAGACCTGCGGCACCGGCATAATCAACCTTGAAGGCTATGTCGGCGAAATGGTCAAACAGGGCTACTCCGGCCCCGTCGACCTCGAGGTAATCGGGCCCGACCTGAGCCTTGCCGACTGCAATATCGTCGCCGCCCAGACGTACGGCTATCTCAACGCGCTTCTCCGCTCTCTCGGCGCACGCGGCCCGCGGGCTTAAACACAAAATCTGAAAACCGGAAAGGACATTACCGATTATGAAAAAGAAGCCCAATGTACTCTTCTTCGGCATCGACTCCTGCCGCTCGCTCAACCTGAGCCTCTGCGGCTACGAGCGTCAGACGACGCCCCACATCGACCGCATGGCCGAGGACGGCGTCAATTTCGTAAACTGCTTTTCCCCCAGCATTCCGACCCCTCCGGGCTACAGCTCGCTTCTGACCGGCCGCGACTGTTTCGGCACCGGAGTCGTCACCCTGAGAAACGTCCCCCGTATTCCCGACGGCGTCTCCCTCCAGGAAGTTCTCGGCGAGAACGGCTACAACACCACCTGCATCGGATTTGACGACGGCTCCTGGACCCACGGCTTCCAGAAATATATCAGCTATCCCGGCTGGGGCTCGGACCGCGCCGACGGCCGTTCCCACAAGGCCGAAAACATGAACGACGTGGCCATCCCCGAGCTCAAGCGTCTCGCCGCGGAAGACAAGCCCTTCTTCCTTTTCCTGCGCCACATGGATCCCCACTCCCCCTATCTGCCGCCCTTCCCCTTCGACCGCATGTTCCACAGCGGCGACGAGCGCGATCCCGAAAACAAATCCCTTGAAGAGCTTTATAACTTCAAGCCCTTCCGCGACTATTTCTGCGAGTGGTTCCCGGAAGGCTGCACCGACGCGGAGTACATAAACGCCCAGTACGACGGCGCCATCGCCTACATGGACGCCTGCATCCAGCGCATCTTCACCGCCGTTTCCGAGCTCGGGATCGAAGACGAGACGCTCATCGTCCTCACCTCCGACCACGGCGAGACCCTCGACGAGCACGACTGCTACTACGATCACCACGGCCTCTACGAGGGAACTCTCCACGTTCCGCTTGTCTTCAAGCTTCCTGGCGTCGTCCCCTCCGGCTGCATCTCCGACGAGATCGTCCAGCAGAAGGACGTCATGCCGACCATACTCGATATTCTCAACATCAAGACGAAGCTCAAGTTCGACGGACGCAGCCTTGTGCCCATCTGGAACGGCGGAATCCGCGAATCCGAGCCGGAAATGTATCTGACCGAAGCAACATGGATGAGAAAGCACGGCTGGCGCACCCCCGAATGGAAGCTCATTGTCGCCCTGGAGCCGGACTTCCACTACAAGCCCTCCGTAGAGCTTTACAACCTGATAAAAGACCCGCTTGAGCTCAACAACGTGGCGGACAAGGAGCCCGCCGTCGTCAAGCTGCTGACCAAGCGCATGGAAAAGCACATTGCCTCCCGCAAAAAGCATTATAAGCGCGAAAACCCCATTGACGAAGCTGCGTCCTACTGGAACGATCTCGGCAGACCCTTTGAGTCCAGCGACGAAGCCTACAACACCATGCACATCGGCGATCCCGCCGCGGCACAGAAGCTCCAGCAGCAGAAATAGGAAACCACAAAAATAAACGGAAACGAGATGATATCATGCTGAATGTCTGCGTTATCGGACTGGGACACATCGGCAATCTTCACTCCCGCATATACTCCGGACTTGAAAACGTCCGGCTTGTCGGCGTGTGCGACCTGAGAGAGGACCGCGCCCGCGCCGCAGGCGAAAAATTCGGAGTCCCCTGGTACCTGGACGCCCAGCAGATGCTCGACGAGCTCAAGCCCGACCTCTGCAGCGTTGCCACCGGCGGCTACGAATACTCTTCCGACCACTACAAGCCCTCGATGCAGGTTCTCGCTTCGGGAAGCCACCTTCTCTGTGAAAAGCCCATCTCCGACGACATCGGCCACGCGAGAGAGATGGTCGCCCTGGCAAAAAAGAACGACCGCTGCTTTGCCATCGACTTCAACCACCGCTTCACTCCCGCGGCTCTCACCGCAAAGAAGTGGCAGGAGGAAGGCCGGCTCGGCGATCTTCTGTTCTGCAACATGGCTCTCTGGATCGGAAAGCCCGGCAGCTTTGAATCGCCCTATTACCACCTCAAGGCGCTGAACCCCCACAGCGTCAACATGATGATGTACTACATGGGACCCATTGAAAGCGTCCAGTGCTTTGCAATGAAAGCCCCCGGCCGCGACATCTGGTCAAGCGCGTCGATCAATATGCGCTTTGCCTCCGGCTGCATCGGCCACCTCACCTCATCCTACGACCTCTCCCGCGGACATCCGATGGAGCGCTGTGAGGTCGCCGGAACAAAGGGCAGAATGCTCGTGGAAGACATGTGGCGCGAAGCCACGCTCTATCCCGCCGACGATATGACGAAACTCGTCTATACGAACCCGGTCTTCGGCGGATACAGCAATTTTGACGACACATTTGCCGCAAGAATCAAATTCTTCGTCGACCAGGTTGATTCCGGCGCGCGTCCGGAAGAGATCAACGGAAGCGGCGCCGACGGACTTGAAGCCCAGCGCGTTATCCACGCCGCCATCAAGAGCCTTGACGAAGGGCGCATCGTTGACGTCAAAGAGATCTGAGAAAAAAACTTTCCTCCGGAAAAAATAACAAACACGATACGAAAAGGAGAAATACTATGGCCATCAAAACGGCAGTCATCGGTATGGGCGGCATCGGCTACACCCATGCAAGATCCTACGCCGCCGATCCCCTTTCCGAGCTGATCGCGGTCTGCGACATCAACAAGGAAAAGGCGGACAAAGCCGCCGAAGAGTTCGGCGTCCGCGCTTTCTACTCTGTCAAAGAGCTCTGCGAGGGTCTCGGGGACGAGCTTGAAGCGGTCTCCGTCTGCACCAGCGGCTATGAGAACGGCTCTTTCCACTTTGAACCTGCCATGGAAGCTCTCAGCTACGGCAAAAAAGTTCTCTGCGAAAAGCCCCTCTGCGCCGACATCCGCGACGCCAGAGAGCTTGTCAACTACGCGCTCAAAAACAGGCTCTACCTCGGCTGCAACCTGAACCACTACTTCACCGACATAGCCGCCAAGGCCAAGGGCTGGATGGACGCCGGAGAGATCGGCGAGACGGTCTACTGCCTCCACAAGGTCGGCTTTGACGGCAGCGACTACGGCTACGGCGGCGTCGGCGATCTGAAGTCCCGCTGGCTCAAGCCCTATTCCCACTGCAAAGCCTTCCTGACCCATCCCTTCTCGGTCATGCGCTACTTCTGCGGCGACATTGTCCAGGTTCAGGCTTTCCTGGACCGCCCCGGCGTCAGAAAAACCGCGGGCGACCCGATGCTCTCCATCAACAGCGTCAACTGCAAGTTTGAGCGCGGCGGCGTCGGCGTTCTCATCAGCCAGCGCGGCGACGCAAGATTCGGACTCGGCGGCTGGTGGAGCTATGAGCACGCGGGAACCAAGGGCACTTTCTGCATCGAGAACTGCGTCGAAAAGCTCACCTACTGGCGCGGACACCAGAAGAACGAGGAGGGCAAGCTCTACCTGCCCGAACCGGAAGTTGTCAACACCGGCCTCACCAGCTTTGACGCCACCTTCCCCAGCAGAATCCACGCCTGGCTCGAAGATCTCACCAACAACGTCCACTACGAGTTCATTCGCGCTTCCGGCCGCGACGCGCTGGCGACGCTCGAATACATCGAAGCCGTCATCCAGTCTTACGAAAACGGCGGAGCGACCGTCTGCCCCCATCCGCTCCCGGCAATTCACGGCACTCCGGAGTACATCCACTGAAAACCTCCCGCATATGCCGAAAACTGCCCGCCCCCGGAAAACCGGGGTGCGGGCAGTTTTTTTTACGTTTTTTGTTGAAGCGTCAGTCCGCAGATTCGTTGACATGCACAGACACGTTTCCCGAGACGGTGCGGAAGCTGTACTTTGCCCGGCCGTCGCCGCAGACAAAAACCGCGTTTCCGGTTTTTTTCGAAAGCTCTCCGGCAAAGCGTCCGATCTGCATAGCGCCGCTTTTGGAGTGAAGCTCCGCCTCAAACTCCGACGTCCGGGGAATAAGCAGCTTACAGTCCCCGCTTGCCGAATCAAACCGGACTTTCTGCGGAACATTCGAGGCTACGACCTGCAAATCTCCGCTGGCAGTGGCGCAGCGCACCTCTTCCGCCGTTCCCTTCACCGCAGCGTCGCCGCTGGCCGTGCAGATGGAAAAACTCTTTATATCCGAAAACTTTGAAGACCAGTCACCGGAGGCCGAACGGAAACCTGCGCGGTCAAACCTGCAGTACGCCGCGGAAACATCTCCCGACGCCGTATCGCAGCGAAGCTTTTCCGCGCCGATATTCATTATCTCAAAATCGCCCGACGCGGAGCGAAGCTCCACCTCGGAAAGAGAAGAGGCCTGCTCCCCCGGAACAAGTATTTCCAGCGAACGCTTTCCGGAAAACATCTCTCCCAGATTCCGGAAGCCGAACCTTCTCCTTTCGCCGGCATTTTTGTATCCGATTGTGAGTACCCCGTTTGACCACTTTATCCCGGAATGTTCCTCCCCGTCTTCCACGTTCTTCTCGGTCACCCGGACGTCCGCACCGCCGTGCATCCTGATGTACACCTTTCCGCAGGGGTAGCGAACCTTTACAGTTTTCACCGTTCCCCTGAGGCGGTAGCAGCAGTCGTTTTCCATGAGCCTTCCGTCGGATTTGTCACGGCTTTCAGAGTCTTTTTTTGAAAGCCCTTCCAGCACCTCTCCGATATCCCCGAGTCCCGCGACCGCCGCATCGTACGCTTCGCGCGGCGGCATCCCCGAAGAAACAGCGTCGTCATAGCGGTCGAGAGTGTTTTGAAGTATCTCGTCCCGCACTTCACCGGCCTCTTCCGAATCTGCGGCAGATTCAAAGAGACCGTTCACATATTTTTTCAGTTCCTCACGCATTT
This sequence comes from Clostridiales bacterium, assembly GCA_016303065.1. GTDB lineage: Bacteria > Bacillota > Clostridia > Oscillospirales > QAMX01 > SIG499. The sequence goes on from JAEDMJ010000008.1 coordinate 20,019, forward strand.
TCCTCTTCCTCCGCTTTCGTCAGACTGTCGATTATGTCCCTCGTCTCCCGCCAGACTCCAAGCTGCTGCCTGTAAGCCTCGAGTCCGCGGGGCGTTATGCTGTAATACCTCCGGCGCGCCCCCGTGGTCTCGCCTCCCCAGTAGGAAGTTATAAGTCCGGCGTCCTCAAGCCTGCGGAATACCGTATAGAGCGTCGCTTCCTTCAGCTCATACCTTCCGCCCGAAATGCTCTTTATCGCTTTATTGATCTCGTAACCGTAGCTGTCCTGTCCGACTAACCTTGCCAGAATAATCATCTCCGTATGGCCGCGGATAAGATCTGCGGCAATCGCCATAAAAAAATCCTCCTTCCCCACGCTTTTCAAAATGTCCGTCACCGTTTCCGGTACGGCGTCATTATACCACGGATATACCTCACCTTTCAAGGTATATCACCATATAAAAATTCAAAATTTTTCCGCACGGCGAAAAATATCCTGCCCAGGGCGAAGCCTTCAGGCGCTCCGCCCTGGGCAGGATATTCAGACTGAGTTTTTTCAGCGTCCGCCTATTTGCCGCGGCAGTTTCCGCTTACCGGACAGTCCGCACAGCCGCATCCGCAGGAGGACTTTCCTTTTTTCTTTTTGCGTATCATTCCCGCGATGATCGCCGCAACAACGGCAAGCAGTACCGCGCAGATGATGATTGTTGCCAAATTTTCCGCCATCCATGCGAACATACAAAACTCCTCCTTTTATACGGTCATAAAGTCAAATTTGCATTGTTTACATTACGTTCTTTTTCAGCTTTGTCGGTTCGGTATAGGGTCTGAACAGCATCCAGAGCATGAATACGAGCACGGCTGCGGCGGCGATCAGTCCGACAATGCTGATGTTTCCCGTAAACACAGAGCCGATCTGATAAATCATCAGGGAAGCCGCATACGCAAACACGCACTGGTAACCGATTGCAAACCAGGTCCATTTTGCCGAGTTCATTTCACGCCTTATCGCACCGATGGCCGCAAAGCACGGGGCGCAGAGCAGATTGAACACCAGGAAGGAGTAGGCCGCCAGCTTCGACATCTCTTCGAAATCGAGAACGCCGAACACTCCGACAACCTCCTCTTTTGCCACAAGGCCCATGATCGTCGCAATTGTCGCCTTTATGGTGCCAAAGCCCAGGGGCTTGAATATCCAGCACACCACGCTTCCGATAAGTCCGAGAACGCTGTTTTCAAGCTCCATCTCCGTGCTGAAGGTGAACGCTCCCTCGGCCCAGCCAAAGCAGGAGCCCGCCCAGATGACGATGGACGAGAGGAGAAGATCGTGCCGGCCTTTTTGATAAACGACCAGCCCCGCTCCCACATCGAGCGGAGAACATTTCCGACCGTCGGCCAATGGTAGGCCGGAAGCTCCATGACGAAGGGCGCCGGATTTCCGGCAAACATTTTTGTCTTCTTGAGCATGATCCCCGAAACGATGATCGCGGCAATTCCGACAAAGTAGGCGCTGGGAGCCACCCACCACGCGCCGTTAAAGAGCGCCGCAGCGATAAGGGCAATTATCGGAAGCTTTGCTCCGCAGGGAATGAAGGTGGTCGTCATGATCGTCATGCGGCGGTCGCGCTCGTTTTCGATTGTGCGGGAAGCCATAATGCCGGGAACGCCGCAGCCGGTGCCGATGAGCATTGGGATAAAGGATTTTCCCGAAAGCCCGAATTTGCGGAATATGCGGTCAAGGACAAAGGCGATTCTGGCCATGTATCCGCAGGCCTCAAGAAACGCAAGGAATATGAAGAGAACGAACATCTGGGGGACAAAGCCGAGCACGGCGCCGACGCCTCCGACTATGCCGTCGACGATCAGGCCCCTGAGCCAGTCCGGGGTGTTTGCGGCGTCAAGAAGATTTCCGACAAGCACCGGAACTCCGGGCACCCACACGCCGTATTCGGAAGGCTCCGGAACTCCCTGCGCATCTTCGCCCAGAGCCGCATCATAGAGCTCCGAAATGTCGTACCCCGCTCCGGCCAGGGAATCCGCATACGAACCGTAGGCCTCGTCAAAGGCTCCGAAATCCCCGCCGGCAATGGCGTCGCTCAGCTCCTCCGCACCGACAACGCCCTTTTCCGCCGCGGCGTTCACAGCGGAAATCATTTCTTCGGTCCAGACGTTTTCGGCGGCGTACCCGGTCATCGCCTCGTCAAAGGCCGAATTTCCGATCCCGAAAAGATGCCAGCCGTCGCCGAACAGCCCGTCGTTTGTCCAGTCGGTCACATATGTTCCGACCGTCGAAACGGAAACGTAGTATACAACAAACATGATCAGCGCAAAAATCGGAAGCGCCAGCCAGCGGTTTGTGACGATTCTGTCTATCTTGTCGGAGGTGGAAAGCTTTCCTGCCGAACCCTTTTTGCAGCACCTCCTGATGACCTCCCCGATATAGACGTATCTCTCGTTTGTGATGATCGACTCCGCGTCGTCGTCCATCTCCTCTTCGACTTTCCTGATGTCGCTTTCGATGTGGGAAAGTGTCTCCGGATCCAGTTTGACGCGCTCAAGAACTTTTTCGTCCCGCTCAAAAATCTTTATCGCGTACCATCTCTGCTGTTCCTCCGGCATACTGTGCACAGCCGCTTCCTCGACGTGCGCGAGGGCCTGCTCCACCGAGCCGGAAAAGGTGTGCATCGGAACAGTCTTCACATTGCCCGCAGCGCTGACGGCCGCTTCGGCGGCCTCCGCAATTCCCGTGCCCTTCAGGGCGGATATCTCGACCACCTGGCAGCCGAGCGCCCGGGACAGCTCGGAAACGTCGATCCGGTCGCCGTTTTTTCTGACAACGTCTATCATGTTGATCGCGACCACCACAGGAATTCCAAGTTCGGTAAGCTGTGTGGTCAGATAAAGGTTTCTCTCCAGGTTAGTGCCGTCAATAATATTGAGGATCGCGTCCGGCCGCTCTTCGATGAGATAGTTTCTCGCCACAACCTCCTCGAGGGTATAGGGCGAAAGCGAATAAATCCCCGGAAGGTCTGTAATGACCACGTCCTTATTCTTTTTGAGCCTGCCTTCCTTTTTTTCAACCGTAACCCCCGGCCAGTTTCCGACAAACTGGTTCGACCCCGTGAGAGCGTTGAAAAGCGTCGTCTTTCCTGAGTTTGGGTTTCCGGCAAGCGCAATCCTGATACTCATACTTTTTTCTTCCTTTCTTCTCTTCCCGTTTAGTTAGCTTCTGCTAACCCATTGTTTTCAAAAAACCGGGAAACCGATTTCCCGGCACGCAAACCCTGCTTACTCGATCTCGATCATTTCCGCATCGCCCCTGCGAAGCGAAAGCTCGTACCCGCGCACTGTGATCTCCACCGGATCTCCCAGCGGCGCAACCTTTCGGACATAGACGTCAACGTTCTTCGTAAGGCCCATGTCCATGATCCGCCGCTTCACGGCTCCTTCTCCGTGGAGCCTGACAACCCTGACACTTTCTCCGACTTTTGCATCCCTCAATGTTTTCATACTACCATTCTCCCTGTTTTTTATGTGCATTTTCAAAAAAACGTCAGACCATTATCTTCTGAGCCATTTCCCAGCTCACGGCAACGCGCGCTTCCTTCACGTTCACAATGACGTTTCCCGCGATCTCCGCGACCACTTTAACGCTTCCTCCCGGGACAAACCCAAGATTTTCAAGGTGCTTCCTGACCTGGGGCGTTCCGCCGATCTTCTTGATCACATTTTCTTCCCCCGGCTCTGCAAACGTCAACGGCAGCATATCCCACGCATCTCCTTTTTTGCTTTCGGCAAAATCCCGCCGCAAACAATTAGCCACGGCTAACTCACTTGCCAAACAATTAGTTAGCTCCCGCTAACCAGTCGCTATTATAGCGCTTTCAAAGTGCGTTGTCAACACTTTTTCCGGGATTTTCCCTCCGCATATGCAAATTCGTCTGTTTTTCCCCCTTCGTCCGCGGAAAATCAGGCGAAAATTTGTACACAATACCTGACGAAGCCTTTGCATGGCTTTGAAAGCTTGACATCTCCGGAATTTCATGCTATGCTAATACCACATTGTTTCGCGGTATTTGGAGGTTTTTGATTCATATGCAGGAATCCGGCGAAATGTATTTGGAAAACATCCTGATCCTCTCCCGAAAAAAGCCAAATATCCGCTCCATCGATATCTGCGAGCACATGGGGTATTCAAAGCCCAGCGTCAGCCGCGCCGTCGGGCTTCTGAGAAACGGCGGATACATTCTCGTCGATCACAACGGCTACATCACCCTGACCGGCGAAGGACGCGCCATCGCAGAAAAGATATACGAGCGCCACACCCTTCTGACCGAGTTTCTCGTCCGGCTCGGAGTCGACGAAAAAACCGCCGCGGAAGACGCCTGCAAGATCGAACACAATATAAGCGACGCGTCTTTTGAAGCGATAAAAAACCACGTCCGCAGGCAAACCGAAGAACAGACCTCCTGATTTGACGCTGACGGCGGCCTGAAGGCGTTACCGCCTTCAGGCCTTTTGTTTTTGCCGAAAAGTAACAATATTTTGTACCAAAAAGGAGTTTGTCTCTTTTATTCCCGGCTTTTATATGGTATAATAACACTCACGACACCCTGCAAAAGGAGTATGACACATGAACGACGCTCTTCGCCCGGAAGATTTCATAGAGCCAAACTGTCCTCTCTGCCCGTCGCCGTATTACTCCGACGAGCCCCGGACATCAATCGACGTGGGAAGAATGCTTGAAAAGCTCGACTCATATCTCGACAAAAACGACACCGTCTCTGCCCGAAGGCATCTTGAATACTGGCTTGCCGAAGCCGAACACTGCGGTGATTTCCGCGGAAAGCTGACCGTTCTGAACGAGATAATGGGGCTTCACAGAAAAGCGGGGCGGAGGGAAGAAGCCGTTTCCTCCGCAGAAAAAGCCCTTGCGCTTGTGGAAAGCGCCGGGCTTGAAAACACGGTTTCCGCCGCGACAACTTATTTAAACGCCGCGACGGTGTACAAGGCCTTCGGCGCGGCGGAAAAGGCGATCCCACTTTATCTGTCCGCGCAAAAGATATATGAATCGGAGCTGGAAGAGGACGATCCCCGCCGCGGAGGGCTTTACAACAATATGGCGCTGGCATACGTGGATCTCGGAAATTTTTCCGAAGCGGACAAGCTTTACCATAGGGCGCTTTCCGTCATGTCCCGCGCAAAATACGGCGAGCTTGAACAGGCGGTCACGCTTCTGAACATGGCCAACGCCGCGGAAAACGAACGCGGCCTTCTGGCCGCGGAAGAGACGATCTCCGGGCTCGTTTCCCGGGCGGAAGAGCTTCTCGACTCTCCCGGGCTGCCCCGGAACGGGTATTACGCCTTTGTGTGCGAAAAATGCGCGCCGACCTTCGGATATTACGGATATTTTCTCTTCCAGAAAGAACTCGAAAGGAGAGCAAAGGAAATATATGAAAGGGCTTGAACTTTCACGCGGCTTTTACACCGAATTCGGAGAACCGATGCTCCGCGAAAAATTCCCGGACCTTTTGAGCCGGGCCGCCGCAGGCCTCTGCGGCTCGGGGTCGGAGTGCTTCGGCTTTGACGACGACGTCTCCCGCGACCACGACTTTGAGCCGGGATTCTGCATCTTCATTCCGGACGACACCGACAGCCGCACCGAGTTTCTCCTCGAGCGGGCGTACGCAGGTCTGCCCGGGGAATACATGGGCTTTTCCAGGGCGAAGCTTTCGCCCGTCGGCGGAAAGCGGAACGGCGTGATCCGCATCGGCGACTTTTTCCGCCGCTGTACCGGGTTTGCCCGCGGACCGGAATCCCTTTCCGACTGGCTCTCCGTTCCGGAATACGCTCTTTCCGAGGCCGTAAACGGCGAGGTATTTTTCGACGGCTCCGGCGAGTTTTCGGCAACCCGGCAAAGACTTTCCGAAATGCCGTCGGACGTGCGCCTCAAAAAGCTTGCCGGACAGCTTCTTTTAATGGCCCAGTCCGGACAGTATAACTACAACCGCTGTCTTTCCCACGGCGACCCTGCCGCCGCGCAGCTTGCCGTATTTGAATTCGTCACCGCCACGATGCATTCGGCGTTTCTCCTGAATCGCCGGTATATGCCCTACTACAAGTGGAGCTTCCGCGCCCTGCGCGAACTTCCTGTGCTTTCGGACCTGGCTCCGCTGCTTGAATACCTGATAACCACGGGGAACGGAGAAGAGTTTTCTTCGTTCAAAGCGGAAACGGTTGAAGACATCGCCCTTTCAGTCATCGGCGAGCTCAAGGCGCAGAACCTCTCCGAAGCGATCTGCGGCGACCTTGAAAAACACGCCTATTCGGTCAACGACCGGATAAGCGATCCCGGACTCCGGAACGAAAACATCCTCTGCGCGGTGTAGAGCCGCCGGGGCAGCGAATTTTCGGATTTCCGCCGATAATCCCGGGCCGTAAATCAAAAAGCCATAACGCCAGCCCTCTCTCCGGGGGACGGCAGTTATGGCTTTTTCAAGTTTTTCCGTTCAGTCGGTTTGGCCGCGCTTTGGGCCCGGCTCAGCCGATCACCAGGGTTTCCGCGGAAACGATCGCGTCCGGACTTTCGGAATAAGTCACGGTCACTCTGTCGCCCGGGTCAAGCGTCACCGCTTCGGGGCAGGCTTTCGCGTAAACCGAGAAGAACGCATCGCTTCCCGAAATTCTGATATAATAGCAGGTGTTCCCGTCGATGACGTTCGAGCGGATCTCCTCGACGGTTCCGCTCAGCTCATGGGTCGCCGAGGGAACGTCCGCCCCGCTCACGATCCCGCTATGCAGAAGCTGAGCCTCATAGCTTCTGATGCATTCCGAAACGGAGCTGCCCACGGCAACGATCTGGTACTGCTGAACATTTACGAGCGCGTACATTTTGACAAGTCCCGCGGCGTCCTTGAGCGCCATGAAGTATGTCGGCTGTTCTTCAATGTTCAAAAGCAGCGGGAACGTGGCCGCATACTCGTATTGCTGCACCGCGCCCTCTGCGGAAGACATTGCTGAATACTCCTCCGCTCCGGCGCAGGAGTAATAGCGCGCCTCTTTCGTCCGCTGGTTCACAAGCACAAAGCCGATGTTTCCCCTGTCGCCGCTGACCGATGTAATGCCGGTATAGAGCCACACGTCGTCGTCCTGGGCGATGTAGTTATAACCGTCGGTGGTCTCGGTGCAGCCCTTCTGGCCGAAAAGCGAGTTCCAGAAGCCGTTGTGATAAACGCCGTAATAATCGTACTGCTCAATGAGCAGCTCCGCGGAATAGACTCTGTCCACCCAGGACGGAACATCTCCGACCTCACAGTACCGGGTTTCCCCCGTCACGGCATTCACCAGAACGGCGCCGACAATGTCCCGTCCGCCGAAAAGACCGATCTTCTTTTCGACCACCGACGCGACCCACCACGGCGTTCCCTCCTCGTCAATCTCAAAATTCACGTCCTCAAACATCTTGAACGGGTATTTCAGGCGCAGGTGTCTTTCAAGATTTCTGTTGAAAAACTCCGAAGGCGAATATTTCATCCCCTCGTCAAGCCTTACGACACTGACCTCCTGAGTCACCATGTCAACGACCATATAGGCGGGAATACCGTCCGCGCGGTTGTTCCACCATTTGAAAACGCTTCCGTAATTCAGGTATATGACCCGAACGGGCCGTCCGTTAAAGTTTATCTGCGCCGAGCTGGAATCAACGGTGAACTGGGACACAAGGTCGGACAGTTCTCCGAGCTTTCTGTTTGCCAGGTTGTTTGCCGAAGTGGAGTCCAGCATGGGTATCTGATCCCATGATATCTCCGCCACCTCACGGGCAAAATCCCCGTCCTCGGTTTTCAAAAGCCCGGAATACGCCTTTGCGCGGAATATCACCCAGCCGGAAGCGCCGCCGATAATGCTTACCGCAATGAGAACCGCCGCAATCCAGACCGTCGGAAGCGTTTTGAGATTGTATTTGACAAAACCCGTCCCGGCAGGACGCGAGCCCCGCAGAAAAACCATGCAAACGGTCCAAACCACACAGAGCGCCAGGGCAAAGGTGTAAAAGCTTTTGTCGTGGAGATTGATTGCCGGAAGCTTAAAATAGAAATATACCGCGCCGAACACAGCGGTCACGGCAAGGGAGATAAGAACGCGCGAAACGCCGCTTCCCCTTGCCCTCCGCGTTTTTTTCGCCGGCTCCGCTTCATAAGCGCGGCCGTTGGATTCTCTGTTGAAAAAATGAAAGAAAACGTCTGACATACCGGTAAACTCCATTTCAGAAAGGTCTCTTTTCCCTGATGACATTATAGCATATGTACGCTTTCCCAGTCAACAGATTTCGCGCGCAGCTCTTTGCCAAAAGCAAAAAGCCGTTTCGCCCGTCCAATATTCTCTCCCAAAGCTTGCAAAAAAACCGCGGCAGGAGTATAATTCACAGTAGAACGGAAATATGAAAATACTTATCTTTTCGGAGAACTGCAATGCTTGGAATAATGACGCGCGAGCAAATGACCGAAGGCCCGCTTTTGAAAAAGCTTCTTTTATACACGCTTCCCGTTATGGCAACGGGCGTGCTTCAGCTTCTTTTTAATGCGGCGGACCTTGTTGTCGTCGGACGCTACGCCGGAAATACCTCTCTCGCCGCGGTCGGCGCAACGGGAGCGCTCATAAACCTTATCGTCAATCTTTTTATCGGGCTTTCGGTCGGCACAAGCGTCACCGTCGCCCAGTACATCGGCTCCGGCGAAAACGAAAAGCTCAGCCGGGTCATACACACTTCAATGGCCGCTTCCCTGGCGGGCGGAATCATCGTCTTCTTCATCGGCTTCTTCGGTTCCCACACCTTTCTCACCTGGATGGACACGCCCGGCGACGTTATCGGCCTCTCCACACTTTACATGAAGATATATTTCGTCGGGATCCCGGCAAATATGGTCTACAACTTCGGAAGCGCGATTCTCCGCTCATCCGGGGACACAAAGCGCCCGCTCCTCATCCTGACCTCTGCCGGCGTTTTGAACGTGATTCTGAATCTGATCTTCGTGATCGGATTTAAGATGAGCGTCGACGGCGTCGCCTGGGCAACCGTCATCTCCCAGACAGCGTCCGCCGCGCTCGTCGTCGCGCACCTTATGCACATCAAAACGAACATTCATCTCGACATCCGAAAGCTTCGGTTCCACGGCCGCGAGCTTCTGACGCTTTTAAAAATCGGAATCCCGGCGGGGCTCCAGGGGTCGATGTTCTCTATTTCAAACGTCATAATCCAATCCTCCGTCAACTCCTTCGGCCCGGAGTTCATGTCCGGAAACTCTGCCGCCGCAAACATCGAGGGTTTTGTGTACGTCGCCATGAACTCGTTCCACCACACCGCCCTCACATTTACCGGACAAAATGTCGGCGCAAGAAAGCCCGAACGCGTAACACGCGTTCTCCTCTTCTGTCTTATGTATGTGAGCGGGGCCGGAATTCTCACCGGCGTTGCCGCATACCTTTTGCGCTATCCGCTTCTCGGCCTGTATCTCCCCGACTCCCCGGCGGCGGTTCAAAACGGAATAGAGAGAATGACCGTCATCATGTCCACATACTTCACCTGCGGAATCATGGACGTCATGAACGGCGTTCTCCGCGGCATGGGCTCCTCCCTTTTCCCGATGCTCATCACGGTAATCACCGTCTGCGGTCTGCGCATCGTCTGGGTATACACCGTTTTTGCCGTATTCGGAACTCCCTTTTCCCTTTACGTATCGTACCCGGTGTCCTGGGTGCTGTGCTTTTCCACACAGCTTGTCTTCTACGTCTTCGCAAAGCGCTCGCTGAACTGCCGTCTCAGGTCAAACTTCTGATACCCCCGCAAAAATTGCAAAAAATCCGCTGTTTTCAAAGCCAAAGCCCTGAAAACAGCGGATTTTCATTTTGTCTTTTCAAAGATCGTCCGCATCCTGGACGGGACGCTCGCTTCTGTCAGCCGGTACCCCGGTGTACGACCCGCCGGGATCCGTGGCGCTGTACATCTTCGGGGCGGTCTTCTCCGCCTCTTTTGCGCGGCGGAATTTCTTTTCTTCCGCCTTGTCCCGCTTTTGCTCCTTCACTGAAAAACATCGCCCTTTCCCTTTTGAGAATACTAAAATTCTCTGCCGGAAACAGGCGTTTTATTCGCGGTTTTTATCCAGTCTCCCGTCGTAGAACTCCGTGCCGATAAAGCCGATCTGATAAAAGTCCTCCGGATTGTGCCTCACATGATAGTCAATGCAGCTTTCGATCATCTTTGCCGTCAGGCGGTATCCCGCAGGGTTCAAGTGCCCGTAAAGATAGAATTTCCTTTTGAACGCGCCGTCGTACACCGGCGCGTACTTATAGAGGTCAACCACGTAAGTGTGGTCAAACTTTTCCGCCATGTCGTAAAGCAGCGCGGCGTGATCCGCCTTCACCGGTTCCTCGCCTTCGCACTCTCTCGGAAGAGTCACCAGAAAGAAGCGGGCGTGGGGCTGCATTGACTTGAGCCGCTGGATAATGCGTCCGTAGTACCCGGCGAAAGTGTCCGCGTTCTTCGTATAATCCCCGTCGTTGATGTCGCCGATGGAGCCGAGCTCCTGTTTCATTCCCAGGAGGTCGTTGACCCCCAAAGCGATGATATACGCCTGGCAGAGCTTGTCTTTTTCCCAGAATCCGTTTGCCTGGGCAAAGCTGTTCCAGTATTCGCTGGCCGTCATGCCGCCGCGGGAGAAATTATAGACCTTGCAGCCCGCATCCCTGGCAATGAACTGTCCCCAGGAGTACTCAAACATATCGTGATAGCTCCTGTTTCCGTCCTTGTCGAGCGCCTCAAACTCTCCCGAAGACAGACTGTCGCCGATGCAGCCGATCGTCCTGAAGACGGCGCAGAGCCCCCCGTCCGAAACGATTCTGTCAAGCTGATTTTCACCTTCCGAAGTTTCGATGTACTCACGAATATTCATCCGTCTGCCTCCTGTTTTTTCATTTCAAACACTATTTTTCCGCCGCCCATCATCTGCGCGGCGCCGATGCGCCTTTTTTCAAGCTCCGCTCCGTTAAAAAGAACCCTTTCCGGAACGGCTCCGCTGCCATGCTTTTCTATGACAAGGGTTTTTCCGTTTGCAAGCTGCATTGTCAATCTGGAAAATTTCGGCCTGCCCGCAAGCATGAGATCCTGGCCGCTGACGGGGAAAAGTCCGATGCAGTTCCAGATATAGCAGGACGAAAGCCCGCCGGAGTCGTTGTTCCCCGGAATCGCCCCGGGCCCCGCTCCGCCGCGGGAATCGCGGAAAGCAAATCTGTCTCCCAGGTCGAGCACTTCGCACATCCGATCATACTCCCCGGCGAAATGATAGGCATAGGGGGTTTCCATATCCGTTTCGTTGTTGAACCCCTCGAACCTTGCGGAAACGTCCTCCGGATGCGAAAAGCCGAAAAAGCGGTCAAGGAGTTCCAAAAAGCCCTTCCTGCCCCCGCACATGGCGATGCGCTCGTCCATGTTTCTCAAAAGGCGGAAAGAATAGTTCCAGTGGTTCCCCTCGTAATACTCCCTGTCGGCCCAGAGAAGCCCCGTTTCACCGTTGAAAGCCTTTCTCCAGCCGCCGGAGAGACTCTCCAAACGCCCGGCCTCCGCCGTTCTGCCGATTCCCCGGGCAAGCTCCGCAGCCGCCGCACAGCCCTCAGCCATGTCAAGCATATGCGTCGTCCTCGCACATTCCCCCCGCTCCGTATAGTCGGCAAAATCCGGGCGGCCGACGTCGGCCATGACCGCGTCAAGCGCCGCGTTCCAGTCCGCTCTGACCCCGCGCTTCCACGCGTCATAGAGGGAGTGCTCGCCAAGGGCGCGGGCCTGTTTTGCCTCCATATTCAGATCGGACGACAGCATCAGGCTGTGGGGAAGGCGCTGTCTCTCAAGACCGAGCCGGGTTATCATTTCCACAATGTGGGCCGACACCTCCGGGAAAAGCGAAAACACCAGCGGAAGCTGTGTTTTGTATATGTCCCACATGGTCACGATGTCCACGACAAAGGGGCTGCCCTTCCAGAGGAAACCGCCTTTTCCCCAGTCGCAGGGCTTTGTAAAAGTGTGGTACAGATTTGAGTAGAAAATCCGAAGCTCGTTTTCGTCCTCGCACTCAGCCGAAATTTTCCCCAGGGCCTCGTTCCAGGTATTTTTTGCCTCCAGCCGAACCCGGTCAAAGTCCCGGTCCGCCCCGTCAAGTTCTTCCTTCGCCGCCAAAGCGGACTCCGCCGAAACAGACACGCTCACCGTAACCGCTCCGGGCGCGGACATACGGAACACGTTTTCCCCGTCCAGGCTCCCCTTTCCGTCAAAGAAAACGTCAAAGAAGAGAACTATCCCCTGAAGCTTTACGGACGCCGCTATTTCCCGCTCCGACACGCACTTCACACAGAGCTCCTCCGCCTTCCCGCGAAGCCGCATCTCGTCGGCGTACAGCCCGTCGTTCAGAAAGTCCACGGAAACAGCTCCGCCCGGACGGTCAAAGGTGTATCTGTGCATTGAGCAGTTTTTCTGCACGGTAAGCTCGCACAAAACGCCGCTTTCCGCAAGGACTGCGGAGTAATATCCCGGCTCTCCCGTTTCGTTCTCAACGCCGTAATCCTTTTCCGCCTCGCCGTAAAACGGCTTTACCACGGCGTAATTGTAATATATGTTTGTGGCTCCGGTGCCGCTGTTGTGAAAATGCGAAAAACCGCGAAGTCTCATCGCGTCTCCGAGCCGGCCGACCGGACCTCCGCAGTTCATCCGGTTTACCCCGTAGCCCGAAGAATACCCCCCGCTGTACGGTGCGGCGGAGTATTTCCCGAAGGGAAGCACCGCTCCGGGGCTTGTGTTTCCGCAAAGCCCCTTTATCGCGTGCCACGAGGCGGCAGCGCCTTCCGGTTCGGGAAGCTCGATCTCACCGGTCCCGTGAAAAACATCCACGTATTTTGTGTAATCCGCCATCGCGCTTTCCTCATGTTTCAAAAAAATAATCGACACGGGAATCGGTTCATATTCCCGTGTTGATTATAGCCCATATGAAAGCTCAATGCAAGAGGAGCTTACGCATTTTTTTTGCGAAACGCTTTCAGAATCAGGTTTATGACCGAAGACAGCGCCGCGCCTCCGAAGGCAGTCCCCAGCGAAATGCCGAAAAGCTCTTTTGACAGAGCTTCAAAGCCGAAAACCGTCTGAAGCGCCGGAATATAGATTGCCGCAGTCATAAGGCCCCCGGAAATGAGCACCGCGCCGACAAGCCAGCGGTTTGCAAAAATATGTCTCGAAAACATTCCGCGCCGTTCGGAGCGGCATTCAAACACAAATATAAGCTGGCTTGACGCAAGCGTAAAAAACGCTGCCGTCCGGGCCGCGGTCTCTCCGCTCGCAAGCGCCAGCGTGAACACCCCGATGGTTCCCGCGGCGATAAAGATACCGCGGAGAAGAATGTGAACGCCGAGCCCCCCGGCAAAAATTCCCTCGTTTCTGCCCCGGGGCGGGCGGCGCATGACGTCCCCGTCCGCCGGGTCCATGCTCAGCGCCATTGCCGGAAGCCCGTCGGTCACAAGGTTCACCAGAAGTATATGTACGGGCATCAGCGGCAGCGGCAAAACAAAAAGTATCGCCGCAAACATCGTCAGCACTTCTCCAAGATTTGAAGACAGCATATACCTTAAAAACTTGCGGATATTGTCATAGATCATGCGTCCCTGACGGACCGCATCCACGATCGAAGCGAAGTTGTCGTCGGCAAGGACGACGTCGGCCGCCTCCCTTGTCACGTCCGTTCCGGAAATTCCCATGGCAATTCCGACGTCCGCCTCGCGCACTGCCGGAGCGTCGTTCACGCCGTCTCCGGTCATTGCGGTCACATATCCCCGTTTTTTGAGGGCGCGGACGATCCTGTGCTTGTGGCTCGGCGCAACCCTGGCATAGACGGAAACCTCAGGGCACACCTTTGAAAGCTCCCCGTCGCTCATTCGGTCAAGCTCCGGCCCGGATATGATCCGGTCATCTTTCCGGACGATCCCCAGCCGCGACGCGATCGCCCCCGCCGTGTCCGCGCTGTCCCCCGTTATCATAACCGTGCGGATCCCGGCGCGTTTGGCATCGGCAACCGCATCGGCGGCCTCTTTTCTCGGCGGGTCAAGAAGTCCCGCAAGGCCGTAAAACGTGAGTCCGCTTTCCGCAGAGGACTGATCCGTCCCCGAAAGGCCCCGCTTTCCCGCAACGGCGATGACCCGTTCTCCCTCGGAGGCCATTTTCGACATCGCCGCAGAGGCCTCCCTCCGGGCAGAGTCCGAAACGGGAACGGCTTTTCCCCCGCGCAGAATATGCGTGCACCTTGGAAGTATCAGCTCGGGCGCGCCCTTGACAAAGGAGCACAGGCCGCCTTTGCGCTCGGAATATACGCGCGACATCCGCTTTCTCTCCGAAGTAAAAACGTGTTCCCTCTCAAGCCGGTACTCCGAACACATATCCGAGCGGTATATTCCCCGCTCCGCCGCCGCCCGCACGATCGCCGCCTCCGTCGGAGACCCCGACACCTCGAGCTTTCCCTTTTTAACCGACGGCTCCGCCTCGGAAGCCAGCACCGCAGCGGAAAGCAGCTTTTCTCCGCTCAGTTTCATTTCCTCCGCGCGAACGACCGGTTCTCCCGGAACGTATAGCCTGTCAAGCTTCATGCGGTTTTCAGTAAGCGTTCCCGTCTTGTCCGAGCATATCACTTCGACGCAGCCCAGCGTCTCCACCGCAGGCATCCTCCGGATCATTGCCGACCGGCGCGACATCCGCGTCACGCCGAGCGCCAGCGAAACCGTCACCACGGCGGGAAGACCTTCCGGAATGGCGGCCACGGCCAGGCTGACCCCGGACAGAAACATCGTCAGAAGGTCTTCTCCGCGGAGATATCCCGTCAGCGACACTCCCGCGCACACGAACAGACAGCAAAGCAGCAGTATCCTCCCCAGCGTCTTGAGGCGCTGCTGTAAAGGCGTCTGTTCTCCCCCGGCGCCGGAAAGCATTCCCGCAATTTTTCCCATCTCCGAGTCCGCGCCGGTTTTTCTGACGACGGCCCTTGCGCTTCCGGAAACGACCATCGTGCCCATGAACACCATTCCTCCGGAAGAGGGTTTTTCGGCGGGAAGGCTCTCCCCGGTCAGCATCGACTCGTCGCAGGCAAGGCTGTTCGCCGTCAGAATTTCCGCGTCCGCTCCGACCCGATCCCCGGCAGAAAGCACGAGCAGATCACCCGGAACGAGTTCCGCCGCCGGAACAGCGCGCACTTCTCCGTCCCGGAAGACCTTCGCCCCCGGAGCCGTCATTGCCCCGAGAGCCGCCACGGCCTTTTCCGTGCGCCAGCTCTGAACCGTACCCAGAAGCGCGTTTGCAAGCACGATGCCAAGCACCGTGAACGCCTCTGTGAACTCCCCCAAAAAGGCGGACACCACCGCCGCAGCGATCAGCACGATAACCATGCAGTCTTTGAACTGACCTGCAATTATGGAGACGAGCCTGTGCTTTTTGCCGGTCGGCAATTCGTTGCGGCCGTGTTCTTTGAGAAGCCTCGCCGCCTCGGCTCCCGACAATCCTCTGTTTTCCATGTCAGCATTCCTTTCCCGGACATACATTCGATAAATCATATTCGGGACAAAGGCGGCGTATTCAAAAAAAGCTTTCAAAAACAGCCCGCGCTCCGGCCTGTACGCCCCCTCCTGCGCAGACCGTATTGAAAAATTTTTCCCGGTGTGCTATACTCCTGTCAACAAACCCGTAAAAAGGAGCAGTCCCATGAACGAATACACACTCAAATATTCCCGTCCCGCTTCCGTCTGGGAGGAGGCGCTCCCCCTTGGAAACGGAAGGCTCGGGCTCATGGTTTTCGGAAGGGAAAAGCGCGAAGTGATCCGGCTCAACGAGGAAACTCTTTGGACGGGCTTTCCATACGACTGGGACAATCCCGAGTGCCTCGAACACCTTGAGGAAATGCGCCGCGCCATTTTCTCGAACGACTATTCCTCCGCAGCAGAGCTCACGGAAAGATATCAGGTCTGCCGCGAAAAGGGAAGCACTATGACCGCTCCCGGCGAACCCTACGGCACCTTCCGCACAGCCGGCGACCTTATCGTCAGTCACGAAAAAGAGAGCCGCCTGATAAAACGCCGCCTTGACATCTCCACAGGCGTCGCAGTTACCGAGTGCGGGGATTTTACGAGAACCTGCTTTGCGTCCCTCAACCGCAGAAGCGCCGCAATGCGGATCGAAGCAAAGTCCGCGCCGATAAGCCTGACGGTCGAATTCGACAGCGAAAGCGGCAGACTCGAAAACGGAGAGTATTCTCCGGAGGTTTTTGCCGGAGTGACTGCGGAAAACGGCGAGATCCGCTTTGCCCGCCGGCTCCCGGGCCCCGGAGCTCTCTCCTGGGCTTTTTACGCCGCAATCGAGACGGACGGACTTGTAAGTTCCGTTCCTGGCGGTCAAAAAATTGAAAACGCCTCCTCCGTCACGGTCTTTTTCACGGCCGCCACGGATTACGCCGAAGGCGGCGACCCGGCCCGGAAGGCAAAACAGGCCGTCGGCGAAAGCAGGCGCATCGGATATGCCGCGCTTTTGGAGGAACAGCGCCGGGAATTCAAAAAGCTCATGACAAGGTCCGTTTTAAGTCTGGAAAGCAGCGAAGCATGCGCCGCTCTCGACACGGACCAGCGGCTTTCACTGCTTCGCGGAGGCAACGGGGACCCGGGACTTTTCGAGCTGTACTTCAATTTCGGAAAATACCTGCTGATCTCGTCCTCCGCTCCGGGATGCGCTCTTCCCGCCAACCTCCAGGGCATCTGGTGCAGGGACAACACGCCTCCCTGGAGCAGCGATTACCACATAAACATCAATATCCAGATGAACTACTGGCCCTCCGAGGTGACGGGGCTTTCCTGCTGCGCCGACGCGTTTTTCCGGTACGTCGAATTCCTGAGCCGGCACGGAAAAAAGACAGCCCGCACCATGTACGGCTGCCGGGGCTGGGTCGCCCACACCGTCACGACGCCCTGGGGCTTCACCTCCCCCGGGGAAAAGCCGTCCTGGGGCGCATTCGTCACCGCGGGGGCCTGGTGCTGCGTCCATTTTTTTGAACACTTCCGCTTCACAAACGACGCCGGATTTCTGAAAAGGTACTGGCACGTCCTCCGGGGCTGCGCAGAGTTTTTCCTCGATTTTCTGACCGTCGACCCCCGGACGGGATACATGGTGACCTGTCCCTCCAACTCCCCCGAGAACAAGTTCATTGACCCCGTCACCGGCGCCGCAACGGGACTTTGCGCCGGGCCCTCCATGGACTCACAGATTCTTCGCGATCTCTTCTCCGGGATCCTTGAGTATGCCGGACTTGCCGGCGAAAGCAGCGGGGAATTTCTCTCCGCCGTCGCAGACAGGCTTGAAAAACTTCCTCCCATCGCGACGGGCAAAAACGGGGGTATTCTCGAATGGCAGGAGGATTACGCGGAGAGCGAACCCGGGCACCGCCATATTTCCCATCTCTATGCCCTCCACCCCTCCTCCCAGATCACGCTCCGTCACACGCCCGAACTTTTTGCCGCGGCGGAAAAGACCGTCGAACGCAGACTTGCTTTCGGCGGCGGCCACACCGGATGGAGCCGCGCCTGGATAACAAATTTCTATGCCCGGCTCGGAAACGGCGCGGAGGCAGAAAAGCACATCACTCTGCTCCTTTCAAAATGCACCCTCCCCAACCTTTTCGACACCCATCCCCCCTTCCAGATCGACGGAAACTTCGGAGGCTGCGCCGCAATTGCCGAAATGCTCCTGCAAAGTCAGAGCGGCAGCATTGACCTTCTTCCGGCGCTGCCCCCTTCGTGGAAAAACGGCTCCTTCACCGGGTTCCGCGCAAGAGGCGGAAAAACAGTCTCCTGTTCCTGGAAAGACGGAAAAGTCGAAACATACAGCGTGGAATAGCAGAATTTTCTCCCGGGACGCAAAAACCGGCGCGGACGCTGAAAAAGCGACCCGTGCCGGTTTTGGTTTTTTCCGAAAGTCCGGTCGGAAAGCGCGCGGATTCAGCGCGCGCCGTGTCCGATATCTTTTCTGAAATGCATGTTTTCAAAACTTATCTTCGAAGCGCAGGCGTAAGCCGAATCCAACGCCTTGCCGAGGGTGTCTGCCCTGCACGAAACCGCAAGCACGCGTCCGCCCGAAGTGACGGTTTTTCCGCCGTCAAGCTTTGTTCCCGCGTGGAAAACCTTCGCGCCCATGGCTTCGGCCTCTTCAATGCCGCTTATGGGGTATCCCGTCCTGTAAGCCCCCGGATATCCTCCGCTGGCCAAAACGACCGCGGCGCAGGCGCCGCTGTCCCATTCGACGGGGACCCCGGAGAGACGCTCTTCGGTTATCGCCAGCATGATCTCCAAAAGGCTGGATTCAAGCCGCGGAAGAACCGCCTGGGTCTCCGGATCTCCGAAGCGGCAGTTGTATTCGATGACCTTCGGCCCCGCCGCAGTCAGCATCAGACCGAAGTAAAGAACGCCCTTAAACGGTCTTCCCTCCGCATTCATAGCCGCAACGGTCGGCTCGTATATCTCGCGGATGCAGCGCTCGTGCACTTCTTTTGTATAGCAAGGCACCGGCGAGATCGCGCCCATTCCTCCGGTGTTGGGGCCTTTGTCCCCGTCAAGCGCTCTCTTGTGGTCCTGGGAAGGAACCATTGTCTTTATCGTTTTTCCGTCGGTGAAGCAGAGCATGCTGACTTCCGGTCCGAAGAGACACTCCTCAATGACGACGCGGTTTCCCGCCGCGCCGAAAACTCCGTCGCCCATGGCGCTGTCCACGGCCGCGAGAGCTTCCTCCAATGTGGAAGCCACCGTGACGCCCTTTCCGAGGGCAAGGCCGTCGGCTTTTACCACGATCGGCGCGCCCTTTTCGCGGATATAGGCCTTTGCGGCTTCGATGTCGTCAAAGACTCCGCACTCTGCCGTGGGAATGCCGTATTTCGCCATAAGCCCCTTGGCAAAGGACTTGCTGGCTTCGATCTCTGCGGCAAGCTTCGTGGGGCCGAAAGCGCGTATCCCGCACTCCGTAAGCCTGTCCACAAGCCCCAGCGCAAGGGGATCGTCCGGAGCCACGACCACAAGGTCCGGCTTTTCGGCTTTTGCAAGGCTGACCTGGCCTTCGATATCCGTCGCTTTCACCGGAACGCACCTTGCGATGCCGGAGATCCCGCCGTTTCCCGGCGCACATACGATCTCGGTCACTCTTTCGTCCCGGGCAAGACTCACGGCAATAGCGTGTTCTCTTCCGCCGCCGCCGACAATCAGTATTTTCATCTTCCGTCCTCCGTCCGGCTCAATGGTGGAAGAGGCGAACGCCCGTAAAGGCCATGACCATACCGTACCTGTCACAGGCGTCGATCACGAGCTGGTCCCTGATGGATCCGCCCGGCTGAGCGACGTAGGAAACACCGCTGCGGTGAGCGCGGTCAATGTTGTCGCTGAAGGGGAAGAAGGCGTCCGAACCGAGGGCAACTCCGGTCTTCGTGGCAAGATACTCCGCTTTTTCTTCGGCGGTAAAGACCGGGGGACGGACGCTGAAGAGGTTCTGCCATGCGCCGTCGGCAAGCACATCCATGTAGTCCGCGCCGATATAGAGGTCAATGGCGTTGTCGCGGTCGGGACGCTTGAGATCCGGAAGGAAGGGAAGCTCCATGACCTGCGGGCTCTGTCTGAGCCACCAGTTGTCGGCTTTGGTTCCGGCAAGCCTCGTGCAGTGGATGCGGCTCTGCTGTCCCGCTCCGATGCCGATGGCCATGCCGTTGTGGGCGTAGCACACGGAGTTGGACTGGGTATATTTCAGCGCGATGAGGGAGACAAGAAGATCCCGCGCGGCCTCCGGCGGAAGCTCCCTGTTGACGGTGACGATGTTTTTGAGAACCCCGGCGTTAAGCGGCGCGTCGTTGCGGCGCTGTTCAAAGGTGACTCCGAAAACCTGTTTGCGCTCGGTAAGCTCGGGCTCATAGTCCGGATCGACCCTGATGATGCTGTAAGCGCCCTTGCGCTTTTCTCTGAGAATGGCCAAAGCCTCGTCGGTATAGCCCGGAGCAATGACGCCGTCGGACACTTCGCGGAAGATAAGGCGCGCGGTCTGTTCGTCGCAGACGTCGGAGAGCGAAATGAAATCGCCGTAGGAAGACATTCTGTCGGCGCCTCTGGCGCGGGCGTATGCCACGGCAAGGGGCGAAAGCTCCACATCGTCCACAAAGCAGGCTTTCTTTTCAAGCTCGCTCATCTCCGCGTAAACCGCCGCGCCCGCCGGGCTGACATGCTTGAAAGAGGTCGCCGCCGGAAGACCCGTCGCCGCCTTGAGGTCGCGGACCAGCTGCCAGCCGTTCAGCGCGTCAAGGAAGTTGATGTAGCCCGGTCTGCCGGAGAGGACTTCAACGGGAAGCTCTCCGTTTTCGACATATATTCTCGCGGGAAGCTGATTGGGGTTGCAGCCGTACTTGAGTTGTATTTCTTTCATTTTGATCCTCCTTAAAAGCCTCTTCAGCAGTTTTTGTTGACTATTCTTGTTTCGGTCTTTCCCGTCCCGCGGTTTATAAAGCGGACAAAGAGTGAAACCTTGTTGTCCGCGTCAAGGGACGACCAGAGAAGCTCCTTGAACTCGTCTATGCAGTCCGGAATTCCGACAGTCTCCGGCTCTCCCTTAAAGGAGGGAAGCGGCGAACCGTCGCAGGAATATGTGTGAATGAAATGTCCGACGCCGTTTGCCGGAGCATAGTCGAAGAACTGTCTCAGGCATACCGCAGGGTCTCCGTCCATGCTTTTGAGAATGGAAAGGCTGTATTCTCCTCCGGCTCTTACGATACCGGATATCCTGGGGGTGTAGTTCGGCGCGTCGGGCTCAAAGCAGCGCGTGCGGAGAGCGGACTCAAAGCTTCCGCCGAGGACAAGCGCGTCCCGGACGGTGTCGGTCTGATCGCCGTTTGTGACAACGGTATCGCTCCCGACGACGCGCACCGGATAATAGATGATGAGCGAAGGGTCCTCGACCTTTGACTCGTCAAAGGCCTTTGTGCGAAGGTCTTCACCCTCAGCCGCAAAAACACGGTTTCTGCTGTTGCCGCTGCGTCCCATGATGAAATATGCGATCGCAGTGTTTTTGCCGTCGGGCGTCGTCCCGATGACAATGCCTCTTCCGGGATAGCTGTTTCCCCGGAGCAAATTCCCGATATTTTCGGTTTTCATGCGTTTGACCTCTTTTCCGATTCAAAATTCCGGCATACCGCCGCCAGGGCCTTCGGCAGGAGCTTCCACTCCGCCTGTTCCATGACGCGTCTCTGAAGCGTCTCGGCCGTGTCGTTTTTTCTTATCGCCACGGCTTTCTGGAGAATGATCTCTCCTCCGTCCGTGATCTCGTTGACAAAGTGCACCGTCGCCCCGGTGACTTTCACTCCGCGGTCAAGCGCCGCCTGGTGAACTTTCAGACCGTAAAAACCGTCGCCGCAGAAGGACGGAATAAGGGAAGGGTGAACATTTATTATCCTTTTGTCGTACTTTTTGACAAATTCGCTTCCCAGAACCCTGAGAAAGCCCGCCAGCACGATGATCTCAATGCCGTTTTTCTCAAGCAGCGCGTCAAGCTCTCCGTCGAATTCGTCCCTGGACAGTCCCGCGCTTTCCAGAACGACGGAGGGGATCCCGGCTTTTTCCGCCCGCTCCAAAGCCCTGACGCCGGGCTTGTTGCTCACGACAAGGGACAGCTTTCCCGGGACAAGCCCTCCGGCCTTTTCGGCGTCGATAAGCGCCTGGAGATTGGTGCCTCCCCCCGACACAAGCACCGCGACCTTTGTCATCTGAGCTCGACTCCCTTTTCGCCGGCCCTGCAAACGCCGAGAATCTCAGCCTTTATGCCGTTTGTGCGCAGAACTTCCAGGGCTTTGTCGGCGTCTTCCGGCGCGGTGACAACGGCCATGCCGACGCCCATGTTGAAGGTGTTGTACATCTCGCGCGGGGCAATGTTGCCCGTGCGCGCAAGCAGATTGAATATCGGCAGAACCGGGATGGCTTTCGTGTCGATCTCGGCGCAGATCCCCTCCGGCAGCATGCGGGGAATGTTCTCGAAAAAGCCTCCGCCGGTGATATGCGCGGCGCCCTTGACCTTCACGGCCTCCATAAGCGCCAGAAGCGGCTTGACGTAAATCTCCGTCGGGGTGAGAAGCGCTTCGCCGACGGTGCAGCCCAGCTCGTCGCTGTATACGGAGACGGAGGCCTCGCCGTCTATGAGAAGCTTTCTGACAAGCGAGAACCCGTTGGAGTGAACGCCCGTCGACGGAAGACCGATCACAATGTCGCCCGGGACAATGCCGGAACAGTCGGTGATCTTCTGCCGGTCCGCAAGCCCGACGCAGAAGCCGGCAAGATCAAACTCGTCCTCCGGATAGAAGCCGGGCATTTCGGCGGTCTCGCCTCCGATGAGGGCGCAGCCGGCCTTTATGCATCCGTCGCTTACGCCTTTGACAATGTCGGCAACAACCTCAGGACGGTTTTTTCCGACCGCGATGTAATCCAGGAAAAAGAGGGGCTTCGCCGCAGCGCAGACGACGTCGTTGACGCACATCGCCACGCAGTCGATGCCGACCGTGTCGAATTTACCGGTCAGGAACGCGATTTTCAGCTTCGTTCCGACTCCGTCGGTTCCCGAGACGAGCACGGGCTCGCTGATGCCGGTAAGGTCCGGCTGGAAAAGCCCGCCAAAACCGCCGATACCGCCGAGCACTCCCGGAATAAAGGTATTCCTGACATATGGCTTCATAAGGTCAACTGCCTTGTAACCCGCAGTTATGTCGACGCCCGCCGACTTGTAGATTTCGGAATACGAACCGCTCATTTGTTCAAACCGCCTTTCTCAGTCAAGTTTTCTCTCGTATTTTGAAACAGGTCCGTCGTTTTTCGGAACGATCGGATATTTGTCGGTAAAGCATGAGGTGCAGAAGTCCAGGGAGCAGCTCTTTGCGATTTCTTCAAGAGCCTCAAGCGAGAGAAATCCCAGCGAATCGACGCCGAAGATTTCCGTCATCTCCTCGATGGAGTGATTTGCCGCAATCAGCATCTTCTTGTCGGGAACGTCGGTGCCGTAATAGCACGGCGCGACAAAGGGCGGGCTGGAAAGTCTCATGTGGACCTCCGTGGCGCCGGCCTCTCTCAGAAGGGAGACGATGCGCGCGCCGGTCGTTCCGCGGACGATGGAGTCGTCGACCATGACGACGCGTTTTCCGTATATTTCGGAAGACATAGCGTTCAGCTTCAGTCTGACCGCGTCCTCTCTGGCTCTCTGCGTCGGCTGGATAAAGGTGCGCGCGATGTATCGGTTTTTGACAAGACCCACGCCGTAAGGTATGCCGGAACGGTTGGAGTAGCCGATGGCCGCGCTGAGCCCGGAATCCGGCACGCCGATGACGATATCCGCGTCCACGGGATGCTCGTCGGCAAGGAACGCGCCCATGCGCTGTCTGGCGATGTCGACCGACAGGGAATCGATGACGCTGTCCGGTCTTGCGAAGTAGACGTATTCAAAAACGCAAAGGTGGGATCTGTGCCTGTTCATTGCCATGTCGATGGAGCGCATCTCGCCGTTTTCAACAAGCACGAGCTCGCCGGGCTTGACGTCGCGCACAAGCTTTGCGCCAATGGCGTTGAAAGCGCAGGACTCGCTGGCAAAAACCTGGCTCCCGTCGAGGCTGCCGATGCAGAGCGGTCTGAAGCCGTACGGGTCGCGGACGGCCATGAGCTTTCTCGGACTCATGACAAGCATGGAGTAGGCGCCCTCAAGTCTTTCACAGGCGCGCATGACGGCCTCTTCAATGGAAGCGCTTCTAAGACGCTCGGCAACGATCAGATATGCGATGATCTCGCTGTCGCTCTTGGTGTGGAAAACGCAACCCTTCTGCTCGAGCTCGGCTCTGAGCACGGCCGCGTTGGTTATAACGCCGTTGTTCGCGATAGCAAGGTTTCCCTTCATGTGGCTTATGACAAGGGGCTGGGCGCTGAGCTGGTCGTTTGTCTCGTTGGTGGAATAGCGGACATGTCCGAGCACGACGTTTCCCGAAAGCTTGGCAAGGTTCTTTTCATTGAACACGTCCGACACAAGCCCGAGGCCCTTCGTCACGCTTATAACTCCGCGGTCGTTGGCCGCAATGCCGCAGGCCTCCTGGCCTCTGTGCTGAAGGCAGTAAAGGGCGGTGTGCGTCACGCGCACCGGATCGTGCTCATCCTCCTGGGCGGACCAGATTCCGAAAACGCCGCATTCTTCTTTGAGTTTTCTGTCATCGTAGATCATATATGTTCATTCTCTCCCCGAATGCTGTAAATAATATACAGAAAAGATATGATTTGCAGGCCGGCTTCAGCAAAGACCGGCGAGCTCTGCGGCGCGGGCGTCCTTTGCCTCCGTCTCGCGGCGCATCTCTTCCTTCGCCCCGGCAAGACGCGCGGCAAGCTCACCGTCCGAAACGGCAAGTATCTGGACCGCCAAAAGCGCAGCGTTCTTTGCCCCGTTTATGGCAACCGTCGCTACGGGAACGCCGCTCGGCATCTGTACGGTCGAGAGAAGCGCGTCAAGACCGTCCAGCTCCGAGGACTTCATCGGAATTCCGATGACCGGCAGAGTCGTGTTCGCGGCGATCGCGCCCGCAAGGTGGGCCGCCTTCCCCGCCGCGGCAATGATAACCCCGTATCCCGCATCCCGCGCGCCGGAAGAAAAAGAAAACGCCGCTCCCGGAGTCCGGTGGGCGGAGATTATACGCACGTCAAAAGGTATACCGTATTCTTCAAGAGTCTTAAAACAGGGCTTAAGCGCATCGGCGTCGCTCGCCGAGCCCATGACCACCGCGACCCTGAATCCGGATTTCTCCATAAGTGAGCACCTCCCCATATTTTGTATCATAATTCTATCTTATTTTTCCGGTGATTTCAACCGATATTTTGGAAAACAGAAAAATTCGGAAGTATGAACAGTCAAACAGGCGGGTATCACAGTTTTTTTAACGGCATTTCTCCCGCAGGACTTTACAGAATGTGTGTTATCTGATATAATATCATAATAGAAAAATGTGAAAAAGGACAATACCCAATGATCGAATTAGATGAATACAAACAGCGCGCCTCCGCGCTTATCCCGGTTATAGACGAAATTGCCGAAGCCCTCGACATAGAAAAGCTCCGCACGGACGCAGAGGAGCTCGAAGCCCAGAGCACCTCGCCCAACTTCTGGGACGATATGGCTTCCTCCCAGAAAGTGCTTCAGAAGCTCAAGCAGGCTCAGAACAAGATTCAGATGGTCGACAAGCTTCGCTCCCGCGCCGAAGACGTAAAGGTCATGATCCAGATGGCCATCGAGGAAAACGACGACAGCTTTTCCTCGGAGATCGCTTCCGAGCTCTCTGCCCTTGAGACCGAAAGCGAGGAGGCCCGTCTTGCCGCCATGCTCTCCGGGGAATACGACAACACCAACTGCGTTCTTTCCCTCCACGCCGGAGCCGGCGGCACCGAAGCCCAGGACTGGGCCCTGATGCTCTGCCGCATGTATATCCGCTGGGGCGAACGCCGCGGACTCTCCGTGAAAGTCACGAATATGCTCGACGGCGACGAAGCCGGCATCAAATCCGCCGACCTCCTGTTCGAGGGCGAAAACGCCTTCGGCTATCTCAAATGCGAGGCCGGCGTCCACAGGCTCGTCCGCGTCTCACCCTTTGACGCTTCCGGAAGACGCCACACCTCCTTTGCCGCGGTCGAAGTTATGCCCCTCATCGACGACAGCGTCGAGGTCGAGATCCGCGACGAGGACATCAAGGTCGACACCTACCGTTCCAGCGGCGCCGGCGGCCAGCACGTCAACAAAACCGAATCCGCAATCCGCATAACCCATATCCCCACGGGCATAGTCGTCGCCTGCCAGAACGAGCGAAGTCAGCACCAGAACCGCGAGGTCGCAATGCGTATGCTCCGCTCAAAGCTCATCGAGATCAAAGAGCGCGAACACTACGAAAAAATTTCCGACATCAAGGGCGACCAGAAGGCCATCGAGTGGGGAAGCCAGATCCGCTCCTATGTCTTCATGCCCTACACCCTTGTCAAGGACAACCGCACAGGTTATGAAGTCGGAAACGTCAATGCGGTCATGGACGGAGACCTGGACGGCTTCATAAACGCCTATCTCCGGGCAAAGGCCAACGGAACCCTCAACCTCAAATAAAAAATCCCGGCTTTGTTCTTTTCAAAGCCGAATTGGGAGATAAAAAAATGGTATCCCGCATATGGTCCACAGGAATAAACGGCATTGACGGTTATGCTTTGTCGTGTGAGTGCTTTCTCTCCGGAGGACTTCCCTCGTTCGATGTGGTCGGTCTTCCCGACGCCGCAGTCAGAGAATCCCGCGAGCGCGTTCGCGCCGCCATCAAAAACTGCGGTTTCGAATTTCCCATGCGCCGGATAACCGTCAACCTTGCTCCGGCCGACACGCGAAAGGCCGGAGCTCTTTACGATCTTCCGATACTCCTCTCCATTCTTGCCGCCGGCGAGCAGCTCTGCGCCGACTTCACCGAAACGGCGTTCATCGGGGAGCTTTCCCTTGACGGCCGGCTCCGCCCGGTAAACGGCGCGCTTCCGGCCGCCATCGCCGCGCAGAAAAACGGCATGAAGCGGATCTTCGTCCCCTCCGAAAACGCCGAAGAGGCCGCCCTCTCAGGCGGCCTTGAGATCATCGGATGCGGAACCCTCGGCGAGGTCATCTCCATACTCCGCGGAGAAACCCCCGCCGTTCCCGCCGCCGCTTCCGCCCACGCTGCCGACGGCGGTTACGAGGTGGACTTTGCCGACGTAAAGGGTCAGGAAAGCGCCAAGCGGGCCCTTGAGATCGCCGCAGCCGGAGGACACAACGCCCTGCTCTGCGGGCCTCCGGGTTCCGGAAAAAGCATGCTTGCAAAACGGATCCCGACGATTCTTCCCGACATGACCCATGCCGAATCCCTTGAAACGACAAAGATCTATTCCGTCGCGGGACTTGTCTGCCGGGAAAGGCCCCTCGTCTCGCTCCGGCCTTTCCGGTCGCCCCACCACACCACCTCCGCGGTCAGTCTCACCGGGGGCGGAAGCGACCTTCACCCGGGCGAAGTCAGCCTTGCGCACAACGGCGTTCTCTTTCTCGACGAGCTTCCGGAATTTTCCCGCCAGACCCTTGACGTTCTGCGCCAGCCCATCGAGGACGGAACGGTCAGCATTTCCCGCTCCACCGGAACCGTGAACTACCCCTGCCGTTTCATGCTCATCGGCGCAATGAATCCCTGCCCCTGCGGCTGGTTCGGCCACCCGTCCGGACGGTGCACCTGTTCTCCGAACATGGTCAAGAACTATGCCGGAAGGATATCCGGCCCCATGCGCGACAGGTTCGACCTTTTTGTAAACGTTCCGGAGGTAAGCTTCAACGAGATAAGCGAACGCAGCCGCGCGGAGTCCTCCGCGTCCATCCGCGAAAGAGTGAACCGCGCACGCAAAATCCAATCCCGGCGCTACGCCGGAACGAGCGCCGTCTGCAACGCCCAGCTTCCGGCAGAGATGTGCGACGATGTCTGCGAGCTCGGAAGCGAGGAAAAGGAAATTGTCCGCGCCGCATTTGACCGCCTCGGTCTCACCGCACGGTCATACAGCAGACTTTTGAAGATCTCCCGAACCATTGCCGATCTGGAAGGCTCCGAAAAAATCAGAAAAACGCATATTGCCGAGGCGCTGCGTTTCAGATAAAAAAAAGAAAGGTGCATACAGAAAATGACCGAAAGCCGCGAATCAGTACAGGATATGTCCTTCTCGTTCAAATATATGCTCTATATTCCTGATAACAGGAAGCCCGGAGAAAAACTCCCCCTCGTCCTCTTTCTCCACGGAGCGGGAGAGCGGGGAGACGACGTCTCCCTCGTCTCCGTCCACGGCCCTTTCAAGCGCATAAGGGAAGGCTGGGCTCCGGAATTCATCTGCGCCGCGCCCCAGTGCCCGGCAGGAAGCCACTGGAACGACAACACCGAAATGCTCATGCCGTTTCTCCGCAGACTCATCTCCGAACACAACGCAGACGAAAAGCGCATATACATAACCGGACTCTCCATGGGAGGCTTCGGCACATGGGCAATGATGGCCCGGTGGCCCGGGGTCTTCGCCGCGGCCGTTCCCATCTGCGGAGGCGGAATGCCCTGGACGGCAGGCGAATTTTCCTCCGCGCCCGTCTGGGCGTTCCACGGCAGCGCCGACGACACGGTCGACGTGCGTTACAGCCGCGACATGGTGAACGCGGTCAACCGGGAAGGCGGAAACGCCCGGCTTACGGAGTATTCCGGAGTTTCCCACGACTGCTGGACAAAAACATACGAAAGCGAAGAAATGTGGACCTGGCTTCTGAGCCAGAAAAAAGACTGATCCCGTCCCGATAAAAATCCCGGTATTGGCTCAGCACCTTTTCTCCTTTTCCAAAACGCACGCAAAAATCCGGCTTTGCACAGAGCAAAGCCGGATTTTATTGTATGCCGTTTAATTTTACATCCCGTATCCCGCGCGGAGAGCCTTCATGTTCGGCTCAAAAAGCGCCGGGCGCTTTACCGTAAGCGCGCGGATCGTCGTCTCTGCGCCCTCCGGAGCACAGAGGCCGGTAACGCCGAGAAGCTTGCCCGAAACGAGCATATTCGCTCTGACGCCGAGCTTTTCCGCCTCGGAAGTGAAGGGAATCGCGAAATAGTTGACGTCGGTTCTGGCGGGCTTGCGCGTTATGAGATCGGAGTCGTAGATGATGTTTCCGCCGGGGACGACGGTTTTCTCGAACTTGTCAAAGGACGGAAGGTTCAGAGCGACCAGGTCCGTCGGGGTCACGACCAGGGGTGAGGCAATGGGTTCGGTGCTGATGTTGACGCCGCAGTTGGAAGTACCGCCGCGCATCTCCGGACCGTAGGACGGAATAAAGGAAACTTCAAATCCGTGCTCCATGCCGATTTCGGTGATAAGCTTTCCGATGGTCTGAACGCCCTGTCCGCCGGAACCGGCAATAAGAATATTGTACTCTTTCATTTTCCCGCCTCCTCAAGCGCCGCAAAGGGTTCCTTGTCGCAGTAAACGCCCAGCGGGTAATAGGGGATCATGTCGCGGCGGAGTCTTTCAAGGGACTCCAGGGGGGAGAGACCCCAGTTGGACGGGCAGGTGGAGAGAACCTCGACCAGAGAGAAGCCCTTTCCGGCGATCTGGTTCTCGAAGGCCTTCCTGATGGCCTTCTTGGCCTGCATGACGTTCTTGACGCAGTCGACGCTGACACGTTCGCAGTATGCGGTTCCCGAAAGGGTGGACAGCATCTCGCAGACGCGAATCGGGAATCCGGCAATTTTCGGATCGCGTCCGTAGGGCGAAGTGGTCGTCACCTGTCCCGGAAGCGAGGTCGGCGCCATCTGACCGCTGGTCATGCCGTATATCGTGTTGTTGATGAAGATGACGGTGATGTTTTCTCCGCGGGCGGCTGCGTGAACCGTCTCCGCGGTGCCGATTGCGGCAAGGTCGCCGTCGCCCTGATAGGTAAAGACGATATTGTCGGGATTTGCGCGTTTGCATCCCGTTGCAACCGCCGGAGCTCTTCCGTGGGCCGCCTCGATCATGTCGCATTCAAAATAGTTGTAGGCAAAAACGGCACAGCCGACCGGAGCAACGCCCACGGTGTTTCCGACGATGCCGAGCTCGTCGATTACTTCGGCCACGAGACGGTGAACAATTCCGTGGGTGCAGCCGGGGCAGTAGTGCATCGTGACGTCGCAAAGGGCGTCTGGCTTTTTAAAAACAACGGACATCAGTTCATACCTCCTGGCTTATCTTGTTGATCGCTTCGAGGATCTCCGCCGGAGTCGGAACGACGCCGCCGGTACGTCCGAAGAAGTGCACGTTTTCGCTGTTTCCGACGCTGAGACGGACATCGTCGATCATCTGGCCCATGCTCATCTCAACGTCAAGGAACGCCCTGGCGTGCTTTGCGGCTTCCGCATATGCCTTTGCCGGGAACGGCCAAAGGGTGATGGGTCTTATCATTCCGACCTTCAGGCCGTTGGCACGGGCGGCGCGGATTGCGTTGCGGCAGATTCTCGCCGTGGAGCCGTAAGCCGTGACGATGATGTCCGCATCGTCACAGAGCCATGTCTCAACACGGACTTCGTCTCTTTCGATTGCGGCATAGCGCTCGTATCTTGCGCGGACCATTTCCTCAAGCTCTTCGGGCTGTATGTAGAGGGAGTTGATGATATTGTGCTTTCTCGCGCCCTTTGTTCCGGTCGTTGCCCAGGGCTTTGCGGGAAGCTCCTTTACCGGTTCGGGCAGGCGCACGGGCTCCATCATCTGTCCGAGAATGCCGTCGCCCAGGATCATGACCGGCATACGGTACTTGTCGGCAAGGTCAAAAGCCGTTCCCATCAGGTCGACGGCTTCCTGAATGCCTGCGGGAGCAAGGGAGAGCACGCGGAAGTCGCCGTGAGCAAGCCCCTTTGTCGCCTGCCAATAGTCCGCCTGGGAAGGCTGGATACCGCCAAGGCCGGGGCCGCCGCGCTGGATGTTTACGATGACCGCGGGGAGGTCGCTTCCCGCAAGATAGGAGATTCCCTCTGCTTTAAGCGAGATTCCGGGGCTCGAGCTGGACGTCATGGCGCGCGCTCCGGCAGAAGCCGCGCCGAGCACCATGTTTATCGCGGCAATCTCACTCTCGGCCTGGAGAAAGGTCCCGCCGATCTTCGGCATTTTCTTCGCCATGTATTCGGGCAGCTGCGTCTGGGGGGTTATCGGATATCCGAAAAAGAAACGGCAGCCCGCGCGGATCGCGGCTTCGGCGAGAGCCTCGTTGCCCTTCATCAGAATTTTGTCTGACATACTGATTCTTCCTTTCGATTATTTCTCAACAGTGATCGCAACATGCGGACACATACGCGCGCACATGGCGCAGGCAAGGCATTGGCTCTGGTCAGTGACCTCTGCCGGATGGTATCCGGCGGCGTTCAGCTTTTTTGACAGAGAAATTATGTGCTTCGGGCACGCCGTCGTGCACAGCTCGCAGCCTCTGCAGCGCTCCTCGTTGATCGTCACCTTGGGCATCTGTATCAACCTCTTTTCGCCCCTATTCTGATTTTTGCATATTATATCACAAACCGGAGGCGAGTTAAACAAGGAAATCGTTCAAATTTTTCTTCTGTTTTTCCTGATAATGTGATTAAATCGTCCAAAGCCGCGAAACCGCCGCCGCTTTTTCCCAAATTCCGGAAAACTGCCCAATTTTTTCCTTCCCCCAAATTTTTTCAGGACGTATCCTGCCGACCTCCCCGGCGCCGGGGTACGGCTTTTTCCGGCGCCTGCGCGCCGTCCAAAAACGCTGTATCAAACGGTTGACTTTCCGAAGACAATGTATTACAATTGGAAACAGGCGGCGCGCGCCCTGTTTTGTAAAGCCTGTGCGCCAGGGCCGGGCCGGCTGCCCACATACGGAATCTTTTCAGGGGAAAAATATCTCAAAGGCTGGTGAACACTATGTCATTTATTTCCGACGCCGTTCAAAAAAGACGTGTACCGCCGCTCGTATTTGACAGAAAATCTGCTTTGGAACTGCTTTCCGGGCATGAATACGGGTACACTCCGCCGTTCTCCGGAACCGTTTCCGGAGAGATCGTCCGCACTGAGCCCATCGGCGGCGGCGTGCGCGAACACGCCGTTGTCAGCTTTGACACGCCCTCCGGCACTTTCAGCTTTCCGCTCGTGCTGAGCTCACCCGCGGGAGAAAACCGGGTTCCCCACTGTCTTTTCATTTTTCTGAACTTCAGCCCCGACATTCCCGACAAATACTACCCCGAAGAGCGTATCGTTCGGGAGGGGTTTGCCGTCGCACGTATATTTTACAGCGACGTCACCTCCGACAGCCCCGAAGCCGACGGGCTTGCAGAGCATTTTCCGCCGTTGAACGAAACGTCCCCCGGCAAGATCGGCCTTTGGGCATTCGCCGCAAGCAGAGCGCTTGATTTCTGCCT
This sequence comes from Clostridiales bacterium, assembly GCA_016303065.1. GTDB lineage: Bacteria > Bacillota > Clostridia > Oscillospirales > QAMX01 > SIG499. The sequence continues at coordinate 52,062 of JAEDMJ010000008.1, forward strand.
CTCGCTGGGTCGGAAATACGGCGGGACCGCCGTCATCGGTCACTCGAGACTCGGAAAAACCGCCCTCTGGTGCGGAGCTCAGGACGAACGGTTCGACATGGTGTGTTCAAACTGTTCCGGATGCTCCGGCGATGCAGTGACAAGGGGCAAGCGCGGCGAACATATCGCTCAGATAACCTCCGTATTTCCTTTCTGGTTCTGCCGCAAGTACGCAGACTACGCCGGAAACGAAGACGCTCTCCCCTTCGATCAGCATCTTCTGCTTTCCCTGACCGCTCCGCGGCTTCTGGCGATCACCGCCGCCACCGACGACGAATGGGCCGATCCCGAAAGCGAATACCTTTCCTGCGCCCTGGCCTCCGAAGCCTGGGAAAAAGGCGGAAAGGCGGGATTTATTCATCCCGACAGGCTGCCGTCCCCCGAAGAGCATTTCACCGACGGAAACATCGGTTTCTATCTCCGCCGGGGCATTCATTTCCTGGACGGCGCCGACTGGAATTTCTTCATGCATTTCTGGAAGCAAAAACACGGCATCTGACCGCAAGACGCGAATATAATCACTGAATACACCGGAGGAAAACATATGTCCGACAAGAAAAAAGCGCTTATCGTCCAGGGCGGCTGGGACGGCCACGATCCGGTCCTTGTGTCAAAAAGATTCGGCAGGATCCTTGAAGAGGAAGGACTTGAAGTCACCATTGAAGACTCCCTTGAGTCCGCTTTCTCGGACCCCGAAAGACTCCTCACGCTCCACCTCATCGTTCCGGTATGGACCGGCGGAAAGCTTGACGGAACGCTCTGCAGAAACGTTTCCGAAGCCGTCGCAGCCGGCGTGGGGCTTGCCGGGAACCACGGCGGAATGTGCGACGCTTTCCGCGAAAACACCGAATGGCAGTTTATGACCGGCGGAAACTGGGTCTCCCATCCCGGCGGAATTTGCGACTACACCGTTGAAATCGTCCGCAACTCCTCCAGTCCCATCGTCGAAGGGATCGAAGACTTCACCGTCCACAGCGAACAGTATTATCTCCATTGCGATCCCGCCATCGACGTCCTTGCAACCACCAGATTCCCGAACGTGCCCTTCTACCACATGTCCAACAAAGCGTGCGACATGCCCGTGGTATGGACCAAAAAGTGGGGGCACGGAAGAGTCTTTTACAGCTCCCTTGGGCACACGGACGAGGTTTTTGAGAAGTCGCCCTCGGCCGAGGTCATCATGCGCCGCGGTTTCCTCTGGGCAATCCGCGGACGCGATATCGCCATTGAGAAAAACCTTGACCCGTCCGTTTTCCGCAGCACAGCGAAAAACTACTGAGCCATCCGAAAAACACAAAATTTAGGGAGACCGTTAAAAATGGATAGAGTAACCGTCGGAATCGTCGGCAACGGCAATATAAGCCCGATTTATCTCAAGAACCTCTCAACCACATTCAGCGGCATCGTAAATCTCAAGGGCGTCTGCGATCTCATCCCGGAGCGCAGCGCAAAAGCCTCCGCCGACTGGAACGTGCCGGTCATTTATAAAGATATGTACGAGATGTTCGCCGATCCGGAGATCGAAATCGTCGTAAACCTTACCACACCGGGTCAGCATTACGGCGTCGCAATTGAAGCGCTCCGCGCCGGAAAAAACACCCACAGCGAAAAGCCCATGAGCATCAACCGCGAAAACGCCCGCGAGCTTGCCGAACTTGCCCGTGAAAAAGGGCTTCTCGTCGGCGTGGCGCCGGACACCTTCATGGGCGGCGGGATCCAGACCTGCCGAAAGCTTATCGACGACGGATACATCGGCCGCCCCATCGGCGCAGCCGCTTACATGACCTGTCACGGCCACGAGTCCTGGCACCCCGATCCCGAGTTCTATTATGAAGCCGGCGGCGGTCCCATGCTTGATATGGGCCCGTACTACACCACGGCCCTCATCAATCTTCTCGGCCCGGTAAAAAGCCTCATGGGCTATTCCCGCCGCATGTACGACACCCGCACGATAACCAGCCCCGGCAAATACGGCAAAGTCATCCCCGTCGAAGTCGATACCCATGTTGCGGGCGTTATGGAATTTGCCTCCGGAGCCATCGGACAGATCATAATGAGCTTTGATATGTGGCGGGCCGAGCACCCGTTCATCGAGATTTACGGCACGGAAGGCTCCCTCCTCGTCCCCGACCCCAACGGCTTCGGCGGACCGGTCAAGCTTTCCCGCATGGGCGGAGAATATAAGGAGATACCCCTCACCCACATCTACACCGAAAACAGCCGCGGCATTGCCGTCGCGGACATGGCCCGCGCTCTCCGCACCGGACGCCGCCACCGCGCCAGCGACGAGCTCGCGTTCCACGCGCTTGACGTCATGCTCGGTTTCGGCGACAGCTCCGTCTCCGGACAAAGATATGACCTTGTCAGCACCTGCGAACGCCCCGCGCCCCTTCCCACCGGACTTGTTCCCGGAACCTTAGACTGATTTTTTTCTGGAGGATAACTATGACCTCAAGCGAGCTGATCGTCCTTGCCGGATGCTATGGCAGCGGCAAAACGAACCTGGCTGTCAATCTTGCTCTCTCACGCCGCCGCGAAGGCCGAAGCGTTATCGCGGTCGACCTGGACGTGATCAACCCCTATTTCCGCATGACCGACGGCGCGGCTCTTCTGCGCGAAGCCGGAGTAGAATGCCTGTTCTCTGAATTTGTGAACACAAACGTGGATCTTCCCCAGCATTTTCCGAAACTCCGCACCCTTTTCTCCGAACCGCCCGAAAACACGACCGTCGTTGTGGATGTCGGCGGGGACGACACAGGCGCCGTCGCTCTCGGGCAGTATGCGGAAATGCTCAAAAAGGCAAATGCAAAGGTCCTTCTCGTATTGAACAAATACCGTCCCTTTGTGCAGAACACGGCGGATGCCCGCGAAAGCATCTCGGCCATCGAGGCAGTCTCGCGGCTCTCCTTTACCGGTATTGCGGCAAATCCGAATCTGGGCCGCGAGACAACCGCCGAAACGATCACCTCCACGGTCCCCTATTACGTGGAGATGAGCCGCGAGCTGGGAATTCCCGTCGAGTTCTCTCCGGTTCTTGAAGAGCTTGTCCCCGGGCTTGAACTCCCCTGGCCCGTGCTTCCAATCCGCAGATTTCTAAAACCCGGCTGGGAAATCGAGTGACCCCGGGTTCAAACGGCGCGGGAGCTTTTACAGGTTCTATAATAAATGTTGGGGTCAGGCAGTGAACCTGACCCCAAAGGCTT
>JAEDMJ010000009.1 GCA_016303065.1 Clostridiales bacterium
AACGTCGCCGTCCAGATCAACGGCAAGCTCCGTGCGACGATCCGCGTTCCGCGCGACAGCGAGAGCGATGTCATGCTCGCCGCCGCGCATGCGGAGCCCAAAGTTGCCGCCGCCCTTGAAGGCGTGACGGTGATAAGGGAGATCGCGGTCAAAAACCGCATCGTCAACTTTGTTGTCAAACCTGCGAAGTGAATTGTTACAAAGACTTGTTACAAATGTATTAATTTAAGCTTTGGTCCGCTTTTTTGGTTGACAATCGAAGTCCGATAGTGTATAATATCCAAACAGTGAACAGGTTTGTTCTTTAAGTAATAATCCGGGGGGAGGGATAAGCAGTGTCTGAGATCCATCTCAAGGAAAACGAATCTCTTGATAATGCCCTGCGAAGATTCAAGCGCAGCTGTGCGAAGTCGGGCGTTCTTTCCGAGCTCCGCAAGAGAGAGCATTATGAGAGCCCGAGCGTCAAGCGCCGCAAAAAGGCCGAGGCGGCAAGAAAGAAGAACTATCGTTAGTCAGTAAAAGAGCCGTAACGTCCGTAAAGAAGTTACGGCTCTTTCTGTAATTTTGGAGGGATTTTCTTTGGGCGACTGGGAAAAGCTGCAGTCTGAATGTCTTTCGTGCCGGAAATGCGCGCTTGCCGAGACGCGGACCAATGTCGTTTTCGGATCCGGCAACAGGTGTTCGCCGGTTCTTTTTATCGGCGAAGCCCCGGGCGCGACGGAGGATGCGACGGGGCTTCCTTTCACGGGAAGAGCGGGCAGGCTTCTCGACTCCATGCTTGCTTCCGTCGGAATGGACCGGACGCAGGTTTACATTGCCAACACCATAAAGTGCCGTCCTCCGAAAAACAGAGATCCGTTTCCGGAAGAACAGACTGCCTGTCTCCCGTGGCTTGAAGCCCAGATCGGCCTCATTAACCCGAAGATGATAGTCTGCCTGGGGCGCATTTCGGCAATGCGCTTTATAAAGCCTGATTTCCGCATCACCCAGGAACACGGACAGTGGTTTGAGCGAGACGGAAAAAAGCTTATGGCGATATACCATCCTGCCGCTCTTTTGAGGGATCCTGCGAAGAGGGGAGACACCTTTGAGGATCTGAGAAAGATAGAGATCGAAGTCGAAAGGCTTCGCGAAGAGAGCAGAAAATAAACAAAAAAGACAGAAAAGTATTTTGGAAGGATGATCTTTCAGTGGAAAAACCAAAATTCTATATAACAACTTCCATTGCCTACACTTCGCAGGTGCCCCATATAGGAAACACATATGAGGCCATACTTGCCGACTGTATTGCCCGCTGGAAGCGCCTTACGGGTTACGATGTGTTCTTTCTCACCGGTACGGACGAACACGGCGAAAAGATCCAGAAACAGGCCGCGGCGGAGGGCTGTACCCCCCAGGAACACGTTGACCGGGTTTCCGGCGAGCTCAGAAGAATCTGGGACCGCTGCAACGTGAGCTATGACGGATTTATTCGCACCACCGACGAAAAGCACGTTGAGGCGGTGAAGGGGATTTTCCGCCGCCTTTACGAGCAGGGAGATATTTACAAGTCGGAGTATGTTGGAAATTACTGCACGCCCTGCGAATCGTTCTTTACGGACTCCCAGCTTGTCAACGGATGCTGCCCGGACTGCGGACGGCCCGTTGAAAAGGCCAGCGAAAGCGCGTACTTTTTCCGGCTTTCAAAATACGCGGACAGGCTTCTTGCGCTTTTTGAAGAGAATCCTGACTTTGTTCAGCCTGTCGAGCGCCGCAACGAGATGATCAACAATTTCATAAAGCCGGGCCTCAAGGACTTCTGCGTCTCGAGATCGAGCATCACATGGGGAGTTCCCGTGGATTTCGATCCGGGCAACGTCATATACGTCTGGATCGACGCCCTTTCCAACTATATCACCGCGCTTGACTATACCGTCGGCGCAAAGGGCGAGCTTTACAGCAAATACTGGCCGGCGGATGTCCACATCATCGGAAAGGATATCCTGCGCTTCCATACGATCTACTGGCCGGCAATGCTCATGGCTTTGGGCGAGCCCCTTCCCAAAAAGGTCTTCGGTCATCCCTGGCTCCTTATCGGCGGGGAGAAAATGTCGAAATCGAAGAAGAACGTCATATATGCCGACCAGCTTATCAACTGGTTCGGTGTGGACGCGGTCAGATACTATGTTCTTTCGGAAATGCCGTTTGCCGCCGACGGAACTCTCACCTACGAGCTTTTGGCCGAAAAGTTCAACGGCGATCTTGCCAATATTCTCGGAAACCTTGTGAACCGCACCGTTGCCATGACGAAGAAATACTTCGGAGGCGTAATTCCGGAGCCGGGAGAGCTGACCGACATTGACCGCGAGCTTGTATGTGCGGCGGAGAAAGCCGTGAAGGAAGTCGGGGAGAGCATGGATGCTTACCGCGTCGCGGACGCTTCCGACGCCATATTTGCCCTGTTCCGCCGTTCCAACAAGTATATCGACGAGACGACTCCCTGGATTCTGGCAAAGTCGGAAGAGGGAAAGAATCGGCTTAAAACGGTTATATACAACCTTCTCGAGAGCATTCGCATCGGCGCGGTGCTTCTGTCGCCGTTCATGCCGGAAACCTCGGAGAAAATATTTGCACAGCTCGGAACCGACAGGACGGATATGGAGTCCCTGGAATCCTTCGGCGCCCTTGCCGCCGGAGCAGTCGTCGGGGAGCCCGTTCCGCTTTTCGCCCGGCTCGATACGGCCGCCGTTCTCGCCGCAATCGACGAGGAAAACGAGAAGGAGACCCGTCCGGAGGTTCCGGAGATCGGTGCGGAGATCACCATCGACGATTTTGCCGGCATGGATCTCAGAGCCGCGAAGGTTTTGGAGTGCGAGCCGGTCAAGAAGAGCGACAAGCTTTTGAAGCTTGTCGTTGACATCGGCCTTGAAAAACGCCAGGTGGTTTCGGGCATCGCGAAGTGGTACAAGCCGGAGGATCTGATCGGCAAGACCGTTGTTCTCGTCGCAAATCTCAAGCCGGCAAAGCTCCGCGGCGTGGAGAGCCAGGGAATGATCCTTGCGGTCGACAATTCGGCGGACGACGTCCGGGTGGTTTTCCTGCCTGACGGAATCTGGCCGGGAAGCAAAATAAGATGATTTTTGACGCCCACGCCCACTACGACGACCCTGCCTTTGACGGGGACAGGGATGAGCTTTTGAAAAGCATGCCGGAAAAAGGCGTCGGTTATATCGTCAACGCCGGATCGGATATCGCCTCAAGCGAAGCTTCGGTCGAACTGGCGCACCGCTGGGATTTTGTCTGGGCGGCGGTCGGAGTTCATCCGCACGAAGCCAAAAGCTGGGATGAAGCTTCCGAAAAACGCCTCTCTGAGCTTATGGCGGAAAAAAAGGTCGTGGCGGTGGGCGAGATCGGCCTGGATTACCACTACGATCTGTCGCCGCGGGAGGTTCAAAAGTCCGTTTTCAGAAGGCAGCTTGAGCTGGCGCGTGACGCCGGTTTGCCCGTTGTCATACACGAAAGAGAGGCTCTTGAAGATACATTGAAGATAATCCGTGATTTTCCGGAAATTCGCGGAATGTTCCACTGTTTTTCCGGAAGTCCGGAAACTGCGGCGGAGCTTGTAAAGGCCGGATGGTACATATCTCTCGGCGGTGCGGTCACTTTTAAGAACGCGAAAAAAGCTCCTGCGGTGCTTGAAAAAATTCCATCCGACCGGCTTATCCTGGAAACGGACTGCCCGTATATGGCTCCGGTGCCTTTCCGGGGGAAGAGAAACGATTCAACCATGATACACATTGTTGCCGGGAAGGCGGCGCTTTTGCGCGGAGGTTCCGCGGAAGAAATAGAGCGTTTGACTTGCCGGAACGCTGTCAGACTTTTCGGAGAGCGCATGTGATTCATGCCCGGTATTTGAAAGGAAAAAACAAATGACAGAAATCAGAAGAGGACGATTAGAAGAGCACGACAAGATACTGGATTTTATCAATTTAGTCTTTTCCATGGCGCACCGCCCCCACGATTTTGAATACATGTATCCGAACCTCTATCGGGCAGAGCCGGGATACATGGAGCATTTCTACACCCTTTGGGAGGACGGCGAGCTCAGATGCTGTGTCCTTTGCGAGCCGAGAGTTCTAAGCGTCGGCGGCGAAAAGCTGAACGTGATCGGCATCGGAAACGTTGCCACCCATCACAGAGCCCTCGGCAAGGGATACATGACCAGACTCATGGGTCAGATCGTCGAAGACATGAAAGCTGACGGCGTTCACCTTTCCTGCCTGGGCGGAAAACGTCTCAGATACAACCATTTCGGATATGAGCTTGCGGGGAATTGCTTCGATCTGTCTTTTTCTCCGAACGATGCAAAGGCGATATATCCGGACTTTGACGCCTCTGCCTGGAGGTTTGAAAAAGTCACGTTTGAGGACAGAGAAATGCTCGGCAGTCTCAAGCGTTTTTACGAGGCCATGCCCGTTCACTACGATTACGACGACGAGCATTTTTACTACCGCATGGAGCACGAGGGCGCAAACCTCTATGCCGTTTTCGGCAAAAACGGAGAACTTGCCGGATTTACGGCTTTCCGCGCGGAGGACGGAAGGCTCGGCCTTTTGGAGCTCTGTGCAGCCGACGAAAACCGGGCAGATATCGCCCTTGCTCTTGCGCTCCAGACGGAAAAGCCCGTCAGCTTTGCTTCGTCGGAGTGGCAGGTACCGTATCTTGACCGGATAATCGACATCTCGGGAGATCTTGTGCGGACCGGATCGAGCATGTGGAGCGTTTTGTCCTGGAAAGAACCGGTCAGAGCGTTTTTGACTTTCAAGAAAACATACTCCGATCTCAAAAAAGGAAAACTGGTCATCGGCGTTGAAAACGGCGTTAAAATTGCCGTTGAAGTCGGCGAGGGTGTATCGGTCGAATACACCGACGATGAGGCGGACATAAGCTTTGAGGGGCTGAGAGGCATCCGGGCAATCTTCGGCGCATATCCGCATCATTTCTTTGCATCGGGTCTTTCCGGAGAGAAGCTTGACCTTGCGGACAGCTGGTTCCCGCTTCCGCTGTGCAAGTCCGGTTCCGAGGCAGTATAAGAACTGCAATAAAATTTTTAAAGCCGACCCAAAAGGGCGGACAATATTTTGTCGCTGATATTTTTCCCTGTGAGCCAAAGGGCTTGCCGACTGTTTTTTTTACAGAAGGCAAGCCCTTTTTTTGGGGTTCTGCTCCGATGCAAAGGACAGGGGAAGGGGCCGAAATGCCCGGTTGGATACCGTTTGAAGCGATTTTTAATTATTTGTTTTTCGGATCGAAAAATTCCTGTTTTGGCCGATACAGGATGAATAAAAACGCGGACCGGTCAGATAATAAGCTTACAGACCAATTGAAAGGAACGTGATCTAAGAATGAGCCCGAAAGAACTGATTTATGTGGAAGATGCGCTTTCGCACGAGCAGATGATGCAGAAGAAATGTTCCGATCTTGCGAGCAAGCTTCAGGATCAGGATCTCAGAACTTTTGTAACGCAGCTTGCGGACAAGCACAGGCAGACCTTCAGCGAGTTTTACAGCCTTTTGAACTGACTTTTTTTTGATGCGTGCGGACGGGCACGCAGATATCATTTTTTTTTGAAAGGAGCGGCCGGTCAGACCGACGCCGGTCGGGCCGGAGATGAACAATGGACGACAAGCTTATCATGGAGGATATACTGACCACGGTAAAATCGGCGGCGGATCTTTATCTGCACGGTACGATTGAATCCGGCACGGTCAACGTGCACAGAACTTTTGACAGAAAACTCTCTGAAACCCTTCAGATGCAGAATGAAATATACTCCAAAATGTCTCAAAAGGGCTGGTATTCCGAAGAACAGGCCCAACAGCAGAAAATTGATCAGACGAGACAGAAATACTCCGCCTGCTGCTGAGAGAAAAAGCGGCGAAAAATCCGCCGGAGGACAGAATTGTCCTTCGGCGGATTTTTGTGTCGGAGACAGTGTTATTATGTGCTTTTGAGAAAAATCATCTGCCCGAGGAGGCGGATCTGTTTTTGCGGCATCTGCGGATTATAAGCTTTATAACGACGATGTGGACGATAACGACCGCGGCGATCAGCGCGAGCACAAGGATGATTTCCACGATATTGCCAAAAAACCAGATGCAGCAATTCTGTAAGCCCTTCCAAACGCGCTGAATGCTCTCGGAGAACTGTCTTGAAAGCTTTTCGCCAAACGTGAGCGGCGTGCTCACAACGGGAGTATACTCGATGACCTCGTACAGTCTGACGGAGACGGTGCTGTACGATACGAGGGACTCCATTTTGTTGAGCTGGGTCGTATAGCTTTCGACTTCATATCTGACCTCGGAGAGCGACTCCTCGATCAGGAGGACGTCGGAGAGGTTGTCGGCCTCTTTCAGAAGCTCAAGCAGTCTTGTCTCCTGGGCGCGGAGGGAGTTCAGTCTGGATTCAACGTCGACGTATTCGAGGGTAACATCGTCGGTGGTCAGCTCTTCCGATATGATGCTGCCGACCGTTCCGGCGCTTGCGATGAAATCCTGAAGCTTTTCCGACGGGATGCGAAGCACATAGTTTGCGCGTCTTTCGCTTCCGTTTCCGCCGGTGGTGTTGGAGGATTCGGTGTATCCGCCGAGGGACTGGGCGAGAGAAATGAGGGCTGCGACGGAGTCGTCAAAGTTTTTGGTTTCAAGCTCGTAATTGATGCGGTAGACAAGCTTCCTGTTGGGGTCGGGCTGACCGAGCTGGAGCGAAGACTGGTTCGTGTAGTTTTTTTCGCTGCTGTCGGGAGAAACACCCGTTTCGGGGCTAGTCCAGCTTTCGGAGCCGGAGCCGAAAGCCTCATCTGCGGTGTCGTAGTAGTTGTAGCGATCGCCTGGGCTTTCAAACTGCTTGTCGGCTTCCGCGTCGGCGGCTGCGGCGCCGCACCCTGCAAACAGGGAGAGTGCACAGAGAGCTGAGAGAAGGATTAAAACCGTCTTTTTCATATGGTGATTTTCCTTTCATAAAGTGTAATTCTGTATCTATTACTCCGAAAGCAGGACGGAAAGTTGCAGAGACGAAAGAGTTTTTGAAAATGAATTTTTAAAGCGCGGGCTTTTCGCCGTCGGAGCCGCCGTTTTCCCCGGCAGCCGCCGATGCGCCTGAGGTTATGTCGTTGAGAGAAGCCAGCATCGAGGCGATGCTGTCGGCAAAAGTGCGGAGCGAATCGGAACGGCTGTCAACCGCCTTTTTCTCGGCCTCGAGAGCGGAATTTTTCTGGGTTTGGGCGGCAAGCTCGTCTTCCAGCGCGGCGATGCGTTTTTCGCATTCCGAAAGCGCGGCTTTCAGCCCGGAGTTTTCGGAAGAAGCGGACGCGAGCTCTTCCTTTGCCGAAGCGGCGAGGCTTTCGGATTCACGGACGGAGGCCTCTGCCCCGGCAAGCTTTTCTTCAAGCTTTTTTACTTCGGCTTCAAGCTTTGCCGTTTGTTCGAGACTTTCGGCGTAGTCGGAGGCCGCACGGCTCAGCTCCGAGGTGAGGAACGAGATCCTCTCTTCGTGCCGGTGTATGAGTTCGGACTTTTTGCCGCACTCCGCAGAGAGGCGGGCGTTGTCGGACTTGTATCTGTCGGCGGCAAGCTTCTGCGCGGCGGAGCGCTTTTCGCTGTCGGCAAGCTTGCGCTCCAGCGCTTCCTTTTCGCTGCGCCAGCTGCGCGACGATGCTGAGATATATTCAATTACATCGTTGTTGTCAAATCCGCCGAAAAGCTTTTTGCGAAAACCGGTGCTTTCGTTTTTTGACATGATGATGCCTCCAAATTTCAGTATAATTATTTCAAGTATAGCATATCATGTCGTTTTTTGCAAGAGCGGAAGCGGGAAAACCGCGTTTTCAGCCGATGATTTTGCAAAGAGCCGCACCGAGCACTCTTGCGGATTCAAGGGCTTCGGAGAGCGAGTTGCCGTTTGTTCCGACTTCGACAAGGAGCGCTCCGGGGCTTATCTCCTGGTTATAGCTGCTGTTGGTCAGAAGCATGGGGCGGGCGATGTCGGGGCAAAGGGCGTTCAGCTCGGTCTGGAGATGGACGCCGAGGCAGAGATTCTGCATCCAGCCCGGATGGGCGGCGCCGCCGGCGTCCGTTCCGACAATGAGGAGTATTTGGGCGGCGGAAACTCCGCCGTTGTCAACGGCAAGGCGGTAGCGCACGTTGCCCTCTGCGTTCAGCGCGTCCCGGTGGAGGTCGAGAACGATGGCTATGGAAGGGTCGTTTTCAAGCCACTTTTTCGCGGCGGCATAGGACTTTCCGTAAGCTCCGGTGTAGGACTCCGCGTCAAAGAGAGTGCGGTCGTGTATGACGCGGATTCCCGCCTTTTTCAGCGACGCGGCAAGCTCGTCTCCGACGCGGACGACGTTGTAGTCCGTGTCGAAGCAGCGGTCCCCCGCTTCGGTTTTGTAGCTGTCCAGTTCCGTGGGGAGATAGCACTCCGTGGAGTGAGTGTGGATTATTAAGACGGCGGGGTCTTCTCCGAGCGCTGGGGATTTTTTCTGCAGAGCGGAGATGTCGGGTGAGTAATAGGTGTTGTTTTTTATGTAGACGCCCCCGTATTCGAGATACCCCGAGCCGGAGCTTCCGCGGATCACCGTCGTTATGACATCGTCGGCGCTGTTGGGAACGGTGCTGGGAACGGCGGCGCCGGGGGCGCGGACGTTTGCCGCGGCAGGGGGGTAAACAGACTCGGAGGCGCCGCTCCCGGTCGGGAGGGAGGTTTCCGCCGGAGCTTCGGATGAATCTGCGGATGTTTCGGCGGGAAGCGAGCCTCCTAACTCGTCAAGCAGCAGCGCATGGGGCAGAGTGGAGCCGCTTTCCGCTTCGGCGTCCAGCTCGGAAGAGAGCAGGAGCGCGCTTACGGCGGGATCGGAAAATATGAGGGAAAGCCTGCCTTTCAGATTGATCGCCGCGAAAACAAGAGTTATTGCCGTCAGAAGTATGACCGTGGTGCGGACGGGACGGCGCCTGCGGGGCGGGTCCGGCTTGTCCGGGGCGTTTGCCGCGTTTTCCGGGCAGATTATCGAAGAATTCTTTTCCATCCTGAAGATGAGACCTCCTTATGTGCGGATTTGCGTTCACAGTTATATATATGTGCGGGGCCGGACGGTCTATGACAGCAGAAGTTCGATGTCGGAAATCCCGAGAGAGGGCTGGAACGCAAGATTGAGCCCAAGGGAAACTGCCTTTGAACACTCTCTTGAAAGACTGTCTATTTCCTTGGGCGTGACGAAGAAGTTTTCCCGGACCAGCTCCGCCGCGGCAGTCTCGTCAAGCCCGAGGCTGCCGGCAATTCCGGCCAGCATGGTTTTCGCATCGACGACGGTGGGGACGCCGACGGAAATACAGGGGACGCCGATGCTTTTGCGGCTTATCTCGAAACGGTGGTTTCCGACTCCGGAGCCGGGCGTTACGCCTGTGTCGGAGATCTGAACGCTGCGGCAGAGCCCGCCGTGGCTGTGGGAGGCAAGGGAATCTATGAGCACGCAGGCGCAGACGGGGACCTTTGAAATTATTCCGCAGATCGTCTCTGCGCTTTCGATGCCGGTTGACCCGAGGACTCCGGGCTCAATGACGGCCACGGGGCGCATTCCCTCAAACCTTTCCGGAACATTCCTGAGAAGGTGCCTTGTGGCTATGACGCCTTCTGCGCTCTGGGGGCCGATGCAGTCGGAAGTGATGCGGCGGTTTCCGAGTCCGGCGACAAGGATGGGGGTGTTTTCGCATCCGGAGGGCAAAAGCGGTTTTACGGTTTCCGCAACGGCGCGGGCACAGCGGTGCAGAGCGCCCTCTTCGCGGCGGATGAGGGGCGAAATGTCAAGCGTCGTATACCGTCCCACGGGCTTTGAAAGAAGCCTTGCCGCGTCGATGCTTGCAATCCTCACTTCTTCTGCGGATATTCCGCATACGGTCCTCACGGAGCTTTCGACGCCGGAAAGCTCTTCTGCGTGAAGGTCGCGCGCTTCTGCGGCCATGTCTGTTCTGCGTGCAAACATATTTTCCTCCTGAACAATCAATTTGTTTTATTATTTATGTTCTTTCCGCGCCTTATTCGGGTGCGGCGAATATTTGAAAGCGCAGAGGAACAAAATAATAAAAAATGCGAGGGGTGGAAATATTGAGCTCCGGAAATGCGGTAACGGGAGATCCGAAAAAGGACTTTGAATTATTCAAAAATATGTTCGCCGAGGATGCGGCTTTCGTGGGAAGGGAGCTTTTTGACGGGAGCGGGGGGCTTGTCTGCGCGGTGTTTTTCTTCAACGGCATGGCAAACGGCCTTCTTGCTTCGGAGAGCATTGTCGAACCGATTGCCCGAAGGGTGGAAAAAGGCGGAGAGGTCACGGCTGACAGCATATTCCGTATCGTGACGAACATTGAGCTGAAAAAAGAGACGGACCCGGAAAAGCTTGCCGCCGCGGCGATGTACGGCGACGCGGTGGTGCTGGTGCGCGGAGGCGCGCTGGTCGCGGGAACAAAGGACTGGGAAAAAAGGGGAATAACGGAACCCCAGGGCGAAACGGTGATCCGCGGGCCGAGAGAGGGTTTTATTGAATCGGCGCTGGACAATGTGAGCATGATTCGCAGAAGGCTCAAAACGAAGGATCTCCGCGTGGAGAAGCTTGAGTTCGGAGAATATACCAAAACCAGCGCGTATATGTGCAGCATACGGGGGATCGCGGATGAAAAAGTCCGGAGCGAGCTGAAACGGCGCATTGCCGAAATTCCGGTCCGGGACATACTGGATTCAAACTACCTTGCCGAGCAGATAAGGGACAATAAGCACAGCCCGTTCAAGACCGTCGGCGTCACGGAGCGCCCGGACACGGTGGCTTCAAGGCTTTTGGAGGGACGGACCGCGCTCGTCGTGGACGGAACTCCGTGCGTTGTGACTATGCCTTACCTTTTTATCGAAAATTTTCAGTCGGGAGAAGACTATTACACCGGATTTATTTTTGCATCTATAAACAGGCTGATACGTTTTGCCGGATTTCTGATATCCGCCCTGACTCCTGCGTTCTATATATCCGTTGTCAATTACCATCAGGAAATGCTGCCGACGGTCATGCTGCTCAGCATATCCAAGAGCCGCCAGGGGGTGCCGTTTCCGACAATTGTTGAGCTTTTGCTGCTTCTTGCGGCTTTTGACATACTGCGGGAAGCAAGCCTTCGGATGTCGAACAACATCGGACAGGCGCTCTCCATCGTCGGCGCGCTGATAATCGGCCAGGCGGCGGTGGAGGCGAAGTTCGTCAGCGCGCCCGTGGTGATAATCGTCGCGCTGGCAGGGACGACTTCGATGCTTGCTGCACCTTTGACGGGGGGACTGATTTGTGTGCGGATATTTATGGTCGTTCTGACTTCGGTGTTCGGCATGACGGGGTTTGCCGTGGGGACCGTCGCCGTGACGGCGCACCTTTGCGCCATGGACTCCTTCGGCGTGCCTTATCTCTCCCTTGAAAAGACAAGGCGGGGAAAAGCGCCGGACGCTTTCGTGAGAAAACGCTGGGGAACACTAAGGTACAGAAAACTTTTCAGAGGCGGGGGAGACATCGATGCGGGGACGCGGTAAGCTTTTGGCAATCGCCGTGCTCACGGCGGCGACCGTGCTTTCCGGCTGCGGCGGACTGTCGGAAATTGAGGAGCTGATCGTCGTGTCGGGGGCGGCCATCGATTACGACGGCAGGGAGTATACCGTCACAGCGGAGATCATCGACCTTCAGCGGGGAAGCCAGGAGACGGCTTACAAGACTTTTTACCTGGAATCAAAGGGCGAAAGCATTTCGCAGGCGGTGTCGCGCATGAGCCAAACGACGGGAAAGGAGCTTTACTGGGGACACGCTTCGGTTTTCATAATAAGCCGGGATGTCGCGCAGAATTCGCTTGTCCCGGTGCTGGAGTGGTTTTTGCACGACACTTTGGCGGCGTTTTCCTCGATGGTCGTTCTTTCGAACACGGAGAACGCCTCGGACATTTACAATTATGTGTCGCCGACGGAGAACAGCGTCAGCTTTGCCCTTGAAAAAATAATGACAAATTACTCCTCCCGGGAGGAAAGGGGCTCTGCGGCGGTGTTTGAGATGATCGACAAATGCGGGGCGCAGGGGGTTGCCACTCTTATCCCGGTCATCTCGGGGGTTCGGAGCGGAGACGAAACCGTCATTGCGATTGACGGGCTGGCCGTGTTCGCTTCGGAAAGGCTCAGCGGGATTTACGGTCCGGAGGACTCCGAAATTCTCCGGATGTTTCTCGGAAGCCACAGCGAGAACGTGATGTCGGTGGATACGGGGAAGGAGACCGTGCATTTCCACTGCGGGAAGATCAAAACCGACCGCAAAGCCTTCTGTGAAGACGGACGGCTGAGGATTGAGCTGAAGCTTGAAGTCGAACTGAAGATCGTCGACGTGGACGGGAACGCCGGAGAGCTTGACGAAGCCTTTATGAAAAGGTTTTCCAAAGGCGCGGAGGAATACCTTGTCAGCGAGGGAAGACGGGTCGTCGGGATTGATATGGAGGATTTCGGATCGGACGTGCTTGGGATCGGACAGCTTCTCGAGAGGACAAAACCGAAGCTCTGGGACGAAATAAAAGACGGCTGGCGGGACATCTACAAGGGCGGAGAACTGGATATAGAGGTCAGAACGGCGGTCGGACAGAGCGGGGAGGCGTCGAAGACGCTGACCATTGCATCGGAATAGGACGGAAGGAAAAATGACGGTTTACTATATTCTTGTGTTTTGCGGACTTGCGGCGGCGGAATTCGTCCGCATACGCGGCAATAAACGCACGCTTACCGTTTGGTGCCTTTTGTGCGCGGCGGCGGGCGCGCTTTGGGCGGTATGGCTGGCGGGGGTGAACTTTTCCGCATGAGAAGTGAGTTTTCGACGGAAAAAGACGCCCGGACGCTGACGGCGCTCTTTATGCTTTCGACCGCGCTTATTATCGGCGGAACGGCGGAGAACCCGTCGCGGAGCTGGCTTTCGCTTGTGCTGTCGCTGGCCGCGGCCGTTCCGCTCATATTCCTTTGGACGCGCATTCTCGGAACCTTTCCGGAAAAGGACCTTTTTGGGATATTTGACGAGGCTTTCGGCAAAAGGGAGGGAAAGCTTTTTGCCGGGCTTACGGGCGCTTACGCATTTTTGACGGCGGTATGGACTCTTGGAACCTATTCGAGCTTCGTGACGATCCTTTCGAGCCGGGAATTTGACAAAACCCTTCCGGCGCTTCTGGTGGCTGCCGCCGGGGCGGTAATTGCGGGGGCCGGATTTCGCGCCGTTTCGGGGACGGGGAGAATTTTTTTTGCGGTTAGAATGGCGTTCCTGGTGCTGACGCTGACGATGAGTCTGCTGAGCATTGATTTTTCGGCTTTTCCGCTTCCGCTTTTCGGGAAGGACCCTGCCTCGGTGTTTTCCGGCGCGCTGTCCGTTTCGATGATGCCCTTCGGAGAGGTGCTGGTCATTCTCGGCGCGCTTCCGCCTCCGGCAAAGGGCGAAAAACGCTCGCGCGGAATTGCGGCCGGAGCTTTGATCGTGTTCTTTGCGCTTTTGGCCGTGTTTTTGAGAAACGTGCTTATGCTTGGGGAGCGGAGCATGGACAATCTCTATTTTCACTCGCCGTATGCCCTGAGGATATTCGGCATCGGGTCTTTCTTTCAGAGAATGGAGATTCTGATCTCGGCGACGGACATGATCGTGGACACTCTTCGCTTCACGGTCTGCATTTTCTGCGTCGGAAGATCGGCCGCAAAGTGCTTGGGGCTGGACGAACACGCCGTTATCACCGTTCCGGCCGCCGCCGCGGTTTTTGCCCTGTCGGAGATGATGCTTGCAAACGGTCAGGCAGTGTCTGTTTTTCGGGAGATGAACAAGTATATTTCGCTTCCGTTTTGCGTCGGTATCCCGCTTGTCTGCGGAATTGCGCTGTTTTTTCAGGGAAGAAAGCGCAAAGAAGGAAACTTGCCGTTGAAATCCTGAGACCAATGGAATATAATATATAGTTAGTGATTTCTGTTTGGTTCGGAGGAGTATATGGACAGCTTCAAGAGATATTTTTCATCGCAGAAGGGGAGAAAGGTCGCCGTTGTCGGAATGGGGATAAGCAATCTTCCCCTGACGGAACTTCTGACGGAGTTCGGCGCGGTTGTTTCCGTATACGACAAAAAGTCTCCGAAAGAGCTGGGAGAGAGGGCGGAGGCCCTTGAGAAAAAGGGCGTGCGCTTTGTTTTCGGAGAAGACTATCTGGAAAACATAGAAGAAAAGCTTATATTCAGAACTCCGGGGCTTCTGCCGACGGCGCCTGCCCTTGTCCGTGCGGCGGAATCCGGCGCGGTTATAACCTCGGAGATGGAGCTGTTTTACGAGCTTTGCCCTGCGAAGCTGATAGGCATAACGGGGAGCGACGGAAAGACGACAACGTCTACGCTTATTGCGGAAATGCTGAAAGCGGAGGGGTATCGCGTCTGGCTCGGCGGAAATATCGGGACGCCGCTTTTGAACCTGATCCCACAGATGTCGGAAAGCGACATCTGCGTTACGGAGCTTTCCTCTTTCCAGCTTATGGACATGAAGCGTTCGCCGGACATCGCCGTCGTCACTAACCTTGCGCCGAATCACCTTGACAAGCACTCTTCCATGGAAGAATATGCCAGGGCGAAAACGAATATCTTCCGTCACCAGTCGGAAAAGGGAATTCTTGTCACGAATGCGGACTGCGGCGCCACGGCAGAGCTTGCCCGGGAAGCTTCCGGCGAGCTGAGGCTTTTTTCGCGGCGCGAAAGAAAGGAAAACGGAATTTTTCTGTCTGACGGAGAAATCGTCTCATCAATCGGGAATAAAGAGAAAACTCTCTTTCCCATATCGGAAATAAAAATTCCGGGAATGCACAATGTCGAAAACTATATGACGGCCTGCGCCGCGGTTTACGACCTGTGCGGAACGGATGCAATGCGGAAAGTCGCGCGGGAGTTCGGCGGAGTTGAAAACCGGCTCGAGTT
The DNA here is from genome assembly GCA_016303065.1 of Clostridiales bacterium. Taxonomy (GTDB): domain Bacteria; phylum Bacillota; class Clostridia; order Oscillospirales; family QAMX01; genus SIG499. Next base: position 15,010 of record JAEDMJ010000009.1, read on the forward strand.
TGTGAGAGAGCTCCGGGGAGTGAAGTATTACAACTCGTCGATAGACTCATCTCCGTCGCGGACGACTGCGGCTCTCGGCGTTTTCGGAGAAAAGGTCATCATAATCGTCGGCGGAAGCGACAAGCACATTTCCTTTGACTCTCTCGGGGACACCCTCTGTCAAAAGGCAAAAGCCGTTATTCTTGCGGGGCAGACTGGGGAGAAGATCGCCCGGGCCGTCAGAAACAGCCGCTTTTTTGAGACGGAAGCTCCGGCGATCGTCGATGCGGGAAGCGTCGTCAGCGCAGTTGGCGAAGCGGCAAAGCTGGCCGGGGAAGGCGACGTCGTGCTTCTGAGCCCGGCGTGCGCCTCGTTCGATGCGTTCAAAAATTTCGAGGAACGGGGAAAAGTTTTCAAAAAAGCCGTGCTTTCACTTGAATAGCGATTGTATTTCGGGTTCTTGTGTGATATAATATTCTTTATGTAATCTGAAAGGACTGAACTGTTTGAAAGTTCTTGTAATATTCGGCGGAGTGTCTCCGGAACACGATGTTTCGCGGGCGTCCGCGGCGTCGGTGCTCAGAAACATCGACCGTGAAAAGTTCTCCGTAACGGCGGTCGGAATCACAAAAAAGGGCAGATGGCTTTTGACGGACGCCTCTCCCGAGGCCGTTGAGGACGGCTCGTGGGAGGACGGCGACGTGAAAGACGTCCTGTATTCTCCGGCGAGGGATGGGCTCGGCGGATTTTACATAGACGGAAAAAGGTATCTTCCGGACGTCGTTTTCCCCGTGCTCCACGGGGAAAACGGAGAGGACGGACGGCTTCAGGGAATGCTTTCGCTGGCCGGGATACCCTTTGTCGGCTGCGGGACCGCTTCGGCTGCGGTCTGCATGGACAAAGCGTTTACAAAACAGGTCTGCGCTTCCGCAGGCATCCCCATGGCCGACTGGATTTTTGTCACAGCGGATGAAGTTTTTGAATCAGTCGGGCTTGCCGTGGAAAGAACGGAGAAAAAATTCAGCTATCCGGTGTTTGTCAAACCTGCAAACACCGGGTCGTCGGTCGGCGTGTCAAAAGCCGGAAACCGGAAGGAGCTTGTCTGCGCTCTGGGCGAAGCGGCAAAGTACGACGGACGCATACTTGTGGAGGAATATATCGACGGAAGGGAGCTTGAGGTCGCGGTTCTCGGAAACGGCAAAGCGGAGGCTTCCGGCGTTGGGGAGATACTCCCTTCAAGGGACTTTTATTCCTATGAGGCGAAGTACGTCGACGGAACCAGCGGGCTCGTCTTCGATCCGGAGCTTCCGGAGGGGAAGGCGGAAGAACTCCGGAAAACCGCCCTGCGCGTGTTTGCGCTTTTGGACTGCCGGGGGCTTTCAAGGGTCGATTTCTTTCTCAGAAAAAGCGACAATGCCGTGATCTTCAACGAGATAAACACGCTTCCGGGTTTTACCGGCATCAGCATGTATCCGAAGCTTTTTGCAAAATGCGGTATTCCCTACGGCGAGCTCATAACGAGAATAATCATGCTGGCCGCGGAAGAGCGCGGGCTGAGAGGCGAAAATGGATAAGCGTCCGATCGGCGTATTCGACAGCGGTCTGGGCGGGCTCACCGCAGTGAAAGAACTTCGCCGTATACTTCCAAACGAAGACATCGTATATTTCGGAGATACCGGCCGGGTGCCCTACGGCACGCGTTCGGATGAGACGATAATCCGTTACGCCCGCTCGGACATGGATTTTCTTTTGAAGCACGAGCCGAAGCGCGTTCTTGTGGCCTGCGGCACGGTGAGCACTGTGGCTCTTCCGATTTTGAAAAAAGAGTATGATCTGCCGATTGACGGAGTTGTGGAGGCGGCGGCGCGTTCTGCCGCGAAGCTGACGAAAAAGGGCGTTGTCGGAGTTATGGGAACGCCGGCGACGATTCGCTCGGGGGAATATGAGCGGCTTTTAAAAAGCTTTGCCCCCGGCATTCGGACGGTGAGCGCGGCGTGTCCGCTTTTGGTGCCGCTTGTGGAAAACGGACGCATTTCTCCGGACGACATCGTGATATCAACCGTGGTTTCGGAATATCTTGCTGAGATAAAGTCCGAAGGGGTCGATGTGCTGATAATGGGATGTACGCACTATCCTCTTTTGGAGCCGGTTGTCGCGGCGTTCATGGGAGAAAACACTCAGCTTGTCAGTCCGGGCAGAGAGGCGGCTGCTCTCATTGCAAGGGAACTGCGTGAAAACGGAAACGGAAATTCTCCCGGCCGCCGGGGCGAAGCGGAATACTTTGTGAGCGATTCCGTGGAAGGTTTTTCTGCGCTTGCGGAGACTTTTCTCAGGGAGAAAGTGACGGGAAGCGTCTCTCTCGTCGACATTGAATGAATAATCATACATCTGTGAGGTACATAAATTGACGGACAGCTTGCTTTCCTGTGCGATACCTGTTTTGCTTACGGTGCAAAGTGTCCAGACATCTGCCGAAGGAGAAAAAGAGACTGTCGAGTTCGTGACGGACGGAACCATGCGCCGCAGCGGAAACGGTTGGGTTATCCGATACGAGGAGAGTGAGCTCACCGGGCTTGAGGGCGTATGGACGACAGTTACGGCGGAGGACGGAAAAATAACTGTGGACCGGAGCGGAAGCTTTGAGTCGCACATGATATTTGAAAAAAATCAAAAGCACCTTTCTCTCTATGAAACGCCGGTCGGCGTTTTAAGCATCGGAACGATTGCTTTGGGGATGGAACACAGCATTGATGACAGAGGCGGAAGGATCGCCATTGAATACAGGCTTGAGATAGAAAATGCTTTTGCAAGCCGGAGCAGCATTGAACTTACCATGAAGAGAATGAACGAACCGAAAGGCGGAGATAACCAATGAACAGTGTCAACAACGTTTATAGATCGGCGAAGGAGACCCTTGAAGAGACAGTGCGCGAAGCGCTTGCCGCGGCGATGGAGGCGGGAGAGCTCCCCGCTGCCCCTCTGGACAAAATTTCGGTTGAAGTTCCGAAAGATCCGAAAAACGGCGACCTTTCCTGCACTGCTGCGCTCAGCCTTGCGAAGGCGATGCACTGTGCTCCGAGAAAGATCGCGGAGGCTGCGCTTTTGCACATGAAAAAGCACGAGTGGTTTGACTCGTACTCCGTCGCGGGAGCGGGCTTTATAAACGCTGTGTTCGGCTGCAGGTGGTATTCCGACGTGCTCCGTGCGGTTACGGAGCTTGGGGAAAACTACGGTTCCGACGATATCGGCCACGGCGAGAGGGTTATGGTCGAGTTCGTCTCCGCAAATCCCACCGGGCCGATGCATCTCGGCAATGCAAGGGGCGGCGTTTTCGGAGATTCTCTTGCAGCGGTCCTTGAACGCGCTGGGTACAGGGTTTGGCGCGAGTTCTATGTCAACGACGCCGGAAACCAGGTCGATCTTTTCGGAAAATCCATCGAAGCGAGATATATCCAATATCTGAAGGGGGAGGACGCCTGTGAGTTTCCGGACAACGGGTACCACGGCGACGACATAAAGGAGCTTGCGGCGTCGATTGCGGGCGAGTTCGGAGACAGCCTTCTCGAGCTCGAGCCCGAGGAGAGACGCGTTAAAATGCGCGAGATCGGACTTGCGAGAAATCTTGAGCGTATGCAGGCGGATCTCCGCCGCTACAACGTGGTTTACGACTGCTGGTTCAGGGAGACGTCCCTCCATGAAAGCGGATACGTCAAGGAAACGATTGATATGCTTGGCGAGCGCGGATATCTCTATGAAAAAGACGGAGCAACCTGGTTCCGGGGAACGGACTTCGGCATGGAAAAGGACGAAGTTATGATAAAGTCAAACGGCTTCTACACATATTACGCCGTTGACATCGCATATCACAGAAACAAGCTCGTCGCCCGCGGCTTTGACCGCGTGATCGATGTTCTCGGCGCAGATCACCACGGTCACGCCGTAAGGTTCCGCGCAGGACTTTCCGCTTTGGGCATTGACCCCTCCAGGCTCGATATCAAGCTCTACCAGCTTGTAAATCTGCTTCAGAACGGGGAAGCGGTCAGAATGTCCAAACGCACCGGCAAGATGATCTCTTTGGACAATCTTCTTGACGAAATAAGCGTTGACGCGGCGCGATTCATCTTCAACTCGAAGCAGAGCGACACCCACCTTGAATTTGACCTTGGAGTCGCCGTGCGCGAAGACAGTGAAAATCCGGTATACTATGTCCAGTATGCCCATGCGCGCATCTGCTCCATGCTCGACCGTTTGGCGGCAGAGGCTCTGACGCCTTCGGGAACGGATTCCGCGGATCTTGCGCTTTTGACCGAGCCTTCCGAGAGGGCGCTCATCAAACAGATCGCCTCGCTTCCCGACGAGATCCGCCTTGCCGCCAGGGATTACGAGCCGTACCGCATGACAAAATATCTTATCGATCTTGCCACGGCCTTCCACGCGTTCTACACCGACTGCCGCATCAAGGGTGCGGATAAACCGCTTGCGGAGGCAAGACTCACTCTTGCCGACGTGACGAGAGCCGTCATTGCAAATGTTCTGGGAATGCTCAGCATTTCCGCTCCCGAAAGAATGGAAAAGAGCGGTCAGAACGCCGCGGAATAAAGAGAGAGTCAGGCATGGATATTTCCTTTGACCGTTTCACGGTGCTTGACGGAGCTACGGGAATAAATCTGCAGCGGGCAGGACTTGCGGCCGGAGTCTGTCCGGAGAAGTGGATAACGGAGAACCCGGACGCGCTCATTTCGCTCCAGCGGAGATATGCGGACGCAGGCTCCGACGCCGTGTATGCGCCTACTTTCGGCGCAAACCGCGTAAAACTGAAAAAATACGGGCTTTCGGAAGAGCTTGAAAGACTCAACCGGGAGCTCGTGGGCATAAGCCGTGCAGCTGTGGGGGACAGAGCGGCGGTCGGGGGAGATATCAGCTCTCCGGGACTTTTTCTGAAGCCCTTCGGTCAGATCGGCTTTGAGGAGCTTGTTGACATCTTCCGCCAGCAGGCGGAGGTTTTGGAAGCGGCGGGAGTTGACTTTTTTGCCGCGGAAACTCTCATGACCCTGGCAGAGGCGCGTGCCGCCGTCATTGCGGTCAAAAGCGTTTCGGACAAGCCGGTTATCGTTACAATGTCTTTTGAGCAGAACGGAAGGTCGCTTTCCGGCTGTACGCCGCTTTCGGCGCTGCTTTCCGTTCAGAACCTCGGTGCGGATGCATTCGGCATAAACTGTTCCGTCGGGCCAGAGGCGGTGCTTGAAATGCTCAAACCGCTGAAGGATTTTGCGCGGATACCGCTTGCCGCAAAGCCGAACGCGGGACTGCCGCAAACGGGGGCGGACGGCACTCCGGTGTACGGGATGACGCCGGAGGAGTTTGCCGCACACACCGGAGAATTTGCAGAGCTTGGAGTGAGACTCTTTGGCGGCTGCTGCGGAACGGATGAAAGACATATCGCCGCATTGAGCAGGGAGCTTTCGGGGCTGCGCGCAGAGAGCAAAGCGCTTCCGGAGGCGAACCTGCTTTGCGACGAAAAGCACGTTTGGAATGCCGAGCCCGGCAGGAGCGCCGTTGAGATCGAGCTGGGCGATTTTTTTGCCGACGATATCGCGGAGGCGGAGGCTGACGACGGAACCTTGTTCGTTGTAAAGGTTCCGAAGGAATACGATGCGGAGGTTTTCTCGGAAAACCAGTACCTGCTGAACGGCCCCGTGAAGTTCGTGCCGGAGAAAGGCGCGGACATTGACGGCCTTATTCGCTGCTACAACGGCGTTGCGGAGGTGTGACATCCCCACCGGGCGGAAAACTCTGCATATATTTTCCCGAAAAAAGACAAAAGCGCGAAGCTTTTCTGTACCGATATTCCCCCGGGAGCCGCCCGATGCGCGGCGCCGGGGGATATATTTTTTTTGCAGGGGGAGGCAGGCGGGCGTTTTTTTCTCCCGGGAAAAAGCGGCGGCCGAATTTTTTGAGGAAAGTTTTCCGCTTCCGGGAAAGATGATTTTATATGCAAAAAGGCATTTGCCCGAATTTTGGGCAAATGCCTTTTGTCTTTTTTTGCGGGGAGGATTATACTCCTGCGCCAAGGGCGATGATGTTCAGAATGATGCAGACGATGATAAAGACAATGCTGATTGCAATGGTGAGCTTGCGGAGCTTTGCGTCGAGATCCTTGGCCTTTGTGCGAGAAACGAAGGACTCGGATACGCCGCCGATGGCGCCGAGACCTTGTTTGCTGCCGCTTTGGAAAAGGACAGAGACAACAAGCGCAATGCAGCAGATGAATTCAACAATTGCGAGAATTATACGGAACAGTTGCATTTTTACGATTTCTCCGTTTCATCAGGAAATTATAGCACATATAAACCGACTAATATGATAACATATTTTATCGGGTTTTGCAAGGGGGGGAGGCTGAAAATATCAAACAAAACGAAGAATTTTGCCTGAAATGAGCCCCGGCTGCTTAAAGTTCCTCGGGTCCGTCCCCGTTCCAGTGCGGATAGAATTCGGTACCGCGCCAGAGGCCGTTGAGCATTGCGCGGAAGGTTGTCTCCTGGGAACACCATTCGTCGATTCGGGTAAGGCCGTATGCGCGCCAGTCGGAGAAAAACGAGTTCATCTCGTCTTTGTCCACTTCGCCCTGGAGCATAGTGCGGTTTTTGAGCCGAACCCATCTCACGGAAAGCTCTGCCTTTCCGATCCGCCAAAGTCTCAGCGGGTCTCCGGAAACGGCTTTTTTCGCGAGGTCGATAAAGCTTTGGAGCTTGTCGAGAACCTCGGGGCGGAAAAGCGGCGTGTCGGTATTGTCGTTGAAGCCGACGTGGATGTTTTCCTCTTCCGCAACGCGGCAGATATATTCGATGTACTCCCGGACAAAAGGCGCGGCGGCTCCGTAAAAACAGTCGGTGAATTCGCGGATGTGAAGGTCGACATCGGTGTACGGGTCCCAGAGGAGCTTTGATATGACATAGGCGCGGAGTTCGTTGAAATCCGTGCCGCCGAAGGATGCTCCGTTTGCCTGTTCAAAGACGCCCTTCACATTGTTTTGGGCGAAGGAACGCATATTTGCGGAAAGCACGTGCCAGTTTGGGTGCGGCGCGGGATAGTGGGCAAAACAGGTGGTGTAGTCCCAGATATATACCCTGTCGCATACTTTTCCCCAGTTTCGCAGATCGGTTATGAAGTCGGTGCGGCTGCCGTCGGGAAGCTTGACGGAACGGTCGTCGTCACAGGTTTCAAAGCTGTGGGAAAAACAGGCTTCGATGGAGCAGAGCCTCACGCATACGTTTTTGCGGGGGCGGATGGACGTTGGTATCGGGCGGGTATAGTTGTAGGCGAGGGTGTCAAAGATGACGTTGGGGAACTCGGGCTCGAGCTTTTCGGCAATGGCGTTTACAAAACGCAGAAGCGTTCCGGAAGGGCTTCCCGCTTCAAGATCGCTTGCGCGGCAGGCGGGACATTCACAGCCGCGGCCCCAGTCGTTTTGGGAAATGGAGATGATGTTCGCCGTTGGATTGTTGAGCAGCGCGTTCCGGACGCTTTCCGTTGCAATTTTCAAAACATCGGGATTGGTCAGGCAGAGCTGGTTTACATCTCGCTCTGTGCAGCGTTTTCCGTCGAACATTGCGAAGTATTCCGGATGCTCTGCACCGTACACGTCGGGGTCGACCATCTGCTGAAAGGAGTGGACAAACCAGGCGTAGCTCTTGCAGCCGCCGTGCTTTTCGCGAATTTGATGGTGCGATCCGTTGAGGCGGCATTTTACGGCGAAGCGGGAATAGCGCACGGGTTCGTAATAGTTGTGTTCACGGTATTCAAACGCCGGGCTTTCCGTGACGCTGAGAACGGGCAGCTCAAGCTTTTCAACAGTGGGGACAAGTTCGCAGGTCGCCGTGAAAAAGCGGCACCCGAGACGTTCAAGAAGCGAATATGCACCGTAGATCACGCCGCGGACCCCGCCGCGTATGTCGAGGTTCCTGCCGTCTCCGCGGAGGGAAAAGCTGTCCTCGCCGAGTTCGTCGTCCCGGACAACGGAGATCGCCGGAGAGGCGGCGAGATTCGTTATCTCAAAGCGCTGACCGGTCATGAGCCCGAGATAGTGGCGGAGCTCCTGTGCGGCGTATACCGCCTGTTCCGGAGCGTCGGCAGAAACACAGATGGATATCGGGGAAAGGGGGGCTTTCATCTTTTTGTCACTTCTTTCTTTTGATGGATTTGGTCTGAGTCGAGTATAACAGCGCGGAGGGCTTTTGTCAAGGAGAATCAGCGGGCAAAAACGGTTATAAATCGCTTTCTTTCCCGGTGGAAAAAGCGGAGAGGAAAGTCCCGGAGGAATGTGGTATAACATAAGCGTCCCGGGGACGGAACCGGTAAATGTCCCCACCGAATAAAAGGCATTTTGACACGGTGCGTCCGAGGACAAAAAATTATTTTTACGGGAGGAATCTCAAAATGGCAACAGGTTATGTAAGCGCACAGACGACGGTCTATTACGGACCGAGCTCGACCACCTATCCCTCCAGCGGAAGCTACGCCGGTCCTGCGGAGACAGTGGACATTCTTTGGAAGGAGGGAAACTGGTACTACATCGAATACCAGTCGGGCAGTTACAGAAAGCGCATGTACATTCCGACGAGCGCAGTGTCCCAGGTGTCCGGAACGGTTTCGACCTACACCGCGAACCTTACGGCAAAGTACGTCGGAAAAGGCGGAAACACCTACAACGGGCCCAGCTCAAGCACATATGCCTCCGCCGGTTCCGTGGAAAACTACGAGGCCGTAAGCTTTCTGAGCGACAAGCGTGAAAACGGATACGCTCTCATCGAGTACAATATCGGCGGCGGACAGAAAAAGCGCGCCTGGTTCCCCTATGCCGAGCTGGGAATAAAGCTCGGTGTCGACACCTACGCAAAGATAAGCTCTCAGACCATGGCAAACGCCATAAAAAATGCGGGTTACAGCTTCGTCGGAAGATATTATTACAGCGACGGAACCTACGACCACGGATTTGATTCGACCGAAGCCGGGTATCTCTCTGCGGCGGGACTTGACGTGTTCATTTACTTCCAGAACGGCGCGACCGGAAACGCAAGCTATTATACCGCCGCGCAGGGAACCGCGGACGCGGAGGCCGCATATAACTTCGCAAGAGAGGTTGGACAGCCGGCCGGAACGATGATTTATTTCGCCGTTGAGCTCAACGCCACTTCCAGCCAGATAAGCGGATGCATATCCGACTATTTTAACGCGGTCGTTGCAAAGATGAGCGCGCTTGGCACTGCGAACAACTGCCGCTACAACGTCGGCGTTTACGGCTGCCATGCCGTCTGCAGCAACCTCACCGTTACCGGCGTTGTTTCGAGAACGGCGGCCTGGGCATGGCAGAACGGTATAACTTATCGCGGCTGGGACAACCGGCAGATTTCAACCAAGACCGGCGCATATGAAGTGACGATCAACGGTACAAACTTCAATGTCGTTGTCAGTAAGCTTCAGCACGCCGGAGGATGGAGCTGCTGAAAAAATTTTTTTCCGCTCGACAAAATTCCCTCTTGAAATACGAACAAACGTATGGTATAATGAAAACAAATTCAATAAGTTTTTAATTCAGGGGGGAACACTATGAAAAAACTTATTTCAGCTTTACTGGTTTCAGTGACGGTTTTGTGCGCGCTGGCCGGATGTTCCGGACCTGAACCCGAGGATACCTCGGGTTCAGGCTCCGTGTATTCAACGGACATCCGGACGGACGCCGCGGGCGGCACCTCGAGTGTCAGCTCCGGCGACACAGCGGACATTTCTTCGACAGCCGACACCGGTACAGATTCGGCAGAAAGCTCCGGATCGACAGAGCCCGCCGGCACAGGAGAGGCGACTTCTGAGAATGCCTATACTGCGGTTTTTCCCGTGACCGACGCGGACTTTAAGGCAGAGATCACCCTTCCGCCGGTTTACACCGGACCGGACACGAAAGTTACGGCGTATTATTCGTTTACACCGACCGGAGCGGACGGTGAATACGGATGCTTTATCATGTATCCATGCATGATGTTTTCGCAGCAAAGATATTTTGAGATTTGCCGGACTGTGGACAATGGATTTACATGGGACAGAATCCAGCGTGAGCTTGGAGACGTCATCGATATGTATGCCATTGACGAGGATCACTTCCTTGTGATAAGCGGTGATATACAGGCGGGATACAGGTTTTACGCATTCGATGCCTGGGGACAGTTGGAAGCCGCCCAATACGGTTCTTCCCGCTGGGAGTACGGCAAGGAAGTCGCTTTGGAATACGAGTATCTTTTCCCGCGCGGAGAATTTGACTCCGGAAAGAGTGAGAATGATTACCAGGCCGACGACTCTACCTTCTATCAGGCGGTGACAGCGTATTATCTTGAAGAGATAGACGACTCTTCCTGCCGCATCGTGCTCGAATACACGAATCCGAACGGCGAATCAAAGCGCTGCACCGCGGTTTACGACATTACCGGCGTGCATCCGGAAAAGTGAGCCAGTAAGAACAAAAATTGAAACTTCAATTCAAAAAAACTGCAGAAACGCCGTATTCCGGCGTTTCTGCAGTTTTTGTATAAATCCGGCGGCTCAGAATATAATGGCTTCCCAAATCAGAAAATAAAGGATCCAGAACAGCGCGATAAGCGAGCCTGTTGCGACGGAACCCCAGATGATCCACCTTACGGCGCGGCGGGTGCCGCGCTGGCTCTGGGCGCGTTTCTCTTCGGCCTTTGTGTGCTCGGATATGATCTGCCGCCTGGTTTCTTCTGCCGCGGTATCGGCGGCTTCCGGCGAATAGCGGGAAACCATCAGGTATCCGGGCTGGCTCACAACAATGGGGGGCGTATAGCGAATGAGGAGGGAATCTCCGTCATTCACTTCGACGGTGGTCTCGGCAAAGCCGATCATCGTACCGTAATTGTGGCTCTTGTACATGCGAAGCCGATACTTTCCGGCGGGAAGCTCGGCAAAGCAGTCGGTGGATGCGAGTTTTCCGATATTTCTGCCGTTTATGTCAAAATAGACCTCGCCGCCCTGGAGAGCCGTTTCTTCGGCGGTGCGGCGGAGAAAGACAAGCTTTGCACTCATGCTTTTTTGCTCTTCTTAAACGGAGTGTAGATGAGAACGGACAGATGGACGCAAATGAAGCCGAACCTGGAGAAAAGTTCGCTCAGGAGCATAAGAATTGAGAAGGTGAACGAGCGGCCAAAGCCGTCGATGATTGAGCCGAAATTTCTGAACCAGAAAAAGCAATACGCGATGAAGCAGGCGACCTCTGCCGTCATGGCGGCGATGGAAAGGATGAGTTTGAGCGGATTTCCGAAAGTTTTTCCCTTCAGAATATAGTAAAGTCCGGACAGCACAAAGAAGACAAAGACAACGATTGTGGCGATCAGGTCGACGCCGCGGTTGTAGTATGAAAACATAAGCGTTGTCGCGGCGTTAATAAGCGTTGCCGCGGCGTTGATCAGGAGTCCGATGCCAAAGAGAAGCTGGAGGTTTTTGCGGTGAAGCAGAAGTCCGACAAACATCAGGACAATTCCGACCAGATTGAAGAATCTTAGAACGTAAATGATCGCCGTGGGACTGATCGCCGTGGGCGCGCCGCCGACTGCAACCCTGGCTCCGCGGGAGATCAGGCTGAGACAAATGGCGCAGAAGGCAAGGGCAACGGCGATGATGGAAACGACGGGCATTTTGCTGCGCTTGACAGGCGCTTCGGGGGCGGGCGCCGGTGCCGGTGCACAGGCTGCCGGAGCGGAGGCGGCAGGCGCGGCATAGGAAACACTGACGGGGACCTCGCCGGCAGCGGGAGCTTCGGCGGGGGCGGCATAGGAAACTTTTATTTCGGGCGCGGGTTCGGAGCAAACGGGTTCTGAGGCGGCGGGAGACTCCGCCGGAGAGACGGAAGGCTGTGCGCCGAATGCGGCGGCCATAGCTTTCAGGTCATCGAGGGGAAGCTCTTTTCCGACAAGAGCGGATGAAACCTGGGCGTCGCCGGCGTCTTCGATCTTGACGTATACGGTTTTGATGTCCTTTCCCTGATTTTTCTTGACAAGGGCGTTAACCGCGCCGCCGGTTGTCAGCACGGAATAGGCGGTGGACTTTGTTCTGCCTGTGAAATCGTCCTGGGTGGCTGACAGGATACAGCCGCATTTGCTGCAGCGGAACATTATTCTGTGGGCGGTGAACTCGAGCTTGTCCTTGAGCAGCCAGTAGGGATCGTGGGAGCCGCACATGGGGCATGTGGGAAGGTTGGCATTGACGAAGTTCTGTGGAACGCTTCCCACATACCCGTCGCAGCGCTTGAAACCGTCGGAACTTGACATTGGAAAAATCTCCTTTTCTGTTGTTTTTGTCTGTCGATTATTATACCATGAAGGGAAAAAAGAGTAAAGCGGTTTTTGCAGGAAGGAGGCCGCTTTGACGGCAAATATCCGCGGCAGTATTGAAATCCCCCTGGCAATGTGATAAAATATACAAAACGCAAATGTTCTTGCCGCCGTTCCGGCGGCGAAAGGGGAAAATATGAACACTGATAAGCTGCTTATGCTGCTTGAAAAGGACTGTAAGCTCAGCGTCGAACAGCTCTCCGCTCTTCTCAGCGCTACGGAGGAGGAGACTGCTGAGGCGATCGCCGAACTTGAAAATAACGGAACGATACTCGGATACGGCGCGACGGTGGATTGGGAAAAAACGGAGCGCGCAATTGTGACCGCTTTGATCGAAGTGAAGGTCGTTCCCCAGAGGGGCGAGGGCTTTGACAGGGTCGCAAGCCGGATATACCAGTATCCCGAGGTCGACAGCGTTTACCTCATGTCGGGAGGCTTTGATCTCATGGTCATGCTTGTCGGAAAAACGCTCAAGGAGGTTGCGCTCTTCGTCGCCCAGAAGCTTGCAATTTTGGATTCTGTTTCGGGAACGGCGACCCATTTTGTGCTCAAAAAGTACAAGGACAGGGGAGTTTTGTTCGTCAAGGAAGAAAGGGAGGACAGACGCACGCCGATGGTGTGAGTCTTAGCATATGAGCATAAGTGAAAAAATGAACAGGACCGCCGTCGGTCTGAAGCCGTCGGGAATAAGACGGTTCTTTGACCTGGCTTACACGATGGAGAATGTGGTGAGCCTCGGAATCGGCGAACCGGACTTTGTGACCCCGTGGCACATCCGCGACGCGGGCATATACTCCCTTGAAAAGGGCATAACCGCATACACGCCGAACAGGGGGCTTCCGGATCTTCAGCGGGCGGTGAGCGCTTATCTTAACCGCAGGTTTGAGCTTGAATATTCGCCGGACGAGGTGCTCGTCACCGTCGGAGGCAGCGAGGCCATCGACCTTGCCGTGCGCGCTTTTGTTGAACCAGGGGACGAGGTCATAATTCCGGAGCCGAGCTTTGTGTGCTATGACCCGATAACCCGTCTTGCCGGAGGAGTTCCTGTGGCGCTGCCCACCCTTCCGGAGGACGAGTTCCGCATAAACCCGGCTCTTTTGGAGGAAAAAATCACCGATAAAACCAAGGTTTTGATGCTTCCGTTTCCGAACAACCCCACGGGAGCCGTAATGCGTGAAGAACACCTTAAGCCGATTGCCGAGCTTTGTGTGAAGCACGACCTGGTCGTTATCTCCGACGAGATTTACGGCGAGCTTACATACGGCGACAGAAAGCATTTTTCAATCGCTCTGCTTCCGGGAATGAGGGAGAGAACGGTAATTGTTTCCGGTCTTTCCAAGAGCCACGCGATGACGGGCTGGAGAATCGGATACGCCGTCGCCCCGGCCGAGGCGGTCAGGCTCATGACGAAGATTCACCAGTTTGCCATAATGTCCGCCCCGACGACGAGCCAGTATGCCGCGATCGAAGCGCTTGAGGCGGGGGACGAGGATATCGCCGAAATGCGCGAGGAGTACGACGGACGGAGAAAATATATGCTTGAAGGCTTCAGAAAAATGGGACTTCCCTGCTTTGAGCCCCAGGGCGCGTTTTATATGTTCCCGGATATCAGAAGCACGGGAATGTCGAGCGAGGAATTCTGCGAAAAGCTTTTGAGGCAACAGCACGTCGCCGTCATTCCCGGAGACGCTTTCGGCTCGGCGGGGGACGGGTTTGTCCGCTGTTCCTACTGCTATTCCATACAGGCCATCGGAACCGCTCTCGAGGGAATAGATCGTTTCATAAGGAGTCTTTAAGATGCTGACTGTTCCGGCTTTTGCGAAGATAAATCTCACTCTTGACGTCACGGGCGTCAGGGAGGACGGATATCACCTTCTTCGTTCGGTTATGCACACGGTCAGGCTTTCGGATCTTCTGACTGTGAGCGCCGAAGATGCGAAGGAGACTTCGATCTGCATTTTTACCGACAAAAGCTATATTCCGACTGACGGAAAAAACACGATGTACAAGGCGGCCGAGGCGTTTTGTTCCGCTCTCGGCCGTCCGCTGCGTATTGACATAAAAACGGAAAAGTATATCCCGGTCGGAGCGGGCCTTGGCGGAGGGAGCAGCGACGCTGCCGCTTTGCTGAGGGCTCTGAACCGCCTGACGGGGGCGGGGTTCAGCCGAAAAAAGCTCTGCGAGATCGGGCTGAGCGTCGGCGCGGATGTGCCGTACTGCATTTTCGGGGGCACAGCCGTTGTGGAAGGCATCGGAGAGATCGTCCGGCCGCTTCCGGCGCTTCCGGCATGGCCGCTGCTGATTTGCAAGCCGCGGGGCGGCGCTTCGACTCCGCAGGTTTACAGGGAATTTGACCGGCTGGGCGTCGGCGCAGACCGCCCGGACAACAGTGCTGCGGAGAGCTTTGTGCGCCGGGGAGACGTCCGCGGTTTGGCGGGTCAGTGCAAAAACGTCCTGACGGCTGCGGCCGCGCTCATAAGGCCGGAGATACCGGATATCAGGTCGATGATTTCCGGCTGCGGCGCGCTTTGCGCGGAGATGAGCGGGAGCGGTTCTGCGGTGTTCGGTATTTTTGACAGTTTTTCGGAAGCAAAAGCTGCGGCCGATAAACTCAGCCGCAGCATTGACACCGTTATTCTGACAAGCCTCTGAAAAATCAGAGCGGAGGAATGATTCCGGAGTATTTCTTTATGAACGCCTCGTTTATCGCGTCTCCGCCGTCGATATTGCTGGAGACAAAGGTCTCCGCCGGTTTGCCGTCGGCGCAGGTCAGCTCAAAGATCCGGCAGACGATGGCCTGCATGATCGCCGCGCCGACTGCGGTGGAGGTGGGACCGAGCGTTTTTCCGCAGACGTCCGTGGAGGCGTCTCCGATCCGCCCGTGGTTGTCGATTACGATGGGGCACACTTCAAAAAGTCTTTTGCCGTAAGGGTTTCTGGGGGAGGAGGTTTTGCTGTGGGAGATGTTTGTCACCGCTATTGCCTTGGCGCCGACCTCGGCGGCATAGAGCGCGGCTTCGACGGGAGAACAGTTTCTCCCCGAGTTTGAAAAGATGAACACCGCGTCTCCGGCAGAAACTCCGGAATTTTTCAGCAGTTCGCGGGCAAGCCCCTCCCTGCGCTCCCATTCGGTGCTTTCGGATGCGCTTTTGTGAAGCATGAGCCTTTCGTCGAATATCGGATAGACTTTCACAAGTCCGCCGGCCCGGTAGAATATTTCTTCGGCAAGAATGTGCGCGTGGCCTGTGCCGAAGGTGTAGATGGTTTTGCCGGAACAGAGGGCTTTTGCGGCGGCAGCGGCGGCGGATTCGATGTTTTCGCGTTCGGCGGAGAAAACCTCATCCATGGTCCTCTGAAGATTTCGGCGGAAGAGATCAACGGAATCCATAACGTAAAATTTCCTTTCGTTTTTTTATTATTGAAAAGAAAAATGGGGTGAAAACAAGTGAAAAAAATCAAAATTCTGAAGCGTCAGCACATCACTGCACTGGGACAGGAGCCCTTTGAACAGGTTCATGCTTCGACCGTTGCCGTCTGCGGGGACGGAAGCGTTGCCGCGGCCTGGTTCGGGGGCACAAGAGAGGGGCACGAGGACGTCCGCATATGGTTCTCGAAGAGAATGGCCGACGGACGCTGGCGCAGACCGGTTGCGCTGAGCGAAGAAAATATGCGCACGGACTGGAATCCGGCGCTTTTGGCACAGGGCGACCGTCTTACCCTCTTCTACAAGGAGGGACGGGACACAAAGACCTGGCAGACCTTCGTCCGTGTTTCCGGGGACAACGGAGAGACCTGGGGGGACATCCGTATGCTTGTGCCGGGAGACACTTTCGGACGCGGCCCGGTTAAGAACAAGCCGGTGGTGCTTTCAAACGGGGACATTCTTGCCGGGGCGTCAATTGAAGATTCGCTTGCAAGATGGGACCTCTTTGTGGATATCTCAGAAGACAACGGAAAAACCTGGACGAAAACGGAGGCGATCCCGTTTCTCAGACCTTATTCCTCAAAGGTGCTTGCCTCAAGAGAGGAGCTTGAGAAGGGGGCCAACGGCCTCATCCAGCCGACGATTTGGGAAAATCCGGCTCACGACGGCCGCGTCAGCATGTTTGCAAGGTCTTCGTTTGCTTTCGTATACCGTTCGGATTCGGAGGATTTCGGACGCACCTGGTCCGCGGCGCGTCCCACCGGTATTCCGAACAACAACAGCGGACTTGACGCGGTCATGACGGACGGAGGAATTCTGGCGCTCATATACAACCCCGTGGGGTTGAACTGGGGTCCCAGAAGCCCCCTGGCGCTGTCGCTTTCCGAGGACAACGGAGAGTCGTTTGTCAGTACGGAGCTTTTGGAGACGGTTCCCGGAGAATTCTCGTATCCGGCTATCACGGCGGTGGGAAACAGGCTTTATATGACCTATACCTGGAACCGGAGAGTCGTCGCCTTTGTCGAGGCGGAGATCACGGAAGAGTAAACCTCCCGGCATTTGTATCCCGGTCAAATTCGGAAACGAATTTGACCGGGATTTTTTGCTCAAACGCTTTCAAACCCGCTGACGTCCAAAAGACCTTCTGATTTCAGAAGCGACGAGAGGAGGCGGAGATCGTAGGGGGGCTTTCCGCAGACATAGTGGTTCACGCCCTGAACCCCGCCGCAGAGCCAGCGTATGACAAGGACGCGGAAACCGCCGCTGTCCGGAATCCGGCAGACCTCTGCCGAGGCGTTTGCGGGGCATTCAAATTCCCGGCTCAGAAGAACCTCGTGCGTTTGCGCGTCGGTTACCTGAAAAGACAGGCGTACATCACTTCGGAATTCGTTGGCAAAAACGACGGGAAGCTCTCCGTTCTGCGGTTCTCCGAACATTCCGCAGACGGGCGCGGAGACCCGCCGGATGGTTTTGTAGGCAAGCTTTTTTACTCCGTACCAGTCCGTGACCGCGTCGGAGAACTGGGGCCAGCCGTCCACAAGGTTCCACCAGAGAATTCCGGTTCTTCTCCACTTTCCGATCCTGAAGCGCTCGATAAAGAATTTTTTTGCTTCGGACTGGGAAATCTGGCTTGCAAGGGCAAAGCTTTCAAGGTCGCCGGGAACGCTTCCGAAGAGAACGCCGACCTGGTCGGACATGAGCTTTATGCGGTAGTCGTAGGGGCCGCGGCCGTCGGCCTCCATCGAGCTGGCGTGGACGAGCCATTCGCGGTCGGAGGAGTCGGGGGTGAGGTGGTCTTCGGAGATGAAGCGGCGGACGGATTCCGGGGAGGGACAGCCGTGATACCCGGTTTCGCTTGCAAAGTGGGCGACGGAGTTGGTGTAGTAACTGCCCTTGTAGTAGTCGCGCGGGCCCCAGAGATGGTCCTCGGACAGACTGTTCCTCTTTCCGGCCCGGAAAGCCTCGGGGTCAATGTACGGAGAGCTTGGGATGTATTCGCGCCACGGGTCGTGGAGGTGGAGAATATATGGGATCGCAAGCCTTGTCGGAATACTTTTGTTCGGGTCGAGCGTTCCGCCCCAGAGCCAGGATTCGTCGCATTCGTTGTCTCCCGCCCAGCAGAAGAGGCTGGCGTGGCCGCGAAGCCTTTTTACGACGCTTTCGGCTTCGGCGGCAAGCATTGCGGCAAACTCCGCAGTCTGGGGATATATGGCGCAGCCCATCATGAAATCCTGCCAGACGGCGATGCCGTGTTCGTCGCAGAAGTCGAAAAATTTATCGTCCTCATAGACTCCGCCGCCCCAGCAGCGAACCATGTTGCAGCCGGAGTCCCAAAGAAGCTCCAGATCGCGGGAAAGCCTGTCCTTCATCCGTGAGGGGAATGCATCGGTCGGGACCCAGTTTGTGCCGAGGGCAAAAAACGGTTCGCCGTTTACGATAAAGCGGAATTCCCCCGAGCCCTGACTGTCGGTGTAGGAGGTGCGCTCCAGCCTGACGGTGCGTATGCCCGTGCGGAGTTTTTGGGTAAACACGACTTCTCCGCGGTAGAGAAGTTCTGCGGTGACGTCGTAAAGCGAGGGGGAGCCGAGGTTTCTCGGCCACCAGAGCCGGGGCGAAGCAATGCCGAGCCCAACGGTGAACTCCGTGTGCCAAAGCCGGCGCTCGTGGGAAAAATGCGATTCTCCGCAGCTTCCGTTTATACGCAGCGAATAGTCGTTTATCCTGTCGTGGGAGAGGCTGAGCCGGACATATATGCGAAGGGAGGCATGGTCTTCGGAAGCTTCCCTCGTGCGTATGTACAGCTCTTCGATGCGGTCGGGAGCGGGAGTGAAGAGCGTGACGTCTTTCCAGATGCCGCCGGAGACAATTCGGGGCATGATGTCCCAGCCGTACATATACGCCGCCTTCCGCACGGTCAGGCTGTCAAAGTTATAGGGGAGAGCGCTTTCGGAGGCGGCGCCGGCGGCGCGCTGTCTTGCCTTGAGCACCGCGGGAGAAATGTGCACGACGAGCTCGTTTTCGCCGGGACGGAGGGAGAGAGCCGGAAATTCATGGGGAATGAACATATTGTCCGAAGTTCCGATCGGACTGCCGTTGAGAAAAATTTCGGCAGCGGTGTCGATGCCGTCAAAACGGAGAATCTCATTTCCGTTCACTTCTTCGCACGCAAAGCTGCGGCAGTACCAAAGGTGGGTATATTCCAGTTCATGGGCAAGAAGCGTGTTGTCTCCGAAGAAAAGATCGGGAAGAAGCCCCTCTCGCATGAGATCCAGTTCAAAATTTCCGGGGACCTGCGCCGGAATGCGGTTCGGACAGAGCGCAGAGATCTCGTTTTCCGTCTTTGCGGACAAAAGCTCGGGAGGAGAGACTTCGTTTTCGGCGTAATAAAGCCGCCAGGTTCCGGAAAGTTCCGTCGTCATTGTGCAGATACCTCTTTCATTTCGTTTTTTGTGAGTGTTTTTGTGTGCGTCAGAGATGCATTTCAGGGTCGGTAAGCGCTTTTCTGACCCAGAGAATGTATTTTGCCCGGTCCAGCGGAGAGATCCCGCGGTACTCTGTCTTTTGACACAGCTCCTGGGGACAGTCGCGGTACCCGTCGAACACGGCGGAGAGCACGCCCTTTCCTCCGGTTGCCCTTGTGACAAATCCGGGAAAATCCGCCGAGGAAGAGACGGGGTAGACGCCTTCAATTCGGCAGCGGCCCTTCCTTGAGGAGCACATTTCAAATTCGGCGCGTATGTTTACAAGCTCGCCGAGTATTTTTCCCAGGGCGTCTTCCGGAACGGTGAGGCGGAACTTCAGAACGGGCTCAAGCATAAGCGTTCCGAGCGAGGCAAGCCCGTTCATGATCGCCATGGGAGTTGCAACGGTGAAGTCCAGCGGATGCGTGTGTATGGTGTGGTGGTTCCCGTCCACGAGCGTTATCCGGAGATCGGTGACTTCCCAGCCGGAAGGCCCCTGGCGCAGGGCGGTGGGAATTGCCTGTTCCACCTGGGACTGGTACCGGTAAAAAATCTTGTTGTTTTCGACAATTGAACTGTACTCGACCCCGGAGCCGCGCGGAAGCGGCTCAATTAGAAATTTCAGAACGGCCCAGCAGGGCTTCGGCATCGTATAAGCGTCGAAACCGTAGCCGCTTTGGGCGGGCGTCTCGCGGTATATGACCGACGGAGTGCCGAACTTTACGTCCAGTCCGAACCTTGTTTTCAGAAGGCTTTCGATTATCTCAAGCTGGATCGTCCCCGTGACGGAGAGAGTGAGCTCGCGCTTTTCCCGCACCCAGAAGGCGCGGAGAAGCGGGTCCTCTTCGGTGAGCTCGTGGACGGCTTCGGTGAGCTTTGAAAAGTCCTCCGAAGAGGTTGTCAGCTTTACGTTCAGCAGTGGCTCGGTCAGATTCGTCGGTCGGGGAACGAGACTTTCGTCGCCGAGGATGTCTCCGGCCTTTGCGCCGATGCCGCACAGCGCGGCGATCTCTCCGGCGGAAACCGTTCCCATGTCCGCCCTTTTTCCTCCGGTGACGCGTCGGATCTGGGAAATCTTGGCGGTTTCTCCGTTTACGGTGACGGCGTCGCGGTTTGAAAGGCTTCCGGAAAAGAGCCGGACGTGGCAGAGCCTTCCCATTGTTTTGTCGTGCTCGACTTTATAGACGAGCGCGGCAAGGCCGGCGTTCGGGTCGCCGGAGGCGCGGGGCATAAGCTCTGTGACCGCATCCAGAAGCTCGCGCGTGCCAATGCCCATGGCGGCGCTTCCGGCGAACACGGGAATCGTCCCCCTCCGGGCGACAGAGCCTCGGAGTTCGTTGAGAAGCGTCCGTCCCTTGAGCTCCGAGGAAAGAAATTTGTCCATGAGGCTTTCGCTTGTGAGAGCCAGGTTTTCGGCAAGCTCGTCCCCGGATACGGGGGAGATTGAAAAGCCGGGAAGCCCCTCTCCGCAGACTTTTGTAAAGGGCAGCATCGCGTCGGAAAAACCGCGGAGAGCGTCGAGCGTTTCCGAAAAGGACGCTCCGGCGCGGTCCAGCTTGTTTATGAAAACGATCGTCGGGGTCTTTCGCGCAGCGAGGGCGTCCCAAACGATTTCCGTCCGCGCCTGGATGCCTTCGACGGCTGAGACAACAAGA
The DNA here is from genome assembly GCA_016303065.1 of Clostridiales bacterium. GTDB lineage: Bacteria > Bacillota > Clostridia > Oscillospirales > QAMX01 > SIG499. The sequence continues at coordinate 35,927 of JAEDMJ010000009.1, forward strand.
ACGGCGCAGTCGATAACTCGGAGAGTCCGTTCAACTTCGGAGGAAAAATCCATGTGCCCCGGAGTATCGATAAGGTTTATGTTTACGCCTTTATAGGTGAACTGAGCCGAAGCGGCCCGGACGGAAATCCGGCGGCTTCGTTCTATTTCGGTATAGTCGGTTTGGGTCGTGCCGCTGTCGACGTTTCCGGCAGACCTGACAACGCCCGCCGAAAAGAGAAACTGTTCGGTGAGCGTCGTTTTTCCCGCGTCGACATGGGCGAATATTCCGAGGTTTATATTTTCGGACATGGAGTTCTCCTTTTCTGGGGGCGGAGGTGTCGGTTAAATTATATCACAGTATGTCTGTATGTGCAAAGAAAAAAAGCGGGGTCAAAAAGTTTGAGGGCCGGATTTGTAAAAAATGTGTTATATGTTGCCTGCGGCTATTGACAGAAATGAAACCATTGTGTAGAATGTAATCGAAACAGCGCGGTCGGGCCCATGAAAAAATATGAAATTGCAATCGATCTGCGCGGAATATACGCTTTGAGAGGTGAATTTCGCCGTATGGCAGAAGATATTAAAAACAGCGGCGAGTTTGACGCCGACGACGCTCTGAGAGCTTTTTTGAAATCCGGAACATTGGAGTGGGCGAAAAACCAGCTGCAGAAATACATAAAGCTTATGGCTTATTACCGCTGCGCGATGATGGAGATCGAGACAAAGTTCAATGTGCTCAACGAGGAATTTTCGCTGAGGCACGACAGAAATCCCATCAGCAGCATAAAAAAACGGCTGAAGTCCCCGGTCAGCATAAAAAACAAACTGGACAAAAAAGGCATTCCCTTCAATCTTGACTCGCTTGAAGAGAACGTGAACGACGTCGCGGGAGTCCGCGTCATCTGTTCGTTCCTTGACGACGTATATATGCTGGCGGACGCGCTTTTGCAGCAGGACGACATTACGCTTATACAAAAGAAGGACTATATCGCCCAGCCAAAGCAAAGCGGATATCGCAGCCTCCACCTTATTGTCACCGTTCCGATCTTTCTTGCCAGCGAAAAACGCCTCATGAGGGTCGAGATCCAGCTTCGAACAATTGCAATGGACTTTTGGGCGAGTCTTGATCACCAGCTCCACTATAAAAAAGAGTTTGAGTTTACCGACGATATGGCGCAGGAGCTGAAGCTCTGCGCAAAAATGAGCGCGGAGCTTGACGAGAGAATGGACGGACTCAGAAAATGCGTTCAGAGGGACATTTCCTGGGAAAACGGCGGAGAAAAAAGGGGCAGTCCGGAGTAAAAACGCAGTTTTTTTTGACTTAGCCGGAGCGCTTTTGCCGGAGCGGGAAAATTTTCAGACCACTTTTGTTGAAAAAAAGGCCGGGCCGGAGTTTTGGCGCCCGGCCGCGATTTTGGGAAAAAACAAAATCCCTGCGGGCACATCGCTTTGCAGGGATTTTGTGCGGTTTCAGCGGAGCTTTTCGCCCAAAAGTTCAAGGTGTTTTCCCAAATGGGCGCCGAGCGCGGCGGCATAGTCCTCTCCGTGGTTTTGCCAGAGCGAGAAAAGCCTGCTCCGAAGTTCGGGGGCGTTCAAAATCTGACCGTAGGTTATGTGGATGAGCTGGCGCGCGGTGTCGTCGGAGAAAAGCGCGGGAAGCTCGCCGTCGGAAACGCTTTCGATGGGGGGGAGCGCGGAGGGGTCGGATGTGATGTGGTAATAGGCGAGAGCTTCGGGGAAGGACGCAAGGGCGAGTTTCCAGGAAGCGCGGAAAAGGCCGGGGTCGATCCGGGAGACGATGCGCATTGCCTCGAGCCAGCTTGTTCCTGCGGTTTTTACGTGCCAGCGGTCAAGGTTTCTGGCGACGGCGGGAAAAACGCTGAACTTGTCGGAACCGGAATGGATGGAGATCTTGTAGCCGAAACGTCCGGCGATGACCGCGTGGGCGGAGAGTTCGCGCTCAAACTGAGCCGGGTCGCCGATATAGTCGATGCCTTTTTGGAAATCTCCGCAGAAACGCGGTGCGACGGTCGTGGGACGGACTCCGCGGCGCAGAAGTTCGCACGCGCAGAAAAAGTGCGCCTTGGGATCGGTGGGCTCGCTTGTCTCGTCGATGGACATTTCAAAGTCGGCGGGCGGGTTTGCTCCGGAGAAGAATCTCTGCCAGATCTCTCCGGCAAAATCCAGAGCATCTCCGTAGACATAGGCGTACCTGGCAAGCTCGTCCGGGGAATAGGTCAGGAACAGTCCGTTTCCAAGCTCAAAGCATTTGCCGAGATAGATCGCCTCGAGGGAGGGGTCCCGTAAAAGCCCTCCGTCGGAGCGGATGTGTTCGCTTGCGTCAAGGGTTATCATGGTGTATCCCAAAGCCAGCGCGTTTCCGATGTCCTCCGCGGTCTTGAGATGGTCGCCGTCGGCTCCGAAGCCGCCGGTGAAGCCTTCGCGGAAAGCGGCGAAGGTTGCGGCGTCGAGGACGTCGGAATAGGTTCGGCGCGTCAGATTCAGCTCGCGCATGGACTGCTGCGCCAGAACGGGCGAAACGCCGGTTCCGGCAACGACGCGCAGATGACCGCTTCCGGCAAGGCCGAGACGGTCGCCGAAGCCAAAGGTTTTGTCGCGGTTCAGAACACGGCAGGGAGCGGTGAAGGGCAGGAGCTCGCGGAGCACGGCGGCGTTTTCCGCGCTTGCGGGAGCGATCACATTGGAGCCGCGGATTTCTCCGGAAAAACCGCACTCTTTTGGGGCGACGATCCGGTCGCCCTTCGGGGTTTGGGCAAGGCAGATCTCGCCCCGGGCTGTCTGGAATTTTGAGGCGGGGTATACTTTCAGGTTTTCCATGGTGGTCTCCTCTTTTTTGAAAGCATTGTATGTTTTGAAAGCTTGGGAGCGAATCTTTTCGGCGGAGGACTTGACAAGAGCCCTTCCGGAAGGCTATAATCACTTTACAGATAAATCGACGGGAAAGGCGGTTTGAAAATGTATATTGCGGCCAACGGAATGAAATTGTGGTATGAAACCCGGGGCAGCGGAAGACCGCTTTTGCTGCTTCACGGGAACGGGGAAGACCATACCGTTTTTTCGACGCTTTCCAAAGCGCTCGAGGGGGAGTTCAGGATATGGTCCGTGGATTCCCGCGGGCACGGAAGAAGTACGAAGACCGGGGAGATAAGCTACGCCCTTATGGCGAGGGATATTGCGGAGTTTCTTCCCCTTGCCGGATGTGAAAAGCCGCTCTGCGTCGGCTTTTCGGACGGGGGAATTGTCGGACTGATGCTTGCTGGCAGGTATCCGGGACTTCTCGGCGGGCTTATCGCCTGCGGCGCGAACGCTTCTCCCAGGGGGCTTTCAAACCGGTTCAGAGCGGTGACTGCGGCAAAAAACTTCTTTGCGCGGGATCCCCTCCTGAGGCTTATGCTGAACGAGCCGAATATTTCAAACGCCGAGCTTGAAAGCATCGCCGTTCCGACGCTTATCACGGCGGGAAGCCGCGACCTTATAAAGAGGGAAGAAACGCTTCGGATCGCCCGGGCAATTCCCGGGGCAGAGGTCAGGATTTTTTCCGGAGAGACGCATTCAAGCTATATCGTTGGCAGTGCAAAGCTTGCGCCGGTCATTCGCGGGTTTGCGTCAAGAAAGGGTCTTCGCTGAGCAAGGTCCGAAAAGAAAAAGAGAAAATACATTGGGGTCAGGCGTTTTGGTTCTTGCCTTGAGCGGCAAGCTGGCGCTTGACCTCTTCGATTATAAGAGCGAAAATCCTGCCGCGGTATTTGACCCGGTCGGAGGGGATCTCCAGATACCCCATGCCGGAAACGGTCATGATAAGGGCGCTGCTTCCGTGGATGGATATGTCTTCAATGGAAGAGATCGGGATCGGCGTGTTCCCGCAGCGAAGCGTTGTTCCGCTTACCGACAGGGTACCCGAGTCAATGACCCTGGAGCCGACGCCTGCGGTGACGGCGCAGAGGCGAAGGCCGGGCTCGGAAAAATAAACGTTTTCGTCCCCGGCGCAGACGTTTTTTCCCAGCTCGTCAAGCTCCCAAAGGTCCCAGTCGCGGATGGTTTTGAACGGGAAGTTTCCGGATATGAAGCCGAATTCGTCGTATTCGCCGCAGAGGCCGCAGGGACAGAAAAATCCGTTTCCGCGGCTTTTGAGGGTTCCGAGTCTGCGGCATGAGGGGCAGAGGAAAAGCGCGGTCTCGATGCCTTCGGCGCGGCGGTTCGAGCGGAAACGGGTCGGATTCTTTTCCTGCTGGGCGTAGGCGTCCTCGAAAATGTCGGCTGCGATAGCGGCGTTTACCTCGTCGGCCGACATCCCTGCGATCTTCTCGGGGGGATAGACGTTAACGACGGAACCGTCCATGCGGCCGCGGCGGAATTTTTTTATTCCCCAGCGGGGGCTTGTGAAATAGCCGCCGGTCAGGCGGAAAGTGACGAGCGTGCAGCGGGCTTTTTTGACGAGCTTTCCCGTGGAGGGGAGAATCGGCGTTGTGAGCCCGTTGTAGCTCTTGTTTCCTTCCGCAAAGAGAAGGATATTGTACCCTTCCCTGAGTCTGCGCAGCATTTCAATTACGGTTGAAGTGGCGGTGGAGCCTTTGGGGCGGGAGATGGGCGCCAAAAACACCCGCAGAAGCCATGTGGCAAAGCCCCGGCGGAAGATGTGTTCGCTTGCGACGGCGTACATATGCTGGCGGAAAGCGGCGCTTACGAACAGCGGGTCAAGGTCCGTGTTGTGGTTTGACATCACAATGAACGGACCGTCGATGTGCTTTGTCAGATGGCGGTGGTAGTTGAGGCCGGCAAGAAGAAACAGGTAAACCGGAAATTTTATCGTGCGAAGCAAAAGGCTGTGAAGTCGCTGTTTCATGGTTCTGATGTAAGCCTTTCTGTTTATATGTTAAGGGTCCTGTCGATTTTTGCGAGCTTGTACTCAATGGAATCCACAAGCGCAAGAAGGCTCGCTTCAAGAATGTCGTTGGACACGCCGATCGTGTTCCAGGTGTCGGAGCCGTCTCCGGATTCCATAAGCACCCGGACGCGGGCGTCCGTGGAGCAGTTTTGCTCAAGAACCCTGACCTTGTAGTCGATGAGCTGCATGTCTGCAATGTCGGGATAGAAGACGGTGAGCGCTTTTCTGAGCGCCAGGTCGAGGGCGTTGACCGGCCCCATTCCGGTCTCCGCGGTGACCTCGGTTCGGCCGCCCACTTCGATTTTTATGGATGCAAAAGCGGGGAGCTCACCCGTTGCAACGGGGAATTCGCCCATTGTTTTGTAAAACACAAGTCTGAAATGCGGCTTGAAGGTTCCGAGGATCTTCATGACCATGAGCTCAAGGCTTGCTTCGGCCGCTTCGTAAAAATACCCCTGGCGTTCGGACTCCTTGAGTGCGGCGAGGATCTTTGCGGTTTCGGGCGAGCTCCGCGTGAGCCCCGGGGCGACGCGGCGGAGCTTTGCCGGAATGGCGCTTCGGCCGCTGACCTCGCTTGTCAGAAAGCGGCGTTTGTTCCCGACGAGTTCCGGGTCGATATGCTCAAATGTCGCTGGGTTTTTCAGAACTCCGTCGATGTGCATTCCGCCCTTGTGGGCAAAGGCGCTCTTTCCGACATAGGGACGGTTGTTCTCAAGCGGTACGTTTGCGATTTCGGCGATGCGCCGCGCAGTGTCGAAGAGCTCGGAAAGGTTTCCGCCGCACTTATAGGCGGATTTGAGAACAAGGTTCGGAATGATGACGGAGAGGTCCGCGTTCCCGCAGCGTTCGCCGATCCCGATGAAGGTTCCCTGAACCTGGGACGCGCCGCCGAACACGCCGGAGATCGAGTTGGCAACGGCGCATCCGGTGTCGTTGTGGCAGTGTATTGCGATCGCGGCATCCGGCAGAAGGGACGCCGCGTCCTTTGTCGCCATGTATATGTCGAAGGGCAGCGTGCCTCCGTTTGTGTCGCAGAGAGTGAGGAAGGAGGCTCCGGCGTCAAATGCGGCGCGCAGAACGCGCAGCGCGTAATCGCGGTTGGACATCCAGCCGTCGAAGAAGTGTTCGGCGTCAAAAACAACCTCGCGCCCCTGGGACACGAGATAGCTGATGCTTGAAGCGACAAGCCCGACGTTTTCTTCGAGGGTTATCCCCAGAACTTCTGTGACCTGAAGATCCCAGGTCTTTCCGACGAGGCTTACCGCAGGGGTGCCGGAAAAGAGCAGCGACTGCAGCGAGGCGTCCTTTTCCGGGGGAACGCCCTTTCTGTGCGTGCTTCCAAAGGCACAGAGCTTTGCGTTTTTCAAAGAAAGCGACAGGGCCGCGGTCCGGAAAAATTCCGCGTCCTTCGGATTTGAAGAGGGATTTCCCGCCTCGATATAGTCGACGCCGAAATCGTCCAGCGCGCGGCAGATATTGAGCTTGTCGTTTACGGAAAAGCTTACGCCTTCCGCCTGCGCTCCGTCGCGGAGCGTCGAGTCAAATATGCTGATATGCTTCATGTCGATCAGTCCTTGCAATGCGGTTTTGAGTGTGGTATAATCTGAAAAAATGGTTGGATCAAGGAGAATTTTTATATCATGCCGATATACAGTGCAAAAGCCGTCGTTTTCGATCTTGACGGCACGATTGCCGACACACTTGACGATCTCAAAAACAGCGTGAATTACGCAATCGGGCTTTTGGGTCTCGCGCCCTGCGACAGAAATACGATTTGCGGACGTGTCGGTTCCGGCGCGGCAAACCTTATCAGAAAGTCTCTTCCCCCGGAGGCGGACGAAGAAACCGTAAAAAAGACGCTTTCGGAGTTTTACGGGCATTATATGTCCCATGCCCTTGACGGCACAAAGCCTTTCCCCGGGGTTTTGGAGCTGCTGAATGCTCTTAAAGAGCGGGGGTACCGTCTTGCCGTAGTCTCAAACAAACCCGATGCCGGCACGAAAGCCATCGTTTCGGCGCTGTTCGGAGACATATTCGATTATGTTTCCGGGGAAAAAAGCGGAATTCCGAGAAAACCGGAGCCGGATATGGTGAGGTTTGCTCTCGACGCCCTTGGAACGGAGGAAGCGGTCTATGTCGGGGATTCCGAGGTTGACGTCAAAACTGCGGCAAACTCCGGACTTCCCTGCGTCTGCGTCACATGGGGCTTCCGCTCCGCCGAACAGCTGAAGGAGGCGGGGGGAGAGGTTTTTATCTCCGATCCGTCAGAGCTTCTTGAAATGCTCGGCAAGTGAACGGCGCTTTCGTATAATTATCTCATATTGAAACATAGTTGTCAATATTGACGCACGAATAACGGGAGAAATGCATATGCTTCTTATTAAAAACGCGGTCATTCATAATTCTGTCTCGCCTGAGCCCTTTCGAGGGGACATTCTTGTTTCCAACGGAAAAATCGCCTCCGTCGCGCCGTCAATAGACGCGCCGGAGGCCGAGATTTTTGACGCGGCGGGGCAGAATGCCTATCCCGGATTTGTGGAGGCTCACGCCCACACCGGCCTTCACGGATACGGCGTCGGATATGAGGGTGCGGACTACAACGAAATGAACGACATCATCTCGCCGCAGCTTCGGGCAATTGACGGGATACAGCCCTTTGACCGGACTCTGAGCGAGGCGGCCGGGGCAGGAGTTACGACCTTGTGCGTCGGGCCGGGAAGCGCAAATGTGCTCGGCGGGACTTTTGCCGTCATAAAGCCCCTCGGAAAGCGCGTCGACGATATGTGCGTTATAAAAGAGGCGGCGATGAAATGCGCTTTCGGAGAAAATCCGAAGAGGTGCTATAAGGACAAGTGCGACTCGTCGCGCATGAGCACCGCGTCAAAGCTCAGAGAGATGCTCTTCCGCGCGAGGGAGTATGCGGAAAAGCTGGACGCCGCGGGGGGAGACCCCTCGAAAAGGGCGGCCTTTGACATGAAGCTGAATGCGCTTGTTCCGGTGATACGCGGGGAAATGCCCTTGAAGGCCCACGCCCATCAGGCTGACGATATGTTCACGGCGATACGCATTGCCAAAGAGTTCGGCGTGAGGCTGACGCTTGAACACTGCACGGAGGGGCACCTTGTGGCGGATGAGCTGGCGGCAGAGGGATATCCAGTGGCAGTGGGGCCGACGCTTACCCATGCGTCGAAGTTTGAGCTGAGAAACAAGTCGTGGGAAACGCCGGGAATTCTGCAGAGAGCGGGCTGTTCCGTTTCGATTATAACCGATGCGCCGGTAATTCCGCAGAAATACCTGCCGCTGTGCGCGGGGCTTGCCATTCAGGCGGGCATGGACGAGTTCGAAGCTTTGAAGGCCATAACGATCAACCCGGCCAGGCATATCGGCGCGGACGCGCGCGTGGGGTCGCTGGAAGTCGGGAAAGACGCCGACATTGTGGTTATGAGCGGTGATTTCTGGGATATCGCCGGCCGGATAAGCCTTGTTTTGATCGGCGGAAAGCGGATCTGAAATCAAAAAAACAAAGGGAGACACTTCGCAGGATGTTGTCTCCTTTTTTATGTGAAATATATTCATATGGAATATCTGCTTGGCTGAATTTGTTAAAATTTGTTAATTCGGTGTAAATTTGATGTTTTTTGTGAGAAGAAAAATTAAACGTAACAATTTGGTGAAATTGTATAATAAAATTATATTTGGCTCGAAATTTGAATAAAATGTTGACAGTTTTAGAAATGTATGATATTATAAATATCGACAACTTTCTATGTGAAAACCTGATGGAAGATGAACAAAGCAAACAAAAGGATGTGGCATTAAATGGAACGTCAGAAATATGTTCAAAACATATTTTTGGATAAGCGAAAGTGTCATGGCGACCTGAGTTTATTCTGTTCGTTTTTTTGTAAACCGGATTTTGAAAGCGATACAAGCCGCGGTGTGTAACTGTGTTTTGTGTCGTTTTTTTGTGTTCAAATGAATTAAATCCATGGAGAGATCAATAAAAATGTTAAGCGTAAACATTATAGATAACCACGATGAGGCTTTAGAGATATGGGAAGCCCGGGAAATCAGAGATTCTGCTGTAATACATTTCGATGCACATTTTGATTGTGAACCACTAGATAAATCTATGCGCATTAATATTGGTAATTTTCTTAGACATGCTATTAAAAGAAAAATAATTAATAGAATTATTTGGGTTGTTCCAAATGCGTATTTATATCATTCGTGCTGTAAGCGTTTTATTAATCGACAAATGAAATACAATGGTGAGAAAATTAAAATCCCTAATTGGTCCACATCCTTTCGGGTTGAGGGGGTTCTGGTATCAGTATGCACTTTAGAAGAGTTGCTTCGATGCATTGCAGGCTTTCATCAAAGTGTTTTACTTGATATTGATATGGACTATTTCTTTCAGGAACATTTATGTTTGGATTATACTTGCGTATTCACTCGATATCAATCCGGTTGTATGTTGGATTTCTATAAACACATATATCCTCTTGTTAATCTTGCTTTAGCAATTACTATTTGTAAAAGTATTAATGGTGGTTATACTCCTCTACGCTATGATTATTGTGCTGAATATCTTTTTAGAATGTTCGAAAACAAGTCTACCGAATATTTTCAGTGCCTAGACAACTTAATTATATCGGGTGAAATGAAACCTGAAAGGCAAATTATTGAGAAACTTCTTTCCGATGCCAGTACTCGCTTATCAATGGCTTGTATTCTTCTGGAGAATGGCTGTGATGATATAACACAGAACTATGTTTTGAAAATATTACATTCAGAGTACTATACTAAAATAAAATATATTGATTCAATCTATCAGGTGTCGCAAATAGGAAACAAAGCCTTAATAAAAAGTCGTCTCCCGTTGGCAAAGTTACTGGATGAAAATTTGTATGCATCATTATGTATGATTATTGAAAATAATGAAGTTATACCTATATGGACACATGATTCTCCCTTAGAATTAAAATGTAGAATTGCAGAGTATATGTATCGCAAACAAAAATATGATATAGCTTTTCAATTGCTCAAAGATATACAGTCATCATTTAATACTATTGCTGAGATTCAGCCTTGGGAGGGAGTGTTAAGCAGTCATTTGAATTCATATCGAATATCGCCTGTTCGCATTAGAATGATTAAGCTTGTATGCATGTCTGCATACAAATTGCATGATAATAAAACGGCATATATATTTTCAAAATTTCTATTACGGTATGGATATGAAGATTATGATATTGTGGTAATTTATAATTCTATTACTAATAAACGGGTAGGGATAAAACATGTTTTTTCAGTTAACGCCAATCGTTTTATTTTATTTCTGAATCAAATGTTTAAAAGAATAAAATATGTTTTTATTGGAAAAGCGGCAGGTAGCCTTTGCATAAGATTTTAAAAGAAAGGAGGTGAGATAAATGAAGGATTTGTCTGATATCATTAATATTGCTGAAGACGCTATTGTAACGGCAAGTGGTTGTAGTAGCCGTCGAACAAAGTGCAGCGGTGATGGGTGTTGCTAAGATAAGCTAAGATAATATAAAATACCTGCCGCTTTTCGTTATTGTTTTATGGGGGATTTGTTATGAATAGGAAAGAAATCATTATTGAAGTGGAAAAGATATTTAAAAACGTTACTGGAAACAGCGATCTTTCTATATCTGAAAAAACCCTTATAGGAGGGAGTATTGGCGACGATATATTGCAAATATCATCATTGGATTTTGTGCAGGCGATAGTTGAAATTGAAGATCGTTTTAACATTATTATTGATTTTATTTCACCCTTGAACTCTGTAGAAGATATAATAACCTTAATTGAACATGGGGGGGAATAGTAGTATGAGTTATGGAGGTAAACATTATCATGCTTTTGCATATTGCGGTGAATATTTTTTGTTTGATACTTTTCACTACATAACTTTGCAAGTTTCGGAAAGCTTTTATTCTGCTTTCTTAAAATATGTTAACGGCGAAGATGTTTCTGTTGAAAATCAAAAATATTTTGAGACATTTAATCAATTGCAAGAAAATGGTTATTTCCTTGCGGGGAAAGAATTTGATATTGAAAATGAATTAACTACAAAAGGTATCGCGTCATTGTCCTTTGCCCCAATTTACCAATGCAATTTTCGCTGCAAGTATTGTTTTGCCGAAAAAAGAGATTCGTATAATATTCAACCGCGAGCATTTGATAAAAACACGGTAATAAAGACCTTGGATTGGTTCACTCAAACCGCGTATCCTAATAGTAAAGGATACCGTCTTGATTTTGTGAGTGGTGGCGAACCACTTATGAATTATGCCGCTGTAATAACTGCAGTGGAATATGCAAAAAGGTTTGAAAAAAACACAGGCAAATATATTCAGATTTGGCTATGCACCAATGGGACATATTTTTGCGAGGAGATATGTAGGTATTTAGATAATAATAACATTTCTATAGGGATAAGCTTAGACGGTAATAAGGAAACAAACGACAATTCGCGTATTGACTGTATGGGGAATGGCACATATGATATTGTCACATCTGAATTGCGTAAAATAATTAGTAACGAAAATTACTCAAAAAAGTTTAAAGAAATCTGGGCTTTATCTGTTATTACGCCAACTAGCGATATGTCTGATATCCTTCGCCATCATAAATGCATGGGATTCAGCTCCGTGCAAATGAAGTTAGTACGTAGTTCTAAAAAGCAGTATAGCTTGTCCGCTGATACTTTGTTGGAGAAATATGCTAAATTTGCCAAGTGGCTTTTAAATACTCTTGACGAAGGAATTGAATATCTGATTTTGATTCTAAATGATAATGACTATTTTGGAAAAATTGTAAAGAGGATAATCTTAAAAGAAGCATACATATATAGATGTAAGGCCGGTAGAAGCAAGATAACCGTTTGTCCGAATGGCGATGTATACCCTTGCGATAGTTTTGTAGGAAACGAGAATTATTTATTAGGAAATATTAATACTTCTTTTAATCCTCGATTTATCTGTTTTCATGATGTTAATCATCGCAATCCATGCTACGAGTGTAGTATTAAGTATTTGTGCGGTGGTGATTGTTATTATAACTCAATGCTTCATACGGGAAACCATAATGCACCGGATCAAAAAATGTGTGAAATTTTTATAGGACTTTGTAATATTGCTATTTGGCTTACATTTCATATTGAAAAGGACTACCCAGATAGTTACAAGAAAATTGAGCGTATTCTTGATATTAAAAATAAGGTTAATAGGGAGTAATGTTTTGTGAATAACTCGAGTTACTTGGCTATTTCTCCAGAACTATATTTTCACTTATTTGACCAACAATCTATAATAATTGATCGAGAAGGAGTTGAACATTTGTATGATAGCGCTCAAACAGATATTTTATCTCTCTGTGACGGAACAAAAACGGTAAAACAACTGCTTGCAATTCTCATATCTCAATATAATGCAGAGAATGATAGTCGAATAGAAAACTTTAAAGAGGCGATTTTAGGTTTTCTTGAACATCAAATAAAAACTCATGTTCTAGTTGTAAATGAATATATCAAAAAATGTACAAATATTTTTGGGGTTAGAGGCAAATTTTATCCTAGTGGATTATCAGTCGAGATAACAAGTAGATGCAATTTTTTATGTCCTCATTGTTATAAAAATGCTTTTTCAAAGGGGTGTGATATTGATGATAACGTTATACACTACATAAAAGATGAGTTTGGTGGTAAAGTGAAACAGCTGCAATTGACAGGTGGAGAACCATTTTTAAATAAAAAAATTGTTAACTATATAATGGAACTATCTGATTTGTTTGAAATACGTGTACCAACAAACGGCAGCTTATTATATTTGTATGATGATGAAATAATCAAAAAACTGAATCATGTGCAGTTCTCTTTGTATGGGTCGAGTCCAGATGAGTACAAAAAATTTACCGGTAGCGGAGACGCCTATTATGCAGTAATGAAATCAATTGAAAAAGTTAATAAATGTGGTGTTGACAATATAATGTCACTTGTACTTAATAGAGAAAATATAAATAGAATGGAAGACTATATTAAAGCAGCTATTAATATGGGAGCAAAAAGAATCAAGTTTGGCGTTCCGACAATAGCCGGGAGAGCCTGTGATAATTTAGCACAAGATAAACTATTCTTATTAACAGATGAGGAGTTAAGGACGGCCTATAGGAATTCCCGTGAATTGAAAAGAAAATACTATGAAAAAATCTCAGTAGGGATATGGAGTCACAGATCTCAGGAACCCAAAAAGCCTTTATTCAGGGGTGAAAAATACGATAATATGTTGCCGTGCGGTGCTGGATATATGTCATATGTTATATCGCAAAACGGAAGATTGCGTCCCTGTGAGCTGCTGTCAGAAGATTTTTTTGATTTAGGTACATATGAAAAATTATCAGAATATATAGACGGGAATTTTTTTACTCAATATGATGATATGATTGATAAATTGCAGTCGCATATGTGCAAATATGGTGTAGGGGTGGATTGCATTTGCACACCTGTAAAAACTCTTTATCAGAAAAGATGTGAATCAAAGTTATGAACAGAACCAGGAAAATAAGAAAATCGTTTGCAAAACCGCTGCGCACCGTGTGCTTTCTGAACTGGATTAAAAGTATTGCGGCGATCCCCTACGGAATAATCTGCGCGAAGCTGATCTCGGGAATCGTTTCTGCGGCTATAAGCGGTGAAGTAAGCAATGTCTTAAAACTTTCGGTTTTCACTGTTTTGTTTGCGGTTATATACAAATTTGCTCTGTCAGCTCTTGAAATGCTCACAGCTCTGAAAGACATGAAGGCAAGTCAGCGCTGTAAGATGATTTTGTACAACGCCGTTCTCAGAAGTCCGTTGAATATGCTGTTTTCGGAAACAAACGGAGAGATTCTTGAAAACATGACCGATGATCTCAATACGGCTACATCCGCCGCCAGACGCCTGTATCCCGGTTTGGTAACAGCTTTGCTTACTGCTTTAGTTTATTCGGTCTTTATTGGAGTGCAAAGCCCGGTAATAGCCCTGGCATTTATCCTGATTTCTTTACTGCAAATGCTTCCCCCGATCATCATTCGAAAATATATGCAGATAAATTATGATGTCAACAGAGACGTTGAGGCAAAATTAACGGATTTCACTGTTGCGGGATATGAGGGAATGGCTACGATAAAGCTGTTTTCTTTGGACAACTGGTATCTTAACAGAATGAAGAAAATCCACGCAGAGGCGCAAAGTGCAGGAAGAAAAGCGGAACTTACGGGTGCAGCACAGTCTTCAATGGATTCCCTTGTCAGCAATTTGCTGCAGTACGGTATGTATCTCGTTGTGGGCATTGCGGTTTTTGCCGGGCAGTCAACGATAGAAGCGGGAATACAGGCTATCGCCCTTTCCGGCGGGCTGTTCGGAAGCGTCAAAGCCGTATTTGACTGCATTCCCGAATTCTCTCTCGTTCAAAAATCCGAGGAAAGATTGTCAAAGTGGTTTTCGGACAGTGGGGCCGCACACAATTGTGTTAATACGGGACCTTACGCTATGTCCGCACAAAACGTCTCATATTCGTATGATTCTTCCATGGTTTTGAACAATCTGAATTTGAACATCAAAAACGGCGAGCTTGCATTGCTGAAAGGAAAAAACGGAGCCGGTAAAACAACGCTCATACGAGTCATCACGGGACTGTTGCCGGTGCAGGAAGGAACAATAGTCTTTAACGGGGACAGTCCGTCATTTTGGGGAGATACGCTGTTCTATATGCCGCAGGAAGATATTGTATTTAATATGACGGCGGCGGAACTGTGCGAAATGCTCAGGCACAAGCCGGGCATTTCGGATTTTGAAGAATGGGGGCTTACCGAATCCCTGGTCAAATCATCGAACATATCGGAGCTTTCGGGAGGAGAGCGGAAGAAAGTTTATCTTGCCATAGCGTTCGCTTCAAATCCCAAAATGCTGATTTTGGATGAACCGAGCAATTCGCTTGATTCTGCCGCAAAGGAGACACTGTGCCGAAAACTTGCCGAACGCTCGGATGCGACTCTTGTAATTTCGCATGACGACCGGCTTGACAGCCTGACGTGCAATATATACAGGCTGGAAGAAGGGGGAATTAAAATTGAAAAATAGCGTTAAAAAAGTAAAAAGAGACTGTTTTTCGGCAATGGCACCTGCGTGGATCGTCAGTACGCTTGAAACAGCGCTGACCGGCGTGCTCTCCGTTTGGATAACAACGCTTGTCGCCGGATTTACCGATGCGATTCTCGGGCTGAACAAAGACGCGCTTATAGCGGGCGCATGGAAAATTGTGCTCGGTGTTTGCATCTCCGTAGTAATTTTCCCGATCATGAGTTATATCTGCAATATGCTTACAATAAAGCGGGCTTTATGCCATGATCGAAAGGTAATGGGGCGGTTTTTGCAGAAAAAATTCAACGAGGCCATGAAAATGGGCGTGGGCGAAGCCCAGGCGCGTCTGGAGGATGACCCAAACAGTTATAGACTCGAATGGATGGAGATGATGACCCAGGTCGTTTCTCTTCCCATCGTTTGCTTTTATCTGCTGTATAAATCTCTTGGCCTTAATTGGCAGTACACATTGATCACAATAGCAATTTCGGCGGTAAGATTATTCATTCCTGTTGCCGTTAAGAAATTAAATGCAAAGTATGATAAGGAAACGCGGGAATATGCAACAGGGCTCCGCAAATGTGAGATGGACATAACATCCAGGCCGCACTGCACCGTCATGCTTGGGATCGAGGGCGGAATGCTGAAAAGGATAGATGAAAAATTTCGCAGCTACTATAACCGTACCGGCAGGAAAAGTACGGTTATGGCATCGGTCACATCGTTTTTTTCATCTGCAATTGATTCGCTCTCAGGCGTTGTTATCATCATAGTTGGGGCAGTATTTGTCTCACGAAATTCCGCGTCTCCCGGAACTATTGCGGCAATGCTCGGTTTTTCCACGATATACAACAGCATTATCAGCTCCGTTATCTATATAATAAAAGAACGGCCAATAATTAAGAATCTGGTTGACAGAATGAATGTGATTTATGATAATGCGGAGGAACCCGGCGGGCGGACGATTGAAAAAATTGACAGCTTTTCGGCGGCGGGCTTATCGTGTAAATACGGAGATACCCCCGTTTTTGAGCCGCTTGATTTTTCTGTTAAGAGTGGCGAAAAAGTTGCGGTGTGCGGCGAAAACGGAAGCGGTAAATCCACTCTGCTGCGCATACTCTGCGGACTGAATTCCGACTACACAGGCAGTATTGCGGTCAATGGGACTGAAATATCTTCGGTTTTCCCTGACAGCCTGCGGAGCCAGGTTTCTCTGGCAACGCAGGAACCGTTTCTTTTTCCCGGAACCGTTCTTGAAAACCTTACTTTCGGAGGTTTGGCCTCCGAAGAAGAGGCAATGCGGGTTTTGAACGACATGGGTATTGCCTGCTTATCTGACCGGGACGTCTCGGTAAAGCAAGACAGCCTTTCGGTTGGTGAAAAACAGAGAATTTCACTTTCAAGAGCAATTCTCAAGAAAGCCAGTGTTATATTATTGGATGAACCGAGCAATAATCTGGACGAAAACAGCATACAAAAGCTGAAGGAATTTATCGGTTCATCAAGCCAAACCGTGGTTTATATTTCTCATACCGATTCGCTGACGAAACTTGCTTCACAAGTCATAACGGTAAAAAAAGCTGAACGTCAATAGATTTTTAACTCACTTTATGCTCGGAAAAGACGCCGGAATTGTGGTTATGAGCGGTGATTTGGGGGGATATCGCCGGACGGATAAGCCTTGTTTTGATCGGCGGAAAGCGGATCTGAAATCATAAAGCCAAAACAGGGAAACGTTTTTCAGCGTTTCCCTGTTTTTTTGTCTGCGGGGCTTTGATTTTTGAAAAAACACGGTATCCGGCAGTATGCGTACGTATACCGTTGGCGGGAGCGGAGAAAATCAGAGGATCCTGAGCGAATAGCCCAGTGATTTTTCTTCGCCGGGGGCGGCGGTTATGACATAGGGCTTTTCGGAAAATTCTCCGGATTCAAAAGTCATTGCGGGAAGTCCGTGCCAGGGCTCAAGGCAGATGAAGGGCGCTTTCTTTCCGGGAGGAGTCCAGACGCCGAGAACCGGGAATCCTGAAAAATCCATCTCAACCGCGCGGCCGGAGGGGGCGGCAAGGCGCACGCTGTGGGAGCGCATATTTCCGATGATGAGAGCGTCGCCGTCAAAGAGCGGGTAATTGAGGTCGATCCGGTCCGTTCCCCGGAGAACGTCGGTGCGGACAAAGTCGTCGCGCACAAAGAGGTTTTCGTCGCCGTACCAAACGGTCGCGTTTTCCTCCGAGTCAAAGATGAGGGCGCAGCCGTCGACGCTGCGGGCGCCGAGGGCGGGGAGATTTATTCCCGTGTGGCCGCCGACGGTGAATACAAGGGGCTTTTCATCCGTGTTTTTGACGGAATACTTCGTGGAAAATCCGCCGGGAAAAACTTTGTGGGTAATTGTTAGAACAAAATCAAAGGGGAAGGCCTTTTTTGTATCTTCGTTTGCGCCCAGGGACAGGGAGACGCTGTCGGGGCTTATTTCGGTAAGGCAAAATTCCGCGCCGCGGGCAAAGCCGTGCTTTGACATTTCGTGTTTGACGCCGCCAAAAGCGACTTCGCCGTTTTTCATCCGGCCGATGACCGGGAAAAGGTTGGGATTGTGTCCGCTCCAGAAAGCGGGATCTCCGGTCCAGATATATTCGCTTTTTCCGTCGGAAAACGACGTGAGCTCTGCTCCGCGGGTGTTTACCGCGGCGGTAAAACCGCCGGAAGAGATTTTGTATTCCATAATTTTTTTACGCTCCTTTTTTATCGAATTTCTTGTCTGCCGCATCGCACAGACGCTTTATCAGCTCGGTTTCCACGGGGTCATACGGGCGGAGATTGGGCCGGAGAAGGTCGTGCTGCCACTTGGTAAAGTCAAGGCTGCCTCCCTCTCCGCGGTCGTATTGCTCCCAGAGCATATTCCACGGCTCGTAGGTCTGGTATTTTCCGGCTACGAGCCCCCAGTTATAGCAGGCGATTCTTTTTGAGTAAAAGAGCGGAAAGATACTCTGCACGCTCTGGCCCGTGATCCGCAAAAGCCACTCGCTGCAGATAAGGGGTCTGCCGTAATCCTCTAAAATGTCGAGGAGGAGGACGGTTTCCGGAAGCCTTTCGTAGCAATGGAAGCTGATGACGTCGGAAAGCTCCGCCGCGCACCTTTCGATTTCAGGCATTTTTCCGGCGATGGCCGAATTAGACTGCCAAATGCCGGCCGTAAGCGGCTGGCAGGGATTGGCCGCGCGGGCAATCTCGAAAAAATGCTCCATATATCGGAGGCTTTTGCTGCCGCGCCTGCTGTTTCCGGGTTCATTAAAGATGTCCCAGATACAAACGCGCTCGTCATGCGCATATTTCGTGACGATTTCGCGTATCATCTCACAAAAGCGTTCGTTTTTGTCCGGATCGTCAAGAATACTGTATCCGGAGCCGTCAAGTTTTCCGTGGGGGGAGCTGCGTCGGCCGCCGTGCCAGCCGGGTTCTACGGTTTGTTCGCCCAGCTCAGGCTCCCTGTAAGCGTCCTTCGGAACCGCACAGTCGTTCCCGAAGCATATCATGGAGCTTATGCCGTGACTGTAAGCCGCAGAGAGATAGCGGTCAAAGTTCCGCATGAAAACGTCGTGTTCCCTGTCCCAGACCTCAAACTGGAGTATCAAACGCACGCTGTTAAACCCTAAATCCGCAGCAGCCTTAAATTCTCTGCCGGCGGTTATAAGGCGCTTCTCAAAGCCGTAGCTTTGCCATTGATCGACGCGGTTTGCACAGTCGCTTCCCATAAAGTTGCAGCCGCGGATCCATGGGCGGGAGTTGTACCATTCCCAGGCTTTTTCCCTGCTCCAGACCATTTTACATCCCTCGGTTTCGGTTATATATTACTGCGGGGCAGCTTTTTTTGCAGAAATATTATATCAGATAAGCGCCCGGCAATCAACCGTATTTGTATGGGAATGTCAGAAAAAAGCCCTGCAAAGCCGCTTTTGTCAGGGCGCGTTTGCTTTGTTCGCAGAGGAAGGGGGAAAACGATGCGCACGGATGCCCGCCGGGCTTTTTTGCCGGGGACCGGGGGATATTGCGCCGGTGAAAGAACTCAAAACGGATGCAGAAAAAATATTCTCCGGGACAGGGCCTGTCCCGGAGAATAATATTGTTTTTTGGAAAATATCTTACTTTGCGATGACTTTCTTGAGGCGGACGAATCTCGGAAGCCCGTCTTCCTTGACCATGCCGGTCTCGCCCTGGATGAGCGGCAGGCAGTAGTCGA
>JAEDMJ010000077.1 GCA_016303065.1 Clostridiales bacterium
ATCGTCAGCATACAGAGAATGGACACGATCCTTACCGCGGAACCGGCCATAACGGACGACCGGGCGGATATGTCGCTTACGGAAATCGAGGATATGGACCTTGAGGTCAGAGATCTCACCTTCAGGTATCCCGAGACGGACGTCGACGTTTTGAAGAACGTCAGCTTCAGGCTTCCCAGCGGAGGAGTTCTTGCGGTCATGGGGCCGACGGGGTGCGGAAAGTCGACTCTGCTTGCGCTTTTGATGAGGATGTGGAATCCCCCGAGGGGCAGCATTCTTGTCTCGGGAAAACCGATCGAACATATACCCCTGAAAACTCTGCGCTCGTCGGTGGGATATGTTCCGCAGGACACATTCCTCTTTTCGGACTCCATTATGGACAATATCCGCTTTTACGACGACTCTGTCAGCGAGGAGGAGGCGATGGCCGCGGCCAAAGCGGCAGTCATCCATGACAATATAATGGAGTTTGAAAAGGGCTACGGCACGGTCGTCGGAGAGAGGGGAATGACTCTTTCCGGAGGCCAGAAGCAGAGGGTCTCGATTGCCCGCGCTCTGGCCCGTCATCCGTCCCTGCTGCTGCTTGACGACTGTCTCTCTGCGGTCGACGCGGAGACGGAGCACGAGATAATCGGAAACCTCCGGGAGTATCTCCGCGGCAGTACGACGATCATCGTGACGCACCGTATCAACGCGGCAAGCCTTGCCGACCGGATCATGCTTTTGAACGAAGACGGAAGCGTTGCGGCCCTTGGGACCCACGAGGAGCTTATGCGGACCTCTCCGGAATACAACCGTCTGCTTGAGATCACGGAAGGCGGTGTCGGACAGTGAGAAAAACAAGTCTTTCTGTTGTGAAAAAGGGGGGAAGACCGTGAAAAAAGAGACTCAGAAAACTGTGGACAATGCGGAGCGGGAAGGCCGTATCAGTGAATACGAGGGGAAAAAGCGCAGAACTCTCTGGCGGCTTCTTTCAAACATCAGATACCAGATACCGCTTGCGTCTCTGGCGGCGCTGCTTACAGTCCTGACAAGCCTTGTAACGGTCATAAAGCCCTATATTCTGAAGCTTGTCATAGACCAGAACCTTGAAACCGATTTTCCGAACATCAGGGAGATCGCCTGGCTCTCCGTCTTCTACTTCGCGGTGGTGCTGGCGGGCGTTCTCTGCGACTATTTCCAGCATCTCACTCTTGCCGCGCTGGGACAGCGGATCATGCACCGCATGCGCACCAGGCTTTTCGCCCACATCCAGAGCATGAACATGAGCTTTTTTGACCAGAACTCTTCGGGGCGGCTTCTTACGCGCATCAACAGCGACGTTGAATCGCTCAGCGACCTGTTTTCAAGCATCGTCATCCAGTTCATCAAGGATGTGCTGCTGATTGTCGAGCTTATGGCGGCAATGCTTATACTCGACGTGCACATGGCGCTTTGGGCCTTCCTCTGCATTCCGGTCATTGTGGCGCTGACAGTCGTTTACCGCTATCTTTCGAGAAAGAACTTTATAAAGCTTAAGGCACAGCTTTCGCATCTGAACGGTTTTCTTGCCGAAAACATCACCGGAATGAAAATGGTTCAGATATACTGCCGCGAAAAGAAAAAGAACGAAGAGTACAGGGAGATCGGCCAGGAATACTACCGCCTCGGCATAATCGAGCTCACTCTGAACAGTCTTTCAAACCCGATCATGAATATGCTCTCGCGTTTGGCCATTGCCTACATCCTCATGATTTTCGGGCCGAAGGTCTTCGGCGGCACGGTGCTTATCGGTACGCTTTACGCCTTTGTCGAGTATATCCAGCAGCTTTTCGATCCGATTTCAAATCTCGTCGAACAGTTCACGTCGATCCAGTCGGCGCTCATTTCAGGCGACCGCATATACGACATTATGGACAAGACTGCGACGCTTGAGGATCTTGACTCCGGAAAAGAGCTTGAAAACTTCACCGGGCGCATCGAGTTCAAAAACGTCTGGTTTGCATATGTCGGTGAAAACTGGGTTTTGAAGGACGTGAGCTTTACCGTCGAACCGGGACAGCGGGTCGCCTTTGTGGGCTCCACGGGTTCCGGAAAGTCGACGATAATTTCTCTTCTCGCCAGGTTTTACGACATCCAGAAGGGTCAGATCCTTCTGGACGGAGTGGATATCCGGGAATACAACCTCACATCGCTCAGGCGCGCGGTGTCCGTTGTGCAGCAGGACGTCTTCATGTTCACCGGAGATATTGATTACAATATCCGCCTCAACGAAGACTCCATAACCGACGAGGATATTCAGGAGGCGATAAAGACCGTCAATGCGGATTCGTTCATAAACAGCCTTCCCGAAGGCAGCAAGACGCATGTCGCCGAACGCGGAGCGGAGTTTTCCGCCGGCCAGCGTCAGCTTATCGCCTTTGCCCGCGCCGTTGCCGTGAAGCCCGCCGTGCTCGTCCTTGACGAGGCCACGGCAAGCATTGACACGGAGACGGAAGCGGCGCTTTCAAAGGCGATGGAGACTGTTTCAAATCAGCACACGACCATCACCATTGCCCACAGGCTTGCCACCATCGTCGGCTACGACCTGATATGCGTTCTCGACCACGGGCGCATCGTCGAACGCGGATGCCACAGCGAGCTTATGCGGCGGGGCGGAAGATACGCCGAGCTTTACGAGATGTCTCTGACAAGCGAGATGAAGCGAAGCTGAGACAAAAGCTCCGGCTTTTACACAAAAAGCGCGAACCGGAATTTTCGGTCCGCGCTTTTTTTTTCGTGCCCAAACCCGCCCAAAAAGCGCAGCCGTCACGGGCAGACGAAAAGCTGCGGGGCGGCTTTTCGTCTGCCCGGTCTCCGGTTTTATTCCGGTTAAGCCATTCCCGCCTGGCGGCACGGCAAATAAAAAAAGCGGGGTGGAAAAAATCAAAGCCATGTGCTATAATCTAATGCATACATTTGTGCCGGAGGACATTGGCTCCGGGAAAAAGAGAAAAAACGAAGAGAGAGTCCCGTGTCGGCACGGGTTTTACGGAAAGGAGCGGAGGAAAGTGAAAGCCAGGAACAATAAGGCAGTCTGTATCGTTGTGGCTGCCGTCGTTGTGACAGCCGCCGTGATCCGGCTTGTCAACAATCAAAACCCCTCTGACGGTGTGCTGTTCACTGACTTTATCCGCTCCCTGCTCCATATCGGGCTGATCGCGGCATGGGGCTTTTCCCTGTACCGGAGAGTGGTTCAGAAGCAGGCGAGGCATTATCTGTGCGGCATTGTCGCCCTGATGACACTTTGGCTGAACTTTAAGGTTATGAAGTATTACATTTGCACGGATGTAAATGCCATCCGGTATCTCTGGTATCTGTATTATCTGCCGCTGATCGGGATCCCTCTGTATATGCTGTTTGCCTCCCTGTTTATCGGAAAAACGGAGGATTACAAGCTGAAGTGGCAGGTTAAGCTGCTGTATATCCCCGCCGCTTTACTTTTCCTGATGATTATGACGAATGACCTTCACGAGTTCGCCTTTTCCTTCCCTCAGCGTGTTTTTTCACCGGACAACTATCAACACGGTATCGGATATTTCCTGGTGTTCGGCTGGTTTGCGCTTTGCACGTTAGCTTCGTTTTATGTGATGTATTCCGGCGGCAAGATAAAGCGAAAGCCCCGTGCCTACGCACCTTTGATTGCAACCTTAGTTCTGACGATTTGCTATATTATTACCTATATGGTTGAGAATCCTGTTACGAAATTTCTTGCAGGAGACCTGTCCTCTGCGTGTTCGCTGCTGTTTGCCGCTGTACTGGAATGCTGTATCTATTGCGGACTGCTTCCCACCAACACGCGGTATGACGAAATGTTTGAGGCTTCCGTCGGCAGCAGCGCTCAGATCGTTGACGAAAACTTTGAAGTCCGGTATGCTTCCGCTTCTGCCGAGCCGATGCCGGTGGAGCAAATAAAACAGGCACTTAACGCTCCCGTCGTCCTTTCCGAAGGAAAACTGCTGCACACGGCTCCCATCGGCGGCGGCTATACGGTCTGGACGGAGGATATATCCGAACTGATCAATCTGCGCCGTGAGCTGACCGAGACCAAGGAAGAACTGGAAGAACGCACCGCCATGCTGAGGCATGAGTATGTGCTGGAAAAGGACCGCAAGGTGACGGCGGAGCAGAACCGGCTGTACGACCTGCTGACCGCCTCCACCCAAAAACAGATCGACCGCATTGCGCGGCTGATGAAGGAGTACGAGCTATCTGACGGCGACGCGGAAAAAGGCAATGCCATTTTGTCCAAAATTGCCGTGCTCGGCGGCTATGTCAAACGCAAAAAGCACCTGACCCTTTCCATTCAAA
>JAEDMJ010000010.1 GCA_016303065.1 Clostridiales bacterium
TTTTCCAACTTCGACGGAGGCAATGCACCGAGCTTCTTTTTCTCCGTTGAAATCAACCGTCACGTTTGTCAATCCGCTTACCCTGCCCCGGAAAACGTACATATTTTCCTGTCCGAACATCTCTTCCTCGGTTAGATATTCCAGGTCGCCCTTGACCGTAGATTCTGTCCCTCCCTCATATCCGTAAGATACTTTTGCGGTGGTTCTTTCGGAAAGGACGAGTTCCCCGGACTGCGGCCCGGCGGGGCCTTTGCCAAATCGCAAGATCACCGCAAACGCTCCGATGACAAGGCACAGACAGGCAGCCAAGGCCCCCCAATTGAGCCATGCGCTTTTCCGGGGTTTGGGTTTTTCGTCTGCCGCTTTGACATAGGCAGGATCAACAAGCTCCATCTTATCCAAAAATTCATTTCCTCTCATAAAGTGCAGCCTCCCTTTTCAAGATGCTCTCTGAGCCGGCTTCGCAAGCGGCAGAGCATGGTTTTAACTTTGCTTTCAGACAAATTGAAGCGTTTGGAGATATCGGCAATGGAATCCAGATACCAGTAACGGCGAATGAAAACATTTCTTTTTTCCCCATCAAGCTGGCTGAGAAAACCGTTGAGTATTTCGCCAAGCGCCATATCGTCCATGCGGCACTCAACATCATCTGGTGCGGGAATACACTGTTCCATCTCTTCGCTGAGTTCGCATATAAACGCGCTGCGTTTGAGCCGCGAGCGGTCGCGGCAGCAATTCAAAGAGATATGACGGGTGATCCGGGCAAGGAACGCATAAAAATAGCTTCTCGGCTCGTGGGGCGGAATGGTGTTCCACGCCTCCAGATAAGTATCGCTTTCGCATTCCTCGGCGGTCTGCCGGTCGCCGACAATTCCGTATGCCAGCGAGCGCAGGCGGCTTCCGTATTTTTCCGCGGTCTGTCTGATCGCTGCCTCGTCACGCAGCAAATACAGTTCAACGATTCCGTTGTCTTCCAGAAGTCTCATCTCCTTTTTTCCCGTATTGAAGGGCCTTCGTCCACATAAGCACCGTTTTGAGCGCCAGGGTTACACTTTCCGAAAAAAATAACGGCAAATTTTTTTGAACATTTCGCCCCCCCGGGAAAAATTCATATCTTAACGGCCGGAACGCTTTCCCGGCGGCGCCCTTTTCCCTCTTTGCGGGTACAAATCCCGAGCTTTCTTTTCCTGTTTTTTTCGGCTGTCCATGCAAAAAAGCCCGGCATCACCGCGAGATGTCGGGCTTTACGGCGTGTATTCTTATTTCCCGGAATTTACCGAAGTTTTCCGGCGAGGGCAAGGGCCTGTCTGATCCCGTCCACCGCGGCGCTCATGATGCCCCCGGCATATCCGGCGCCTTCTCCGCAGGGAAAAATTCCCGCCACTCCGACCGACTCGCCCTCCGGATTTCTGGTCATTCTCACCGGCGACGAGGTTCTCGTCTCCGGCCCGGTCAAAACCGCATCCCCGTCTCCGAAAAAACGGAAGCTTCGCGCAAATTTTTCCAAAGAACGCCGCATAAGCTCCGCGCCTCCCGGCGGAAGAAGGGGCTCCACCGAGCCGAATTTCACACCGAGCGGATATGACGGGGCGATTCTTCCGGAGGCAGAGCTGTTTTTTCCCGCCAGAAAATCTTTGACAAGCTGCGCCGGCGCGGTGTAATCCCCTCCGCCGAGCAGATATGCCTTCTCCTCGAGCTCCTGAGAAAGCAAAACTCCGCCCAGGGGTCCGGGCGCAAAGCTGCCCGCGTCCGCACTTACGGCAATTGCTGCGTTCCCGTTCACGCCGTTTCGCGCGTGATAGCTCATGCCGTTCGTGACGACAGTTCCGGGAACGCTTGCCGCGGCGCAGACTTCCCCTCCGGGGCACATACAGAAGGAAAAACATCCCCTGTCCCCTTCCCGGTTTGAAACAAAGTATTCCGCCGCGCCGAGATCCTTTGCTCCGGCAAAGCTCCCGTACATCGCGCGGTCGATATCGCTCTGCAGATGCTCGATTCTGACTCCGACCGCAAAGCTCTTTGGCACGATCACGAGTCCGTCGTCAAGAAGACGGGAAAAAGTGTCCCTCGCGCTGTGCCCCACGGCAAAAACCGCCGCAGAGCATTCTATCTCCCCGTCCGGCGTCCTGACGGCCGAAAGCTTTCCGTTCCTCGCCGTGAACCCCGTGCAGGGGGTTTCCCACCGTATCTCTCCGCCGAGCCGAAGCGTTTCTTTGTCGATTTCGGAAACCACCTTTTTCAAAAGGTCGGTGCCGATATGGGGACGGGCGCGGTAAAGCGTGTCTTTCGGCGCACCGTGGCTGACAAGCTCGCCGAGCACGGCGGAACAGATCGGATCACTTATTCTCGTGGTCAGTTTCCCGTCGGAATACGCTCCCGCGCCGCCTTCTCCGAACTGTATGTTCGATTCGGGGTCGAGCTTCCGCTCTTTGACAAAGAGCTCCACGTCCCCGTCCCTCTCCGCGACTGGCTTTCCGCGCTCCAGCACGATCGGGCGCAGGCCCATCCGCGCCAGCGTAAGCGCGGCAAACATCCCGGCAGGGCCAAGCCCAACTACGACGGGACGCAGCCGGCTTTTCACCGGAGCCGCCGAGGCGATCAGCTCGTCCAGAGTCGTGTCGGTACAGGGTCGGATCCTGTCGCTTTTTTCGCACAGGGACTTTCCCAGCTTTTCCGAAAGTCCCGAAATCTTCACGGAGTACACGGAGGTAAGCCTTCCGCGGCGGGCGTCCAGAGCTTCACGGCATATTTCCGCCGTGATTTTTGCATCAAGAGAAACGCCGCAAAGCTTTGCGGCGTTTTTTATGGCGTACTCTCTGTTTTCTCCCCAGGGCAGCGATATGCCCGAAACGATAACTGTCATCCGGCTCACACTATTCCGTCGTTCCGGTCTTGCGAAGGTTTACCGTAACGGTGTAATTTGATTCGATAATCTCGGCGTTAACGGTCGGAAGGAAGGACACCGCTGCGTTCACGAAGTGATTTCCGGCCTGCGGCAAAACATTTTCCAAAGAAACCGAGACGGTAAAATCGTCCGCGGTTATGGCGTCGAGCACCTTTGCGTTGCCGCGAAGACGCACGTTCACGTAGTCGGTCGTGACCTTCGAGTCAAATCCCTCGATGGAGCCGATAAGCATTATCTTGTTTATGCGGAAGGTTCGCGTCTCAATGTCCTTTACGTTCACCTCGACGGTGGCGCTCGAGCGGTCGGTCAGACACCGTGTTCCGGAGGGCGGCAAAAACTCCTTTTCGGTGATTATGCCGTCTCCGATGCCGTCAAGATCCACGCTTCCCAAAGAGATATACTCAATTTCCGAAAGCACCGCCCGTTCGCCCACGAGAGTCACCTTCTGGGGCGTGATCTTATAGTCCACTTCATCGGAGGTAAGCCCTCCTCCGCTGTTGAAGCGGATGGTCAGCGGGACTTCCCTGATGAGGTAAACAGGAATGCTGATGTCCGCGGTTTTTGTGATCTGCTGAGTATAGCGAAGCTCCACAGGCTCTCCGGAATCGCCGATAAGGGCAACCGGAAGGCTCATGGAAGTCGTGTCTTCAAGCCCGGTGATGTCCGCGGAAATAAGTCCGTACGATATTTTCGAAAGCTCCGTCGCCGGGCCGCTGACGATTATTTTTTCCGAAGAGAGCGAAGGGTCCCCGACCGTGTATTCCGACGAAAGTTCCCCGGTCAGCTCGTAGCGGAGGCTTTTTTCCTCTTCGATGATTTTGTCGACTTCGAGGGTAACGACAAGATCGTTCTGGTTGTCGACGCTTATGTCGTTGTACGGCGTCGTTATGGAGCACTGTATGCGCTTTTCACCGCTCCCGGTGACGTTCGAAACATCGCAGACAATGTCAATATCGCTGCGCTTGAGCTTCAGAATGAGGTTCCGCGGCCCGGAGAGCTCAATGTCAAAGGAAAAATTCGTGTCTGAAAGAATGGTGTATCCGAGTCTTTCGTAAAGCATCGTCGTTCCCTGGATCTTAACGTCGATATCCTGAAAACGTATCGTCATCTCGGGGTTTATCGTGCTCATTACCACAAACCAAATGACTACGCTGGCGACGCAGGAGATTATAAGCAGCGGAATATTCCGGACTTTAAGTTTTTTCAGCAGTGTGAGCACTCTGACGGCATCTCCTTTCGCTCAATTTTCACCATCGTCTTTTTTCGATTTCTTAAAGCTGAAAAAGCGGGTGATCGACTGCTTTTCCGGGCTCTCGGATACGAACTCGAGTTTTAAAAGGGAGTTCAGCATCGCAGGCGTCAGGTTTCTTTTCAAAATGCCGCCCTCCGCAACGGTGATCCCGCCGGTCTCCTCCGAAACGATAAGCACGAAAGAGTCCGTCACTTCGCTGAGCCCCAGACCGGCGCGGTGCCTCATTCCGAGGTCGCGGCTTATGGACTTGTTTTCGCTCAGCGGCAGGCGGCAGCCGGCCGCCGCGATCCGCCAGTCCTTCACGATAAGCGCTCCGTCGTGCAGAGGGGCTTTGTCGTAGAATATGTTTGTCAGAAGTTCAACCGAAATATCGGCGTTGACGAGCGTTCCCGTTTTCATTATGTCTCCGAGACGGTTCTGGCGCTCGATGCATATGAGGGCGCCCGTTCTCGTCTCGCTGAGCTTTTCGGCAGCTTCCGTCAGAAGAGCGATCGAGCGGAGCGCAAGCGCGTTTTCCTGCTCGTCGATTTTTTTGAAGATCTTTGAAAACCGCCTCCTGCCGACAGAGTCAAGCATACGCCGAAGCTCCGGCTGGAAAAGGATTATGAGCGCAATGATTCCGATCTGAAGCGCGGAGGAAAACAGAAAATGCGAAACCTTCAGCTGAAGAAGACTCAGTATCTGCGTGGCAATAATGATGCCGACAATGCCTTTTATGACCTGTGCCGCACTTGATTCGCGGATGAACATCAGGATTTTGTAAAGGAGAATTGCGATGATCAGCATATCGACTATGTCCTGCCACCGCAGAAGATCTATCGCATTTTTTATAAGCGTAACGACCCGTTCAAAGTACAACGCCATGCCGTCTTCCCGCCTCCCGCAAACGTATCACGCGCGCATAACTGCGCCCGTATATATGATACCACAAAATCAGATTTTTGCAAGAGTATTTCTGTTCACAATATGGCGCGGTTACGCGTATTTATGTCCCAAAGTTCAGCCGAATTCCGTCAGATAGCGGCGAAATCTCTGAGGAACAAACTGAGCCTGGAGTTTTTTGTTTCTTCTCCAGGGTATCGCCACCGCGCGGAAATACCCTTTCCACATCTCCTGAAACTCCGAATCGCCGTGAAGCGGTATCCGGAGAAGCTCCGGGTCCGAGGAAATGTACCATGAACGCATATCCCAGACGAGAGTCTGGTTAAAGCTTCTGTCCCTTATGACAAAGCACTGGGAGGAAAAGCGCTTTGAAAAATGGTTTCCGAGCATCGGAAGAATATCGTATTTCGGCTCGATATCCGCGGCATATACCGGGGGTTCTTCGGAAACACAGGCAAAGCGCACAAACTGCAGGTACCTGTGCGCTTCCGTTCCCACCCTTCCTGCCGCCCCGCAGACGCGGCTGACACAGTTTTCCGTCCGCATACCCCAGGGCGCGCTTCCCCTTTCAAGAGCAATGCGGATGCAGGCGAGCATATCGTTTTCGATGTTTTCTTCCCCGGACAGCCATGCCTTGTAAAGCACGCGGCCGCAGCTCAGCGAGCACAGCTTTTTTTCGACCCTTTCAGCCCGCTTTTTGTCGGAGACGACACTGCATATCCCCCCAAGCGCCAGCCCCGCCAGGTTTCCCGTCCGCTGTATCTCACAGTCTCCGGCACACGCGCGGAGATATGCCTCAAAAACCGCGCTGAGAAAACCTTCATAGCTTCCGTCGTATTCAAAAACCGTCATCCGATGCCTCCCCCGAGCGCCGGAAGCCCCGCCATTGACACAGAGATGAGCGGAACGCTCTCGTCAAGAGTCATCTGAAGCGAATTTACCTGTTCGTCGGAAAGCTGGGCCCGCAGAAGGGCGCGGCTGTCGCTTCGAAGGCCGTAAAACCTGCCGCCGAAAGAGGTGAAATACACGGCGCGCTTTGTCACCGCGCCGAGCTTTCTCAGATCACCGATATCAAGCTTTTTTGTTTTTCTCGCGGCGAGAATGCGCCTTGCGCTCCGGACGCCGATCCCCGGAACACGGAGAAGCTCCCGGTAATCGGCGGTGTTCACGTCGACGGGAAAGTTCTCCGGATGCCTCACCGCCCAGGCGCACTTCGGATCGAGGTCAAGGTCGAGCTGATCCCCGTTTTCCGTGATCTCCTCCGCGGAAAAGCTGTAAAAACGCATCAGCCAGTCCGCCTGATAAAGCCTGTGCTCCCGGCGCAGAGGAGCTTTCACCTCCGGCGGCGGAAGCGAGGGATGGTTTCCCACCGGGACGTAGGCGCTGAAATACACCCGCTTCATCGAATACTTTGCATAAAGCGCCGAGCTGAGCGTCAGAATCTGCCTGTCGCTGTCGCGAGTTGCCCCGACGATCATCTGTGTGCTCTGTCCGGCCGGCGCAAAAAGCGGCGCGCTTTTGAAAAGCTTCCTCTCCTCGCCGTTCTGCTCCTTCAAAAGCCGAATGCTCTCCATGGGAACAACGATGCGCTCCTTCGTCTTCTGGGGCGCGAGGAGCTTCAGCCCGGCCTCGCTGGGAAGCTCGATGTTCACACTGACCCTGTCGGCGAAAAGCCCGACCTGGGAAATCAGCTCTTTCGACGCGCCCGGGATCACTTTCACGTGAATATATCCGCAGAAGCCGTATTTCCCGCGCAGGATTTTCAGCGCGGAAAGCATGAGCTCCATCGTTTTGTCCGGAGTGCCGATGACCGCCGAGCTCAGGAAAAGCCCTTCGATGTAATTTCTGCGGTAGAATTCCGCCGTAAGATTTGCGACTTCCTCCGGTGTGAACGAGGCGCGGCGTATGTCCGCGGTCCTTCGGTTCGCACAGTACGCACAGTCGAAAACGCAGTCGTTGGACAGAAGTATCTTCAAAAGCGAAACACAGCGCCCGTCCTCGGCCCAGGTGTGACAGATCCCCGCCATGTGCGCGTTTCCGAGCCCTCCGCGCTTCCCCTGTCTTCCGCTTCCGGAAGACGCGCAGGAGGCGTCGTACCTCGCAGCCTCCCCCAGTATTTCCAGTTTTTCCGCCAGCCGCATACCCGCCACCTCAGCACATTTGTTCGTTTTCTGTATTATAGCACATTTGTTCTGTTAAGGCAATATGTTTTTCGCGCTCCGGAATATTTCCTGTTGACAGACTGTTTGACACATGATATAATATAAACTGCCTATAAAGAGTGTGCGAGAGTCAAGCTCCGCGACCACACAGCAACCTGCGTTTTTGCAAGGTGCTAATGCTTGAATGATGGGCTGCATAAGAAACTATGCTCCCGTCACAACGATGACGGGAGTTTTGTTTTCGAAGCTTTTCCTTTTTTCTGTCGCAAAAGCGCTTTATAGAGATTTTTTACATACGGGGTCAAAAAAATGCTTTACAGAATCTTCACATCCGAATCACCCGCAGAGGGACATCCCGACAAAGTCTGCGACGCGGTATCCGACGCCGTCCTTGACGCCTTCCTGTCCCAGGACAAAAACGCTCACGTCGCCTGCGAGACCTGCGCCACCACCGGAATGGCGGTCGTCATGGGCGAGATCACCGCAAACGCCAATGTGGACGTTCAGGCTGTCGCAAGAAAGACAATTCTCGACATCGGCTATGACAGCGACGAAAAGGGCTTCAACGCAAACACCTGCTCCATACTCACCACGCTCGACCGCCAGTCCCCGGACATCAACATGGGCGTCAGCGAGAGCATCGAGAGCCGCGCCGGAACCGGAGACAGATTCGACGTCGTCGGCGCCGGGGATCAGGGAATGATGTTCGGCTTTGCCTGCAGCGAAACTCCGGAGCTCATGCCCGCGCCCATCTGCTATGCGCACAAGCTCACCCGCCGCCTCTCCGAAGTCAGAAAAAGCGGTCTCCTCCCCTTTGTTTATCCGGACGGAAAGGCGCAGATCACCCTGACCTACGGCGAAAGCGCTCCGGAATTCTGCAACAGCGTCGTGGTATCCACCCAGCACAGCGCCGAGGTGTCCGCCGAAACGCTCAGAGATGCCATAATGGAGGAAGTGGTCAAAAAGGCCATCCCCCCGGAGCTCATTTCCCCGAAAACCGAATTTTTCATCAATCCCACCGGGCGCTTCGTGATCGGCGGCCCCATGGGCGACACCGGACTGACCGGAAGAAAGATAATCGCCGACACCTACGGCGGATATATCAAGCACGGCGGCGGCGCCTTCTCCGGAAAGGACCCGACGAAGGTCGACCGTTCCGCCGCCTATATGGCGCGCTACGCCGCAAAGAACGTCGTCGCCGCCGGACTGGCCGACGCCTGTGAAATCTCCGTGGCCTACGCCATCGGCGTCGCCCGTCCGCTCATGCTCACGGCAAACTCCTTCGGCACGGGAAAGCTCTCCGACGAAAAGCTTTCCGCGCTTGTTTCCGAGGTTTTTGATTTCCGTCCCGCGGCAATAATCGAAAATCTCGGCCTTAAAGCTCCGATCTATCACAGCGTTTCCTCTTTCGGACATTTCGGAAGGAACGAGCTTTCCCTCCCCTGGGAAAAGACCGACTGCGCCGAAAAGCTCGCCTCTCTTGTCCGCTGAATTAAAAATTTTTTACGGATAAACCGCGCTTCCCCTTCTCAAAATACGAGTGAATGTTTTTTGAGAAGGGGAAATTCAAATGATCGCTGCCGACCGTCTCTGCAAAAGCTATACTCTCCCGGATTCAAGCGTGACTGCATTGAACCGCGTCTCGCTGTGTGTGCCGCGGGGCGGGTTTGCCGCCGTCGTCGGAAGCTCGGGCTCCGGGAAATCGACGCTTCTGAACGTTCTCGGCCTCCTCGACAGGCCCGACAGCGGAAGATATCTGCTTTCCGGGCGCGACGTCTCCCGTCTTTCCGACAGAGAGCTTTCCTCCCTGAGAGCGCGGCTTATCGGATTTGTCTTTCAGAATTACAATCTGGTTCCCCGTCTTTCCGCGGAGGAAAACGTGGAGCTCGGCCTTGTGTTCCGCGGAGTAAGCCGCTCAAAGCGCCGAAGGCTTGCCTGTGACGCTCTCGAGGCCGTCGGTCTTGCCGACAGGCTCAGGCATCTTCCGGGAGAGATGTCCGGCGGCCAGCAGCAGCGCGTTGCGATCGCCCGCGCCATTGCCGGCTCCCCGGAGCTCATACTCGCCGACGAACCCACGGGAAACCTGGACGAGGCATCTTCCGCACAGATCATGGAAATACTCGAAGAACAAAACCGGCGCGGCGTCACGCTGCTCCTGATAACGCATTCACCTGAAGTTGCCGCCCGCGCCTCCGACATATACCGGATGACCGGCGGGATTCTCGCCCCGGAAACAAAAAACAGCCAGAGAGGTATACAGACATATGAGACGGGACAAAACAAATTACTACCTTGACATCGCAGAGACCGTCAGCGAACGGGGCACCTGCCTTCGGAGGAACTACGGCGCGATAATCGTCAAAAACGACCAGATCATCTCCACCGGGTATGCCGGAGCCCCTCGGGGACGGAAGAACTGCTGCGACATCGGAGAGTGCGCGCGAAACAGGCTTGCCGTCCCCCGCGGCGAAAGATATGAGCTCTGCCGCTCCGTCCACGCGGAGCAAAACGCCATAATCTCCGCTTCCCGGGAGGAAATGCTCGGCGCGACGCTTTATCTGGTGGGAAAGGAAATGGACGGAAGCTACGTTCCCGGCGCATCTCCGTGCGTGCTGTGCCGCCGGTTTATCATCAACGCCGGAATCGAAACCGTCATCGTCCGCCGCGACAGCGACAGCTATGAGACGATTTCCGTTGCCTCCATGGTTGAAAACGACGAGTCCATCTCCGGAGTTTCACCTTATTGACGGCCATGGCTGAAAGCTTTACACAGCGCACGGAAATGCTCCTGGGGCCGGGAGTCGAACTTCTCAAAAGCGCTTCCGTCGCAGTTTTCGGACTCGGCGGAGTCGGCTCCTGGTGCGCGGAGGCCCTCTGCCGCGCAGGCGTCGGGAAAATGCTGATCTGCGACGGGGACTGCGTCAGCATTACGAACGTAAACCGCCAGCTCTGTGCTCTCGATTCCACAGTCGGCCTGAAAAAATGCGGCGTTGTTTTCCGGCGTTTGAAAAGCATAAATCCCGAAATCGAGCTCGTCCCCGTCGACCGTTTCATACGCCCCGGGGACTCTCTGGATTTTCTCGGCGGTTACAGCTATGTTGCGGACTGCATCGACGACGTTCCTGCAAAGCTTGAGATCATAAGCTTCTGCAAAAAATCAGAAATTCCGATCGTCTCCGCAATGGGCTGCGGAAACCGTCTCTATCCCGAAAAGCTGCGCCTCACCGACATATACAAAACCTCCGGCTGTCCCCTTGCCCGTTCAGTGCGCGCAAAGCTCCGAAAAGCCGGGGTGGAGTCCCTTGACGTGGTTTTTTCCGAGGAAACTCCCCTGCGCCCAAAGGGTGGGACCTGTCCCGGAAGCGTGTCTTTCGTCCCTTCTGCGGCGGGACTTCTCATGGCCGGAAAGATCGTCCGCAGCATCTGCGGCATTGTCCCGTGAAAAATCTTCCCTGAAAGGCGGAAAAGCCAATGTCCGACCCGAAAGACCCGGCCGGTCTTTTTGAAAAAAACTACCTGATACTGAAAAACGAATTTTCCGCCTTTGCCGACGGCGGCTCGTTTCGCCTTTGCGCCGCGGTTTTCACTGCCGCCGGCGCGGAAATCGACCCGGACGCACTGAGCGCGATGTGCTTTTCAATTAAAGAACGCCTGTCGGCATATCCGGGATTTATGGGCAAGCGGCTTCTGCTCTGCGCCTCCGCGCTTGTATCGGACTCTTTTTGGGCGCAGCGCCTTGAAAACATTTCCGACGTCTGCCTTTGCCTTCGCAAAGAGCTGAGAACTCCGGATTTCCCTCCGTTCACGGCATTTCTTCTGGACAGATACGGGGATGCTCCTGAAACCGAAAGCCTTTGCCGAAAAACTGCGGAAATATTCGCAGCCTCCGGTACATACCATCCCCTGCTTTCGGGGAAGCTCTCCCCCGACTTCTGCGCCGCCTTCGCCCTGTCCGGACGCCCGGCCGAAGAGGTGCTGACCAACGTTGAAAACTGCATTTCCGCCCTGGAGGCCGGTTTTGGCTCGGACAGCGGAATTTTCCACGCGGCGGCGATATTGGGGCTTGACGGGCGCGACGCGCTTTCAAAATGCGATGCGCTTCTCCGTCTCAAAATCTGTCTTGAAGGCCGCGGCACGGGAAGCGTCGGCAAGCTCTGCCTTGCTCCGCTTGCCTGCACGGTTCTGAAAAATCCGGACGCGGGGGATTTTGCCGACGTCCTCTCTGTTTTTTCATCTGCAATGAGGAAAAAGAAGGGCTTCGGAACTCTCTCCCTCGGACGGAAAAAGCGCCTTGCGCTGTGTTCCTGGATTTTGAATTCCGCCCTTTCCGACGATTCTCCGGCCTTCGGCGCCGCCCGCTGGCTTTCCGCAGAGATAATCGCCGCCTCGCTGTGACAGCGGCCGAATCCAAATAAAAGCCGAATCCATATAAAAAGAAAAGAGGAAACATTCATGGATTTCAAACCCGTTCTCAGATTTGCCGCCATGAGCGACATTCACATCAAAGACGAGCCCAGCGTTGAGCGAGAAAGGCTCGAAAAAGCGCTCAGCTTTCTTTCGTCCTACGCCGACGCTTCCGATTACAGGCGCGTTGACGCAGTATGCATAACCGGAGATTTTGCAAATTCCGGAAGCGAGCTCCAGATGCAGACCACCCGCGACATTCTTTCCCGCGGGCTTCGCCCCGAAACCGAGCTCATCATTACCGTTGCGGGACATGAGTTCAACGAAAAAAACGGCGGCTGTCCCGCGGCATACGAAAGGCTTGACCGCATTTTCGGCTCCTCTCCGGATGTGCACAAGGTCATCAACGGCTTTCACTTCATTGCCATGTCCGCCGAATCAATTCCGGGAAAGGGACGCAACAATTACGGGCCGGAAAAACAGGAATGGCTCAAAAACGCCCTTGCCAAAGCGGCGGGAGAGGATGAGGAGCGCCCGATCTTCTTCTTCCAGCATCCCCACCCCACCAACACCTGCAGCGGCTCGATCTGCTGGGGCAACAACGACCTTTACGAGTATTTAAGCGTTTATCCCCAGGTCATCTCCTTCTCCGGACATTCCCATGTGCCCGTGAACGATCCCCGTTCCATCGACCAGAAGGATTTTACCTCCTGCGGCACCGGCTCGCTCAGCTATTTTGAGCTGGACGAATTCGACAAGATCTACGGCACCGTTCCGCCCCGCGCGCACAACTGCGCCCAGTTCCTCCTTGTGGAAGCGGACGCACAAAAGCGCGTCCGGATTCTTGCATACGACCTTCTCTCCGACAGCTTTTTCCCGCAGGAATGGTCGATTCCGACGGCCTGGGAGCGCTCAAGCTTCATCTATAATTCCTCCCGCCCCGGCTCCGAGTGCGCGCCCTATTTTCTCCCGGACGCCCGCGCGGAGATCTCCAACATTGAAAACGGCGCCTTTGACCTCACGGTGCCCCAGGCCGCAGCGGACGCTTTCTACGTCAACGCTTACTATGTCAGGATCCGCGGCGAGGACGGAAAAACGGTGAAAACCGTCAGCTTCTGGTCAGAATACTACTTTGCCGATATGCCCAAAACCCTCACCCAGCGAATCGACGGACTCGCCCCCGGAAAATACGAGCTGGAGATCTGGGCCGAGGGATTCTGGAAGAAAAAATCCAAAAACCGTCTCAGAGTCACCGTGGAGCTCTGAAAAAAAAACATTTACCCAACCGGAGAAAAGCAAACAGAAAAATCGCATGGTTAAAGCTTTTAACCATGCGATTTTTTGAACGCTTTTTTTCAGATATTGTCCAGAGCCTGTCTGATATCGGCAATGAGATCGCCGCTGTTTTCGATTCCGCAGGAGAAGCGGACAAGATCCGGAGAAACTCCCGCCGCGGCAAGCTCTTCGTCGTTCATCTGCCTGTGGGTCGCGCTTGCGGGATGCAGGCAGCAGGTCCTTGCGTCGGCGACATGCGTCTCGATCGCGGCAAGACGGAGATTCTTCATGAAGCTCTCCGCAGCCTTTCTTCCGCCCTTTATGCCGAAGCTTACAACGCCGCAGGTGCCGCCGGGCATATATTTTTGCGCCAGATCGTAGTATTTGTCGCCCTCAAGGCCCGGATAAGTTACCCATGCGATGCGGTCGTCTGATTTCAGGTATCTCGCAACGGCAAGGGCGTTTTCACAGTGGCGCTTGACCCTCACGTGGAGGCTTTCAAGGCCGAGGTTCAGAATAAACGCGTTCTGCGGCGACTGGATCGATCCCAGGTCGCGCATGAGCTGCACCGTCGCCTTTGTGATGAACGCGCCCTCAATGCCGAAGCGCTCCGTATAGGTGACTCCGTGATAGCTCTCGTCAGGGGTGCAGAGCCCAGGGAACCTGTCGGGATATTTCGTCCAGTCAAACTTGCCGGAATCCACGATACATCCGCCGACCGCAGCGCCGTGGCCGTCCATGTACTTTGTGGTGGAATGGGTGACGATGTCCGCTCCCCACTCGAAGGGTCGGCAGTTCACGGGAGTTGCAAAGGTGTTGTCGATAATGAGGGGGACGCCGTGGTCATGGGCGGCGGCTGCAAATTTTTCAATGTCAAAAACCGTAAGCGCCGGGTTTGCGATCGTCTCGCCGAAAACGGCCTTCGTGTTCGGGCGGAACGCGGCGTCAAGCTCCTCCCGGGTGCAGTCCGGAGAGACAAAGGTAAAGTCAATTCCCATACGCTTCATCGTTACGGCAAAGAGATTGTATGTTCCGCCGTAAATCGAAGAAGATGAAACCACGTGATCACCGCAGGAGGCAATGTTGAACACGGCGAAAAACGAAGCCGCCTGACCGGAAGAGGTCAGCATCGCAGCGGAGCCGCCCTCCATGTCGCAGATCTTTGCAGCGACGCTGTCGTTTGTGGGGTTTTGGAGTCTGGTGTAAAAATATCCGGAGGCTTCAAGGTCAAAGAGCTTGCCCATGTCTTCGCTTGTCGCGTATTTGAACGTGGTGCTCTGGACGATCGGTATCTGCCTCGGTTCACCGTTTCCCGGAGTGTAGCCGCTCTGGACGCATTTTGTTTCGATTTTGTAGTCGCTCATGTGTCATATCTCCAAAATATAAATTTTTCTGTTTTTGCAGGCGCAGAAAGCCCTCAGGATTTCACTCCTCGTAGGGACTCCGGTTATACGCCCGTTTGATATAGTGCCCTTTGAGCGATGCGACAAGGCCGAGGGCGATGAACATCGTAAGCACGGAAGTTCCTCCGTAGCTGAAAAAGGGCAGAGTCAGACCGATTACCGGGGCGACGCGAAGGCACATTCCGACGTTTATGAAAGTCTGGAACGTGAGCATCGCCGCAACTCCGACGCAGCAGAGCATACTGAATTTGTCATCCCGCATTGAAATCGCGGAAAACACGCAGATCAGTATCAGCGAACTCAGCAGAACAAGTATCAAAAGACCGCCGAAAAATCCGAACTCCTCACAGGCGACGCAGAAAATAAAGTCCGTATGATCCGCAGGGAGATAGTCGTACTGGCATATGGAGCCTTTCCCGTATCCGTCCCCCCAGAACCCCCCGCTTTGTATCGCAGCAAGGCTTTGCGACTGGTGGTATCCAACGGTGTCGGTTTTGTACGTGCTGTCAAAAAGCACGATGAAGCGGTCTTTCTGATATTGGCTGAAAACGAAGAACCACAGGAGAGGGAGCGCCCCGGCGAAAGCAAGTATGCCGGCAAAACAGTACCGCAGGTAGATTCCTCCGGCAAAAGCCATGACGACGAATATGAAAAGATAGCTCGCCGCCATGCCGTCGTCGTCGGAAAAGAAAAACACAAACATGACCGGAATTATCGCGTGGAGCCCAAGCATAAGAAGCCCCTTGAAGGTGTTGAGCCTGTCGCCGAGAACCTTGAAATGCTTTGCAAGGGTGAAAATATAGATGACTTTTCCGACCTCCGCCGGCTGAAAGCCAACCTGCAGCGACGACGAAAGGTTGATTCTTATCCAGCTGTTGTTTCCCGTCTCCTCCGAGCCTTCGCCGAAAAACAGCGTCAGCGACAAAAGCAGCAGGTTCAAAATCAGCGCAACTTTCCAGAAGGCCGAAAGGTGCTCGATGTCGAAAATCGTCAGAACGATGTACGCGGTTATTCCAAGACAGATTCCGACCGTCTGGACGATCATCTCTCTTGCGGTACCGACAGAGCTTATCAGCACAAGCCCGTAACCGGAAGCCACAATGGCCACTGTCAAAAGGAGAAAATCCGTCTTTTTAAAGTAATTTTTGACAGCCTGC
The DNA here is from genome assembly GCA_016303065.1 of Clostridiales bacterium. Lineage (GTDB taxonomy): Bacteria > Bacillota > Clostridia > Oscillospirales > QAMX01 > SIG499. Next base: position 15,441 of record JAEDMJ010000010.1, read on the forward strand.
CGGAATTCCTGATTTTTACTCATCGCCGCTCACATCTTCAACCACAGGAAGATCTCCATCTTCACGGAACGTGCCGTCCTCCAGGAAAAAGCGCGAACTGAGCGAACCGTCCGGCGATATCTCCAGGACGCGCGCGCCGCAGGGGGCGATCACCACACCGTTTTTCGACTGGTCACACCCGGTAGTTCTGGCGTAGATAAGCTTTATTCCGAAGTACTCGCCCATGTAATTCGTTCCGTGGTCGTGACCGCAGAAAACACCCTTGACGGTACTGTCCTCCGCAAGCGTGCAAAAGAGACCGGTATTGACTTTTGCAGATGCGTTTTTGCCGTTTTTCGCCCCGACGCAGCCGCCAGCGTTCCACATATCTTCATACTCATGCAGCGGAACGTGCTGAAAAACCCAGGTGCAGAATTTGCTTCCGTCCGCGCGCAGCCTGTGCTGGTTCTCGCGGAACCACCTGTTGTGGCTGATGCTTCCGCAGGTCAGGCCGGAAAGGCCGTCATACCTGTGAACCCAGGCATTGTCGAAGAAATAAAGCGCATGGACGATATTTCCGCCGCCGTCGGTCAGCTTTATGCAGTAGTTCCCGTATCCGAAGGCGTGGGGCTCCCCCGTGCGGTAGAGGCAGTATCTGCTGCTTTCAAGAATGTTTTCAAGGCATTTCGGGTCTTTCACAAAGTCGCGGTCGTGATTTCCGAAACAGAATGCCCAGGGGATTTCAAATGAGTCCATCAGCTCGCAGAATTCCCGGTACACAAGCTCCGTGTCAGGGCACCAGGCGAGATCGCCCGTGATCGCGATTATGTCCGGCATTGAGGCGCTGACCGCGCCGCGCACAAGCCTTTCCGTTTTTTGACGGGACTTTCCGCCGTTTCTGAAATTTATATGCAGATCGCTCAGCAAAAGGAGCTTCAGCGGACGGGAAACATCAATTTTCAAAGTGTCGTTCATGCCTTCCCGCCCTCCTTTCTTTCCTGTCTTTCGATCTTTCCGCCCTTGAGATAAAGATACGTGTCGCCGATCCTTCTGAAATTATCCCGGTCAAGCACGATAATTCGCGCGCCGCGGGTGAAATCTTCGCCGTTGGGGTATCCGCCCCGACGGTGATCGCAGAAGCCCGTCACTCTGCCGTAGCAAAGCTTAACGCCGTGCCAATCCGCGGAAAAGTCGTTCACGTGGTCGTGCCCGACGAACACCCCAAGCGTATCGCCCATCTCGAGCATCGCCGCAAAAGCTCCGGAGTTTATCTCCGGACAGCAGATGCCCTCGAGCCGGTTTCCGACAGCCGCCCCGGCGTCAAGGGCCTCCCTGAACTCCGGAAGGGGGATGTGGAAAAAGAAAAGCGAACGGGCTCCGTCCCCGCATTCGGTACAAAGCCGCTTTTTCTCCTCGGTAAACCAGTCGATCTGCGAGCTGTCGATATATGAGCAAACCTTTCTTCCCCGAAGCTCCATATACTCACAGTTGTCCAGCATCCAAAGTATCCAGCGGAGGCGGTCGTCCCCGTCGTATATTCCCACGGCATAGTTTGACTGACCGCGCACATTGTCTGGCCCCCTGTCGAAAATACAGTACTCCGAATCCGTCAGATATTTCTCGATCACCCTTGTGGGCGGCCCGTAGTCCCTCTCGTGATTGCCGTAGGCGAAGGACCAGTACAGTTTCTTTTCGTCCATAAAGCGGCAGAATTCGCGAATGCAGGATTCACAGTCGTGACGCCATGCCAGGTCCCCGGTGCAAACGAAAAGATCCGGTTTTTCCGCATCCGCAATTTCCTCGATGAGGGCCAAAGCCTTTTGCTCCGGCCCCTCGTCACGAAAAGAACTCAGATGCAGGTCGGTGATCTGAGCAATTTTGAAAAAGCGTTTGTCGCCAAGGAAAATTTTACGGTTTCCTGCCAATGTGTTTTCTCCCTTCTGCAAGCTGGCAGTCCAGCCAGCCGCCCTTCATAAACAGATCGCCCTGCTCTTTCAAAATTTCAAGCAGGCGTTTTCTCATTTTTTCGATCCGTCCGGCGTGTTCCGGCATACGGATCAGGTTTTTCTTTTCTCCGGGATCCTGTTCAAGGTCGTAAAACTCGTCTATATCCGTCAGGTTCCAAATGTATTTATAGCGCGAATCACGGAGCATTCTCTGGTTAAAAAATCCGAACTGCTGGCCGTTTGAGCTGGCGTTGATCTCTTTGCGCCAGCCGGGAACGCTTTCCCCCGCAAGGATCGGCGCAAGAGAAGCCCCGGCGGCTTTCGGAGAGCTTGTCCCGAAAAGCCCGTCGATCGTCGGCGCAAGGTCAAAACCTACCGAGACAAGCTCCTCCCTTGTCTGAGCCTTTACGCCGCAGCCCGCGGCAATGAACGGAACCTTTACAACGTCGTCGTAAAGGATATAGTGCTTGTCCAGCATTCCGTGGCTTCCGCAGGTGTCGCCGTGGTCGGAGGTATAGATAACGAGCGTATCGTCCTCCTGTCCCGACTCCCGGAGGGCGTCAAGAATGATCCCCACGCTGTCGTCAATCTGGCTGACCATTCCGCGGTATCTCGCCACGGGCACTTTCCAGTCGTCAGGCCCCATCCCGTCGATCCCCCAGCTTATGGTCTGCTGCTTCTGAATATAGGGCTTGTCCTCAAAGGTATCCCCGTAGCCGTCCCAAAGCTCCGTCGTTTCGGGGTCGTACATCGAAGCAAAGGGCTCGCACACCTCGCAGGGAAGATGGGGGTCGGTGTAATCCACGCGGATATGCCAGCTCCGTCCCGAAAGCTCCTTCACCTTTTCGGCTGCCCTTGCCGCAAGCCAATGGGTCTTCGAATCGCAAAGGGGAAGGCTGCTCGTTCCGCCGAACCATCCGAAACGGGCTCTGTCGGGGTATTTTTCGTCTATCATTTTTCCGTATTCACCGAAAGAGACGTATTCGTCGTAACCCCAGTCAAGGGGGCTGCCTTCGGCAGACGCCCCCCATTTCCCGAGAAATACGTTCTTCATCCCGCTTTGTCTCAGCTTTTCAGGCCAATATTCGTTTTTCGGAGGATCGGAAGCGTGGAAAAACCCCGGGTTCCAAAAAGCGCCGTAGCTGTCCGGGTTCAGCCCCGTCAGCATGGACTGGCGCGCCGGAGTGCACACGGGAAGCGGTGTAAACGCGTTTTTGAAATATGTTCCCCGGGCGGCAAGCGCGTCAAGATTCGGCGTTTTAATGTCAAACCTTCCGCACACGCCCAAAGCGTCGGCGCGGTGCTGGTCGGCAACGATCATCAAAAGATTCAAGCCGTCTCCACCGCCAGTCTGTCAAACTCAATCGCCCTGGCGCGGACTTCTGCGCAGTTTTCCGCATTGACATATTCAAGTATAAAGGGCACTCCGTCGGCATACCTGCGGTAGTATTTGAAAAAGCTGACCCAGTCGATGCCGCCCTCACCGAGGTTGCGCCCGTAAGTGTCGGTGAGATTTCTGTCCTTTCCGTGTATGTACGCAAGATATGGCGAAAGATATCTGAACATATCCGCTTCGTCGGAATTGTGGATAAGGTTTGCCGGATCCAAAAGCACACGGAGATTTTTCGCGCCGACGAACCCGATAAAATCCCTCGTCCGCTTTGCGCTGGGCGTCAGATCCAGCATACAGGGCTCAAAGGCCACGGAAACACCGAAGGACTCCGCAATGCGGCAAAGCTTTCCCATGTTTTCGGCAAATCTCCGAAAATCCGCTTCGTACGTATCGCAGTTTATCCCCCGCTTTCCCGGCACGAAACCGGTTTCCGTAGAAACATAGGGCACGTTCAGCATTTTCGCAATGCGGCAATAGCCCTCAAAGCAGGCGCACACCGCCCCGAATTTTTCCGCGTCCGGCTCCGCCGGGTTCGTAAACGCGCCCAGGGAGACAATGTCGATCCCCCGGGAGCGAAACTCTTCCGCCGCCGAAACCAGAGCTTTGTCCGGCAGAGACGAAACATCGCCCACGCCGTTGTAATTCCAAACGTTCAGCGAAGGAAATGTGAAACAAAGCTCGGTTGAAACAAAACCCAGTTCTTTCATTTTTTCAGCACACTCGCCCGGCTCAAGGCCGGAAAAGCTCCTCGTGACAACGCCGACGTCAAGCATCTTCAATCCCCCCGCTCAAAATATCATTAAACATCATTTCGGTATACGTACAGATATTCTATCATGCGGCGCCGGATATTACAAGCATAAATTGTTAAAAAAGCCGAATCGTTTTCACTCCATCCGGAAATTCACTCAATTCTGAAAACAAATCCGCCGGGGGCGCACCTTACAAGCAATGCGTTCAGCGACTGGGGAAGTCCCGTTCGGTTTATCTCGACGTTTGACCCGTCGACATGGGCCCAGTCGTTTTTTCCGAGAGCGATTGCAAGGCCGGTTTTCCCCGTAAGATTCAAAAGCGCGCTTCCGATCCCGGCGGAAAGCTTTTCTTCGGAATACTTTGCCTTTACGATGAGCTGCCCGCCCCGCACAACCGCGCTTATTGGCCGGAAAACGTACCTGAAGCTCATGCCGTTTTTGAGACGAATGTCCAGCGAAACTCCCCCGTCACCGGTCATCTTCACGTTTTCAGCCGTCATGTCCCCGTCGCCCAGCACGCGGAAAATCAGAGGTATCATCGCGGGCGTCAAAAGAAGCTGGCCGCTGGAAAGCGTGTTCTGATCCACCATCCCCAGAAGCTTGTCGACGGCATCCCGGTTTTTCGCTGCTTTCAAGATCCATTCCTTCATAAATCGTCCTCCCAAACAATGCTCGCGTATTCTCGCATATTATAACGGTATTCACCACGGCACGTCCCTATGAAGCCTTCCTCCGTCAAAAAAAACTTTTACGGGACCGCGCAAACCCGCGGTCCCGTAAAAAAGGCGTTTTTTCAGAGAGCTCAGATCTTGTCGTTGGAGCCAAGGACTTCTCTGATCTTGTGGGAAACAAGGCCCTTGATGGCGGTTCTCGCCGGAGCAAGGTACTTTCTCGGGTCAAAATCAGCGGGATGCTCGTTGAAGTGCTTGCGGATGGAGCCGGTCATTGCAAGACGCAGGTCGGAGTCGATGTTGATCTTGCAGACTGCCATGGAAGCGGCCTTGCGGAGCATATCTTCCGGAATGCCGATGGCGTCGGGCATATTGCCGCCGTTCTCGTTGATCATCTTGACAAACTCGGGGATGACGGAGGAAGCGCCGTGGAGAACGATCGGGAAGCCCGGGAGTCTCTTCTGGACTTCTTCAAGGATGTCAAAGCGGAGCTGGGGCTTCTGGCCGGGCTTGAACTTGTAAGCGCCGTGGCTGGTGCCGATGGCGATGGCCAGAGAATCAACGCCGGTTCTCTCGACGAATTCCTGAACCTGGTCGGGTCTGGTGTAGGAAGCGTCCTCGGCGGAAACGTTGACGTCGTCTTCGATGCCGGCAAGAGTGCCGAGCTCGCCTTCGACGACGACTCCGCGCTCGTGGGCGTACTCAACGACGCGGCGGGTGACGGCGATGTTGTCCTCGAAGGAACGGGAAGAACCGTCGATCATGACGGAGGTAAAGCCGCCGTCGATGCAGGACTTGCAGACGTCGAAATCTTCGCCGTGGTCAAGGTGCACGCAGATGGGAAGGTTGGTATCTTCGACGGCCGCCTCAATGAGCTTCATGAGGTAGACATGCTTGGCGTACTTGCGGGCGCCGGCAGAGACCTGAAGAATAAGGGGGGACTTCTCCTCCTTGGCGGCCTCAGTGATACCCTGGATGATCTCCATGTTGTTCACGTTGAAAGCGCCGATGGCGTATCCGCCTTCATAGGCCTTGCGGAACATTTCAGTTGAAGTGACTAAGGGCATTTTTTTGCATCTCCTTGTGTGATTTATCTTTATAACTATATAAAATAATTATAAGCAAAAGTTTCAGAGGGTATAGAACGATTTTGCGGCGCGGTACATCATATAGACGTCGAGCTTTGCAGTCACCTCGAAAGGCGAATGCATCGAAAGCACGGGCACGCCGATGTCCACAGTGTCAATATTGCGGTTTGCAAGGTACTTTGCAACAGTCCCGCCGCCGCCGTAGTCCACCTTTCCCAGCTCGCCCACCTGCCAGAGAACGCCGTCGCGCTCAAAAACAGTGCGTATCTTCGACACAAGTTCTGCTCCGGCGTCGCTTGCCGCGGCTTTTCCGGCGGAGCCGGTGTATTTCATAAGCTGCACTCCCCCGTTTACCGCGGGCGAATTGCGCTTGTCGTAAGCTTCGGGGAAATTCGGGTCGTAGGCAGCGCCGACGTCAGCGGAAAGACACCTGGAGTTTTCACAGAAAATGCGGTATTCCGCGCCTGCTCCCGAGCAGATATCCTGCATGAAAGTGTCATACCATGCGGACTGCATACCGCTTACGCCCTCGGAACCGATCTCTTCCTTGTCCGCGAGAATGCAGATCGAGGTGTGCTGCGGAATCTGAGCGCTCTGTGCCAGGGCGATCAGCGCGCCGTAGGAGCAAACCCGGTCATCCTGTCCGTAAGCTCCGACAAAGCAGCGGTCAAATCCCACGTCGCGGGCGCGTCCGCCGGGGACAAAGCTCAGCTCCGACGTGAGAAAATCCTTTTCCGTGACTCCGTACTGCTCGTTGAGAAGGCTCATCACAGCCAGCTTGTATCTGTCGGAGCCGTCGTCGGCATAGGGCGAGCCGCCGGCAAGCACGTTCAGGCTCTCTCCGGTGAATATCGTCGCCGCCGGCTTCTGCGTTTGCTCCCTTGCAAGGTGCGGGAGCAAATCCGTGATCACAAAGACGGGGTCGTCCTCGTCAGCGCCGACGCAGACGTCGACCCTTTCGCCGTCCGCCTTAAACATGACACCGTGCAGCTCCAGAGGTATCGTGACCCACTGGTATTTCTTTATTCCGCCGTAATAATGGGTTTTGAAAAACGCCATCTCCGAATCTTCGTACAAAGGCACGGGCTTGAGGTCAATGCGAGGCGCGTCAATATGCGCCGCAGTGATATTTGCCCCCGCTTCGACCGGCTCGGAGCCGATCACCGCGGCGGCAACTGCTCTGCCGCGGTTCACGGAAAACACCTTCGCCCCCGGCTCAAGCTTCATCCCGCGCTTATATGGGGTAAATCCCGCGGCGGTCAGAATCGAAACAGCCGCATCGGCAGCTTCGCGCTCCGTCTTTGCGCGGTCAAGAAAAGTCTTGTACCCGTCGCAAAAGCTCTCGGCGGCAATGGCGTCTTCCTTTGATACGATGTCAAAACCGTTCTTTTTTTCGTTCAAAAGTGCTTTTCTCACGTCTTCCATATGTAAAACGCCTTTCCTGCTTTATTTGCTGACATTAAGCCTTGAATGTCTGATCTCTTCGACGATCTTCAGCGTTTTCGTTTTCAGCTCGTCAAACGTGCCGTTGTTTTCAATGCAGTAGTCGCAGTGTTCCCTGTAATATCCGTCGCTTCTCTGGGCGTCGATCCTGCGCTCCGCGTCGTTTTTGGATATCGCGTCGCGGATCATGATGCGAAAGAGCCGCGTCTCGCGCTCGGCAAGCACGGCGATGACCGCGGTGCAAAGCTCGTCCATGCCGCTGTCCACAAGCTCGACCGCTTCGATGACAATGTCCAGCTTGTCCGATTCGGAGATGAGCGTGATCACCTTTTCGGCTATGCGCGCGTGAGTTATCCGGTTTAAGTCGGCAAGAGCTTTTTCGGAAGCGAAAACGATCTTCCCCAAAGCCCGCCTGTCCACAAGTCCGTCCTGGGTCAGAATTTCTTCGCCGAAGCATCCCGCGAGCTCCGCTTTAAGCGCCGCGTCGGTATTCAGCATTTTGTGATAGACGGCGTCGCAGTCAATAAAGCCCCAGCCCTCTGCGGAAAGTATTTTCCCGACAGACGTGGTTCCGCAGCCGCTTCCGCCCGTAAGTCCGATTATCATTATACCAATTCCTCCGGTGTTGCGTCAAGGTCCGCCGCGTCAGACGTTCACGACGTTGAACCCGGCGGCCTTCTTTATGCGGTTCGCGACCGCAAGACCGACTCCGCCGTCGTCGGGACACTGAACGTATATCTTCGACGGTGAAAGCCTGTCCGCTTCTCTGAGCGCCGAAAAAACCCCGTGGGCCAACGCCTTCTTGTCCTTTGCGGAACCGTATGCAACGCAGGGTCTTCCGGCAAACAGCCCGGCAAACTCGTCGTAGCATATGCAAAGCTCGCCGTCCTTCATAACCGAAGCGATATACCCCGCAGAAGCCGAAGCTTCGCCGCACACGGCGACCACCGGCGCGCTCGGAGCATAGTGGCGGTATTTCATTCCCGGAGCGGAGACGCGCTCGGTATCGGCGATCTCACCGCGGATCGCCTTGTCGACGGTGATGTCCGGAACGATCTCCGAAAGCTGTTCAAGCGTCACGCTTCCGGGACGCAGAAGCCTCGGCCTTCCGACCATGGAAACCACCGTCGATTCAACGCCGCAGTCGCATTCGCCCCCGTCGATACAGGCGTCGATCTTTCCGTCAAGGTCGCGCATGACGTGCGCCGCGGTCGTCGGACTCGGATATCCAGACACGTTTGCGGAAGGGGCCGCAATCGGAACGCCCGACTTTCTGATAAGCTCCTGCGCAACGGGATGCGCCGTAAAACGCACCGCCACAGTGTCCATTCCGGCAGTGACCCTGTCCGGAACAACGGGCTTTTTTTTGAACACCATCGTGAGCGGACCGGGCCAGAAACGCTCTGCGATCCGCCTCGCCGCTTCCGGCACCTCGGCGCAGAGGGTCTCAAGAGTCCCGATCTCCGCAATATGAACGATGAGCGGATTGTCCTGCGGACGGCCCTTCGCCTCAAAAATATGGGCCACAGCTTCCGTGTCGAAAGCGGAGGCCGCAAGTCCGTATACAGTCTCCGTCGGCATTCCGACGATTCCTCCGCGGCGGATTATGTCTGCCGCGATATCAATGCCGTCGGCTCCAAGAAGAAGAGTTTTCATGCTTCCCCGCCGCCTTCCGATGCGCGGAGCCTTTCCGCCTGATCGGCAGACATCAGCGCGCCGATGAGCTCGTCCATGTCGCCGTTCAGAAAGCTCTCAAGCTTGTAAAGAGTGAGCCCGATCCGGTGATCCGTAACGCGGCTCTGGGGATAGTTGTAGGTGCGGATGCGTTCGCTCCGGTCCCCCGTGCCGACCTGGCTTTTGCGTTCGGCGGCGATCTCGGCGTTCTGCTCCGAGCGCACCTTTTCAAGGAGCTTTGAGCGGAGAATCTTCATGGCGCGGTCCTTGTTTTTGTACTGGCTGCGCTCGTCCTGGCATTCGACCACAAGCCCCGTCGGGATGTGGGTGATGCGTATGGCGGATTCGGTCTTGTTGACGTGCTGGCCTCCGGCGCCTCCGGAGCGAAAAGTGTCTATCTGCAGCTCGGTCGGATCGATCTCGATCTCCACGTCCTCCGCCTCGGGAAGAACCGCGACGGTAACGGTGGAAGTGTGTATCCTCCCCTGGGATTCGGTTTCGGGGACCCGCTGCACCCGGTGAACTCCGCTCTCGTACTTGAGCCGCGAGTACGCGCCGAGGCCTTCCACGGAAAAGGTGATCTCCCTGTACCCCCCGAGCTCCGTTTCGTTTGCATTGACGACTTCCGTCTTCCAGCGGCGTCTGTCCGCGTACATCCCGTACATCCGGTAGAGAACTCCGGCAAAAAGCGCCGCTTCCTCTCCGCCCGCGCCGCCGCGGATCTCGACAATGATATTTTTGTCGTCATTCGGATCCTTTGGCAAAAGCGCAAGCTTCAGTCTCTCGGTCAGAGACGCCATTTTTTCCCGGCAGTTTTTGTACTCTTCCCGGGCAAGCTCCTTTATTTCCGGATCCCCGTCGGCGCTCATTGCCTCCGCCTCACCGGCTCCGGCCTCCGCGGCGAGATACTCCCGGTAGAGCGTCACGACCTCGGAGAGATCTTTGTATTCTTTCTGCAGCGCGGCAAGCCTTGACGGATCGGAATAGATCTCCGGATCGGCAAGTTTCTCCGCAATCTCGTCGTATTTGACAGAAAGAAGCTTCAGTTTCTCGAACATCTTTCGAAATCTGGTCCTTTCGGTTTGTTTTTTCTCGTCTCAGTATATCGAAACGCTGTTTGACCTTGAAACAACGCTTACAAAAGTCTTTCCGCGGTTGAGCAAAACCGGTTTTCCCGTGCCGTCAGTGAAAACAAAGGGGGCGTCTTCCGAGTCCTTCGACCAGATGATCTTTATGTATCTTCCGCCCGAAGCATATATCCCGGAGCCAGAACCGACAATGCTGTGACTCATATATCCGTTTTCAAAAGATGTGTCCGTGTAAATGAATATCACATTTTTGAAAGCAAGGGTGCTGCCCGTGCTTGTGTCGCGGTGGGGCGCGCCGTGCTGATACCGATCGTAAAGGCCCGTCGAGTTGTTATAAAGAAAATACGGCTGGAACCCTCCGAAAAAGACGCGTATGCGTCCGGCGGGATTTCCGTCCGGCACGTATTTTTCGTCGGCAAAGGCAAATGGGCTTCGGAAGCTTTCCGGGGCGATGAAATGGGCTCCGCCCTCGCTGAGCTGCAGAAGGGACTTGGCAATGCGTCCGCTCGTTGTAAAATAGCTGTATGCATAGCTTGAAGCGTTTCCAATCGCGGTATCATTGTAAAAACAGTCGGTTCCGGCTTCGTTTCTCGCGTCTATGCGGTCCAGTTCAAGGGACGCAATCAGATTGTCCGCGCCGCCGATGGTTCCGCAGTGGAGAAGATACGAGTCAAAACCCGCCGCAATGGCGGCCATTGCCGGAGTCGCGCTCCGCACGCACCCGATCTTCGCAATAGACGTCGGATTGTAGTACAGCGCCATGAGCGCAGTTGAACTGTAATCCAGCTGTATCTCGAAAATCACGTCGGCGTCTTCCGTTCCGCACTGGAAACGGCTCGACTCATAATCGTTGTACATACAAACGGCTGTCGGGCGGCGTATTCCGAGAGTTTCGTCCTCCCCGGTCTCAAGCCCGGTCAGATAATTGAAGTACGCCTCCGCCTCGGCGTATTCCTCCGAGGGTGCGGGAAGCTCATATCCCCCGCCGTCGGGAACACTGACCTTTTCCGCCAGGGACCACGTCGCCGCATAAACGGGCGCGTTTGTCTCGTCGGGCTCGGTGACCTCCCCCGAAGTCTCCTCCTCCGAAGATGTCGCAGGGTTCCCCGGCGCCAGCGTTCCTGCGGAACCGGCGGTCGTGACCTCCGGTTCTTCAATTCCGCCGCAGGCGGAAAGGCAGAAAACGGCGGCAAGCAATAAAGCAGCAAAAATTTTTTTCAGAGAAATGGATGTCATATTTTTATTCCGCACTTACCAGTATGTTGGATTCGCCGTCAACATAGGAAATAAAGCTGGAGCCGATATTGACATACAGGGGAGAGCCGTCCTCCGCAGTAAGCGTCAGGGGCGCATCGTAGGAGGGTTTTTCCCATTTGATATTGATATATGTTCCTTTGCTCGCAAGTATCCCGTTTCCCGAACCGACGTCGTCAAACTGACGCCTTCCGGCGGAATCATTGCTTATCACCCAGGAGTCGACCGACAGAACGATCACATTGCAAAAGGAGAGCTGCTCTCCCGTGGAATAGTCGGTGTGCGCCCTGCCGTACTGCCAGCGGTAGTAAAGCCCGTCCGCCTCGCTGTACACAAAGTACGGACAGTAGGACCCGTACTTCGTCGTCACCCTTGCGGCAGGCTCGCCGCCGATGTCGGTCGGCGAAACATAGAAGTTCAGAAAATCGTTATACCCGTGCTTTATCTCCGTGCGCGATGCGCCGGAGTCATACTTTTCGATTGCTGAGGCGACGTTGTTTCCGCTGGTGAAGTACCCGTGCTCAAGACTTGTCGCTTTCACGATCGCGTCGTCGTAATAGAAATATCCGGCATAGGCCTTCATTCCGTCGATGTCCGGCACGCCGTACTGGGCAAGCTCGCTGTACGCCTGCTTTGAGCCTCCGGAGTGAACGAAATACGCGTCAAAGCCCAGTGCAATTCCGACCATGACCGGCCTTGCCGACCTTATCGAGCCCAGCTTTCCGACCTCGGACGGGTCGGCAAACAGAGCCAGAAGCCTTGTTATGCCTCCCTCGACTTCGACCTCAAAGACGATATCCGCCTTTGAAAGCCCGCACTGGTATTTTGCGGCAGTGGAAAGATTGTTTACGGACACGGCCGTCGGACGGCGCGCCGATTCGGCCTTTTCGGGGAAAGCCTCTCCGGTCAGGAAATTGTATGCGAGCGGATCGGCGTAGTCCGGAACGTCGGATTCGCTCTGCTCTCCGATTTCGCCGTCTGTTTTTGCGCCGACGACGAACCTCGACGGATCCGCCGAAGTCGTCTCGGAAACGGCGCTCGTCGTCACGGCCGGAGTGTCCGAGGTTTCGGATACATCAGAAGTGTCAGCATCCTCCGCATTTCCGCAGGCGGCAAGCGCAAAAAGCAGTACCGAGGCCAAAACAGCGGGAAAAACGCGTTTTTTCAAAATATCTGCCATACCTTGATATCCTCCCGAAAGAACATTATTCCTGTTTTTTTTACTGTTCAATGTCACCGTCGTAGTCTTTGAGGAGCGCGTCCAGAACGGAACCGTAGATCGATTCCGCGTTTGCTCTGAAATTGCTTTCGATAAGCTGTCCCTGAGATCTGCTGACAACCATCAGTTCAAGCTTGATGATGTCGCCGTCGTCGTCGCGCATTTCAAGGCGCGTTGTAAACGCGCCGTCCGCGCGGGGCGTCGTGACGCACGTTATGAGCGAGTCGCGCTTGCGCCGCGCCGCAGCGGTCAGAGCGGCCTTCTGGGCATCGCGGCGAACGCTTTGGGGAAGTCTTTTTTCGCTTGCCGCGATGATTTCCCGTCCGTGCTCCGATATCCGGTAAAGCGGAGCGCCTCCGTCCTCCCCCTCGGGGGTCACGTGACCGCTCTCCACAAGTTCGTAAAACGCGTCGGAGGCGTCAAAATATGTAATGGCTCCGTCCGTAAGCGCCGCTTCAATTATGTCGTCAAGCCCCAGGGGCTCCTTGACCGAAGCAAGCACAAAAAGGAGCAGATATTTCAGATCAAGCTTGTCCCTGATATATCCGAGTGCAGCCATATATGCTTTTCCTCCGTTTTCTCTTTATTTTTTGTTTTTACGGTTCAGAATATCTCTTTGGGGCCGCCGGCGGCATTCGACGGGTAGAGATCGCCGCGAAGTCCGGTCTTTGACTCGTATTCCGCGGAAACCGCCTTTATAAAGCCGTCCACAGCAGAGTTTTCGACGATCGAAACCGTGCATCCTCCGAACCCCGCGCCGGTCATGCGGCTTCCGACGCAGCCCGGAAACGCTCTGGCGCACTCGGTCATGGCGTCAAGCTCGCGCCCGGTGACCTCGTAAAGGTCGCGCAGGGAAAGGTGGGAGGCGTTCAGAAGCTTTCCGAAGCCTTCGATGTCCCCCTTCCGGAGCAGAAGCACGCTTTCGATGACTCTGGCGTTCTCGCTCACGACATGGGAAACGCGCCTGAAAACGGTCTCGTCTCCGATGAGCTCTTCGTACTCGGGGAGATCCTCCTCGGTGAGCTGGCAGAGATTCTTGAGCTCGGGACGCTTTGTGCGGATGCGCTCAAGCCCCTTTTCGCACTCCGCGCGGCGCTCGTTGTATTTTGAGTCGGCAAGGCCGCGTTTCTTGTTCGTGTTACCGACGACGATCGTATACCCGCTGAGGTTGAGGGGGATCTGTTCGCACCTTACCGCGGCGCAGTCCAGAAGCATTCCGCAGCCCTCTTTTCCGTTGGCGCAGGCAAACTGATCCATGATTCCGCAGTTCACGCCGACGAAATTGTTCTCGGCGCGCTGGGCCAGAAGCGCGATTTCGGTCATCGAAAGCTTCGCCCCCGCAATCTCCAAAGCGGCGAAAGCCGTCACGACCTCGATCGAGGCCGACGAGGAAAGACCTGCCCCGAAGGGAAGCGTGGAGGAAAAGAGCATATCCATGCCGCGAAGCTCTATGCCGAGTTTGGATATCTCGTCAAGAACGCCGAACTGATAAGCTCCCCATTCGCGCCCGCGCTTTGTTTCAAGCTGTCCAAGGCGGCAGGAGACAAGCGTTCCGGGAAGGTCGTCCGCCGCAAGGTTTACGACGTCGTCGTCCCTGACCCGCACAAAAACATAGTTTCCGAGCTCAAGTGCGGCGGGAAAAACAAAACCGCCGTTGTAATCGATGTGTTCGCCGATCAGGTTGACCCGTCCCGGTGCGAAAAAGAGGCGGACGTCCCCCGGTCCGTAAAGTTTTTCAAAAACAGCAAGCGCGTTTGATCTGTCAATCACGATATCAACTCCAGCCTATAATCAATCACCTTATTATATCACAGACCGCGGATTTTGTGAATAGTGAATTTCAAAATTTTCTCTTGCCACTAAAGCTTTCCGGCTGTATAATATATAAATATTAAAAGGAGGTTTTTGCGTTTTGAGAGAATACAACCTTGAAAACGGACGCCCTCCGGCGGGCGTGGCCGTATCGCGTCTGGCGTCGATCACCGCCCGCGAAAAAGCCGCCCGGACGAAAGCGTTCAAGATCATCCACGGCTACGGCTCTTCCGGCGTCGGAGGGAGAATCCGCACCGAGTCCCGGAAATGGCTCGCCGCGGAAAAAAGCCGCGGACGCATCAGGGCGTTCATTCCGGGAGAAGATTTCAGCATTTTCAGCGCGGACACCCGCGCGCTTTTCACGGTCTGCCCCGAAGCGCGACGCGACAAAGACCTTGAACGCTCGAACCAGGGCGTCACCGTTGTTGTACTTTGAGCGCGTTAAGCCTTGCGGTTTTCGCTGATATCTGATATAATATAGGGAAACAGAGCAAATGCCGGCGGAAAAGCGCCGTCTTTCGGTGGAGGAAGCAAATATGATCGGATTTTACAATTACACGGTAATACTCACTTATCTCGGCGCCGTCGCCGGAGCGACGGGACTGGCTCTTGCCGCCGGAGGAAAAACCTTCCCGGCGCTTCTCTGTCTTCTTTTCGCAGGGCTCTGCGATATGTTCGACGGGGCTGTCGCCCGCACAAAAAAGCGCACCGAAAGCGAGAAAAAATTCGGCATATGGATCGACTCCCTGACCGACATGGTCTGCTTTGCCGTGCTGCCCACGGCCATCGGCTGGTCGTTCGGAATGCGTGACTGGTATTTCATCCCCGTCTTCGCCGCTTTCATCCTCGGAGCCATAATCCGTCTGGGCTATTACGGAGTCACCGAAGAAGAACGCCAGACCGTCGAAACCGGAAAGCGCTCCGCCTACGACGGAATGCCCGTCACCACCTCCGCCGTGATCTTCCCCCTCGCATGGTTTATTCTTGAATGCGTGCCCATCCCCCCGACAGCCGCGGTTTACGTCTTTGCCGGAGTGATGCTTTTGAGCGCTTTCGCATTTGTCGGAAAATTCAAAATCCGCAAGCCCGGAAAAAAGGGGCTTGTTATCATTTCCGTTCTCGGCGTTCTCCTCGCCGCGGCCATGATCGTTCTGAAAACGGTCGGATAAGCGCCCAATGAAAAAAAACAAAAGAAAAAAGGATTCGGTCCGCCGCGAAAATAGTCCGACCCTCCGGATCCTTTACAACACAAAAGCCGGCCGGATCGTTTTGAAGGCCTTTGTAAATCCCACGGCGTCCGATCTTCTCGGGCGGTTTCTGAGCACAAAAGCTTCCGCCCGTTTGATTCCGGGATTTGTCAGACGCACCGGGATCGACGCTTCAAAGTATGAGGCGCGGAAATACCGCTCGTACAACGATTTTTTCACCCGGAAGCTGGCCTCCCCTCCCCGTTTTTCCGAAGACCCCGCTGTGCTCTGTTCCCCCTGCGAGGCTTTTCTGACGGCCATGGAAATCCACGAGGACAGCTTCTTTGAGATCAAGGACACCGACTATTCTATCGCCGACCTCCTCTGTTCCCGGAAGCTTGCCGCCCAGTACAACGGCGGCACATGCCTCATCTTCCGTCTCGCCGTCCACAACTTTCACAGGTATTACTATTTCGACAGCGGGCGCGTCGTCCGCGCCCACAGCGTCAACGGCTGTCTCCACACGGTGCGCCCCATCGCGTTCGAGCATTTCGACGTATACAAGCACAACTGCCGCGAATACACCGTAATGGAGACCGACAATTTCGGTTCCGCGGTCCAGATAGAAGTCGGTGCCATGTTTGTCGGAAGAATCGTCAACTATCCCGCAAAGCAGCGGTTTTTCCGCGGAGAGGAAAAGGGATATTTTGAATTCGGCGGTTCAACCGTCATTCTGCTTTTAAAGCCCGGAAGCGTTTCGGTCGACAAAAGCATCACCGAAAACTCGATGCACGGAATCGAGACCGAGGTTGCCGTCGGCCAGCCCATCGGCCGCTCCCTTCTCACTCATTCTACCGGAGGCGAAAAGCATTGAAAAAACAAAATCCCGTGCTCCGTTTTTTCCGGGATGAACCCCTGCGCCTTACTCCGTTTTACTACCTTTTTCATTCGCTTGTCTACTTCCTGTCCCAGCTTCGGACCGACGGCTTCCACACCGTATACTGCGCCGCCAACGACCTTATCCCCTTCATCCCCTGGTTTATTATCCCTTATGTTCTGTGGTACTTCTACCTTGCCTTTGGCATTTTGTATACTTTTTTCTGCGGAAACCGCAGGCAGCTCTGGCGCCAGGCGGTTTTGACCCTCGGCGGAGCTTTTGTCTGTCTTATCGTGTGCATAATCTATCCCTCGACCTTCCCCGGCAGAGGCGATCTGGCCGCGGCCGAATGCGGCCCCGTCGCCGCAAGGCTGTTATCGTTCATTTACGGAGCCGACAGGCCCATAAACGTGCTTCCGAGCATGCACTGCCAGGGAGCGATTTCGACGCACCTCGTTCTCCGGTCCTCCGATCTCTTTAAGAACAGACCCTGGCTTCGGGTCATGTCTCTGATCTTTGCCGTAACGGTCTGTTTTGCCACGGTTTTTGTAAAACAGCATTCTGTAATCGACGTTCTTGCCGCGCTGATCCTTTCCGCGCTTCTCTGTATTCCGGCATACATAACGGTTCCCGAATATGTAAAAAAAGGGAGCCGGACCGAATAAAAAAACACGCCTCCGGGAAAGATAGAAATATCCATTTTTCCCGGAGGCGTTCACTTATGAAAAAAAGCACGATATGGCGCATCGCGGTCTTTTCCGCCGCGGCATTTCTCTGCGCCGCAGCTTTTGCCGTAATCAACCGTCAGAAGCTCAAAAAATACGAGCTTCTCTCCGTCCAGGCCGACCGGCGCGCTTTTTCCCAGCTCTGCGAATCCGTCGCCTGCATCGACAGCGAGCTTAACCGCAGCGAATACGCCAACACCCCGGCGATGCTTTTCCGCATCTCCACGGAGATCAACCGCCATTCCGAAGCCGCAAAGGCCGCGCTTGCGGAGCTGCCCTCTTCAGAGCTCGGCCTTGACCGGACCTCTTCGTTTTTAAGCGTCGCCGCGGATTACTGCACGGCGCTTGCCCTGAAGTCTGCGTCCGGCGCCCAGCTCTCCGAAGACGATCTCCAGGGGCTTGTCCTTCTGCGCGAATCTTCCTCCGCGCTTGCAAACGAGCTCAACAGTCTGTACCTTCTGTCCGACAGCGAGGACTTCTTCACCGCCGCCGCAAAAGAAGCCGAAGAAGCCGGGGAAGCGGCCGTCTGCTTTTCTTCCGGCATGACCTATGCAGAGGAGAATATGCCCGAGTCCCCGGTTCTCATTTACGACGGGCCTTATTCTTCCCATATCACCGGACTCACCGCGGCTTTTCTCGACAAAAATCCGGAGGAGATAACGGTCGTCGAAGGCCTCCGCATCGCCGCGGAATTTCTGGGCCTTGACGGAACCGGGGTCAGATACGTCTGCCGCTCCGGCGGAGACACCGAAACCTACACCTATTCCGACAGCGAAGGAAAGCGCTTTGTCTCCGTGACAAGATACGGAGGTTTTGTCATCACATTTTCCGAAAACGCACAGGTAGCCGACGCGTCGGTTTCCGGAAGCGAAGCCGCGGATATCGGAGCGGAGTTTCTGGCCTCGAAGGGCTATGCCGGCATGACCTGCTCTTACTGGTACTGCACGGACGGAATATGCTATATCAACTACGAATACACTTCTGACGGCGTCGTCATCTACCCCGATCTCATCCAGGTCGGCGTCCGGCTCGACAACGGCAAAGTGACCTATATGAACGCCTACGGCTATCTTTGGAACAACCGCTCCGACCGGGACCTCACTCCCGGTATTTCGGCGGAGGACGCCGCAAAAAACGTCTCCGGTGCGAACCCGTCGGACGCGAAGCTCTGCGTCATTCCCTCCGACGGCAAAAAAGAACTCCTCTGCTACGAGTTCAAATGCACCTCCGAAAGCGGACGCTCCTTCCTTATTTATATAAATGCTTCCAGCGGCTCCACGGAGCGCATTTTCGTGCTCGTTGAAAACTCAAACGGAACGCTTACCGTCTGAACCCCCGTTGACCGCCTTTTTACCGCAATAGGGGAATTGACGAAATTCCTTTTTTGCAGAGGTACTATTTTGTGAATAAATTTCCGCAAAAGACTTGACTTTACTCTGAATTTCCTATAAAATGCATTTAACAAACGAGCACGATTTTCCGTTGATCCACGGAGGGAATATGCTTTTTGCCCTGATTACAACCGTCGTTACAGCCAAAGCCAGCTTTGGCTGTTCTCCGTCGGTTTCTTTTTTTCCGAAAGGAGAGAACACATGATTCAAAAAGAGAGGATAAAAAAACTCCCGAACCACCTCGCCGCCCGATTTGCGGAGCGCGGCGTAGACCCTGATAAAATCATCCGCCATGTCATGAGCGACATGGACGTTGAACGGTGCTTTGTGGACCAGGTCATCGCCTACGATGACGAAAAGCTTTACATACTCAGCGGCAATGAAAAGGTCCTCCACATCCCCCACGAAAAAAAGCTCGATGCCGTTTTCGAACCGACGGATTTCAAGGAGATCCCCGTCTCCGGCCTCGGAAAGCTCACTGTTGACCAGATGATTTCGGTCGGCCGTCTCGTCTCCGAAAAAGACGGCAATTTTACCGAGCTTGCGGACTTTTCCGTCGGAAAGACCGCGGCGTTTGAAATCTTTGCCAGAAACTTCAACCGCCATTTCGGCGAGGACGAGGAAGACGACGGACCCATCGCGGAAGAGCAGGAGCTCTTCTGCCCGAAATGCGGAACGCGTTATCCCAACCCCGCACGGAAAGTCTGTCCGAAATGCGTCAGCAAAACGAGTCTCTCCCTGCGCCTTTTCTCGCTTTTCAAAAAGTACACCTTCAACATCGTCATAATAATGCTGCTCCTCATCATCCAGACGGCGTTCAGCATACTCTCCCCGTATTTTTCGACCGCTCTGATCTACGACAAGGTTCTTGCCGACAGCGCGCTTCACGCCGCGGGAGAGATCGACACGCTCTATTTCGGCATCGATCTGTTCCAGAGGGTCGGGCTTGTCGTTCTGGGTCTGCTGGCGGTCCGTTTCCTGGCCGTGGTCCAGAACATAATCCGCTCCCTGGTTCTTGCCGCGACCGTTCCGAAGGTCATCTACGACATGAAGCTTCTGATCTTCTCTGCGATGCAGCGGCTCAGCGTCGGCTTCTACACCAGCAAACAGACCGGCTCCCTCATGACCCGCGTCAATGACGACGCAAACAATGTCTACAACTTCTTCATCGGCGGCATCCCCTACGTTATTTCCAGCGTTTCGACCTTTGTGGGCGTGCTTGTCGTCATGTTCCTCATGAACTGGAAGCTCACGCTCATCGTGTTCGTCAGCGTGCCTCTGATTCTCATCTCCTATGTTCTGATCATGCACTTCCTCCGCAAGCTCTACCGGGCAAACTGGGTTTACACCTCGCGTATGAACAGTCTTCTCTCCGACGCCCTCTACGGCCAGAGAGTCATCAAGGCTTTCACCCAGGAGGACTCCGAAAACGAGCGCTTCGCCGCTTACAGCCGCCGGGTGCAAAGCGCGCACACGCGCCTTGCAGTCACCCAGAACACGGTCTATCCCCTTGTGGGCCTTATAATGCGCGTGGCCCACTGCATACTGCTTGCTTTCGGCACCATCCTCGTAATCCGGGGCGAAATGACCGTCGGCATACTCCTCACCCTTTCGGCATACCTCAATATGCTCTTTGAGCCCCTTGGCTTCTTTTCCAATATTTCGAACTGGTGGTCAAGCTGCACCGACAGCGCCCAGAGAATTTTTGAAGTCATCGACGCGAAGTCCGACCTTCCCGAAGCGGAAAATCCCGTTCACAAGGAAGTCCTCAGAGGCGATTTCAAGGCCGACGGCGTTCTGTTCGAGTACGACCCGGGCCACCCCATCGTCCGCAACCTCACCCTTGAGGTCAAAGCCGGCCAGATGCTCGGCATCGTCGGAAAAACCGGCGCCGGCAAGTCCACGCTCGTCAACCTTTTGGCCAGGCTTTACGACCCGATCGAAGGCACCATCACGCTTGACGGCGAAAATATAAAGAACATCGCCACCGAAGACCTCCGCCGCAACATCGGCATCGTCAGCCAGGACATTTACCTCTTTATCGGCTCCATCGCCGACAACATCCGCTATGCACGTCCCGACGCAACGCTTGACGAGGTCATACGCGCCGCGCGTGCTGCCTGCGCCCACGACTTTATCATCAAGCTTCCCGACGGCTACGAGACGAGGGTCGGCGCCGGCGGCCAGGGGCTTTCCGGCGGCGAGAGACAGCGTCTTTCCATCGCCCGTGCGATCATCCAGAACCCCAGTATTCTGATTCTCGACGAAGCCACCGCCGCAATGGACACCGAGACCGAACGCCGCATTCAGGAATCGCTCACGGCTCTCCAGCGCGGCCGCACGACTCTTGCAATCGCCCACCGTCTCTCCACTCTCCGCGATGCGGACGTTCTCGCCGTCATCGACAAGGGGCGTGTCGTTGAATTCGGCACCCACGAAGAACTCATCGCCATCGAAAACGGCACATACAACAAGCTTTACACCCTCCAGATGGAGGCGCTGAAGATGATCTCGGGCTGATCCCCGCATCCCAAACAGAGACTTTTTTCATCCGAAAGGAGCACCCAGAAAATGGAAAGCCGAATTTCTATATTGGACCTCGCCGACGTCAACTACATCGACCCGTCCCGCGCCCGTTTTTTCGTTGAAAACAAGGATTTTCTCTCTCTTGAATACGACGGAGAGGTTTATCACAACATCAAGCTTCACCGGGCAATGCCCTTCAAGCTCCCCGACGACTACATTTCCGTTCAGGACATGGACTCCAAAGAGCTTTTCTTCATCCGCTCGCTTTACGAGTTCTCGGAAGAACAGGCGCTGCTCATGAGCCTTCACCTTAAAAAGCGCTACTATACGCCTAAGATCCGCCAGCTTCTTGCCATAAAGGAAAAGCTCGGATACCTTTACTTCGACATCGTCACCGATTTCGGTCCCAAGAGCTTTGCCCTTCGCGACGCAACCCACAATATTCGCCGCATCGACGACGGCAAAAGGATCATCATCCTCGACGTGGACGGAAACCGCTACGAAATTGAGGACGTTTCAAAGATGAGCTCCGCCGATTTCCGCCGGATAGAGCCGTATCTGCTCTGATGATCCGGAGAACAAAAATTTCTGTCCGGAGGTACTGAAAGGATGCTGCTTCGCTACGATCCGCCGGAAGCTCTCAGAGAAGAGCTTGCCAACGCGGTATACATAATCCCCTTTGACATGGACTACGAAGGAAACTCCGCGGACTGCTGGTGCGCCGTCGACGAGGAAAAGGTGCGGACTTATGTCAACGGAGAGCTTGCCAGGGAATATCAAACGGCAAAGCTTTCCGAACTCATCGTTCACCTTTCCGTCGGCGCCGCCGAACTCTACGCCGAGGAGGACGGCCAGCCCGCCCTTATCGCCTATTTCAGCCGCCGCCATTCCGACCGCTTTGCGGAACTTGCAAAGGCCATAAAGATATACAACGAATACAAAGTCTGGACCGAATCTACGGAAGACAAGGAGACGGTCTGTCCCAAGTGCGGCCGCCAGCTTATCCGCGGCACGGCTGTCTGTCCCTTCTGTGCCCCGAAGGGCTCCGTCATCGGCAGAATACTCAAGGAGATGAAGCCCTATTACAAGGGCATGCTTCTTGTCTTCGGAGGCTACATCCTGTCAAGCTTGATAAGCATCGCAATTCCGGTCATGAACCAGAGACTTGTCGACAACTACCTCGCGCCCCAGAAGGGGCCGATCTCCCACGCGCTTATAATCGTCGCCGCGATCTTTGTCGCCTACATTTCAAGCACGCTCATCTCCATCTATTCCAACCGCAGGAGTTCGAAAATCGGCAACAGCTTCTCCAACGACCTGCGAACGATGAGCTATTCAAAGATCCAGGCAATGAGCGTAAGCTCCATATCAAAGCGCACTCCGGGCGACCTCATGCGCCGGATCACGACCGACACCTCCAATGTCCAGTCGTTTATTACCGGAACCTGTCAGTCCGCCCTTCTCCAGATCACAACCCTTGTCATCGTGACGATCATCATGTTTGTCGTCAACTGGAAACTGGCCCTCTGGGCCTACGCTCCGGTTCCGATCGTCATTTTCGTCACCGTTCAGCTCCGAAGAATCATAAAGCTCCGAAACGAGAGCATGTGGCGCTGGGCTTCCCGTTCCAATTCCATCCTGTACGATATAATCCGCGGCATCCGCGTCGTCAAAAGCTTCGGCACCGAAAAGCTTGAAATCGAGAAGTACACCAAGGTTTCGAGAAAGCTTGCCGACGTGACCGTGGAAAACGAGCGCCTCTGGGCGGTTCTCATTCCGATTTTCGGCTTCATCGTCGGAAGCAGCGAATTCATCGTCCTCTATTTCGGCGGAAAGTCCGTTCTCGGAGAGCAGATGACCGTCGGTCAGCTCATTCAGTTCGTCTCGTTCCTCGGATACATCTATTCACCGCTGAACACCCTCACCCTGCTGCCCCAGCAGCTCACAAGCTTCTTCACCTCGGCCTCCAAGCTCTTTGAGGTTCTGGACGAGATTCAGGACGTCGAGGACTGCGAAGAGGTGGAAGATTTTGAAGTTGTCGGCAACATCAAGTTTGAAGACGTTTACTTTGGCTACAACGTCTTTGAGCCGGTTCTCAAAGGCATCAATTTCGAGATAAAGCCCGGAGAAATGGTCGGCATCGTCGGTCCGACGGGCGTTGGCAAATCGACGCTCATCAACCTCATCATGCGTTTTTACGACGTCACCGGCGGGCGCGTCACAATTGACGGACACGACGTCCGCAATATCTCCCAGCAGACCCTCCGCGAAAACATCGGCATCGTCTTCCAGGAGACCTTCCTCTTTGCCGGAACCATATACGACAATATCGCCTATGCAAAACCGGACGCACTGCCCGAGGAGATCTTTGCCGCCACAAAAATCGCCAACGCCCACGAGTTTATAATCAAGCTCCCCGACGGCTACAACACTAAAATCGGTGAAAACGGATACACCATGAGCGGCGGCGAACGCCAGCGCATTGCCATTGCCCGCGCCGTTCTGAGAAACCCCGCCATACTCATTCTCGACGAAGCCACGGCGGCTCTTGACACCGAGACCGAGCATTTGATCCAGGAGGCTCTTGAGCGACTCATCAAGGGACGCACGACCTTTGCCATAGCCCACCGCCTTTCCACCCTCCGCCACGCCACGAAGCTTGTCTGTATCAACAAGGGCAAGGTCGCGGAAATGGGAACGCACGACGAACTGCTCGAGAAAAAGGGCATTTACTACAACCTCGTCATGGCACAGCGCCAGACCACGAAGATGGCGGGCGCAAAATAGCTTTTTCCTCCCCGCCGATTTTTTTGAGAGGATTGTTTGTCCGATGCGATATATCTTTCTGCCCTACAGCGTAAGTTCTCCCGCAAAACTGCTCTCCGGCTTTGACGCCGAAGGAAAGCTTTCCCTTGCTTTGGAAATCCGGTTCTGTCCCGAAGCTCCCGAGGCCGTTTTTTCCTATCCCGTCGGTGAGGAAATACTGCGTTTTGAACTCGACGGAAAAGAGTTTTCGCCCGAAACCGGAAGCGAGCCTCTTTCCCGGAGCTTTCCGGAACCCTATCCCCGTCCGAAGCTTACCTTTTCCCCCGAGCTCGGCTGGCTCAACGACCCCAACGGACTGTTTTACCTCAACGGCCTTTGGCATATGTTTTTCCAGCACAACCCCGTCGGCGCGGTCTGGGGGAATATGCACTGGGGGCATGCCGTTTCCGAAAATCTCGTTTCCTGGAAAGAGGTCGGAATCGCGCTCTTCCCCGACGACTTCGGAACCATGTTTTCCGGTTCCGCGATCGTCGACACCGAAAACGCAAGCGGTCTCGGCACGGCGGAAAACCCCGCCGTTCTCCTCTTTTATACCGCAGCGGGCGGGGACGACGCCCGAAGCCGCGGAAAAGCTTTCACCCAATGTCTGGCTTACAGCACCGACGAGGGAAGGACCTTCAAAAAGTATGCCGGAAATCCGATAATTCCTCCCCTTTGCCGGCACAGCCGCGATCCGAAAGTCGTCCGCGACGGACACGGCGGGTATTATCTTGCGCTGTATCTGGACGATCCGGAGCGCAGCTATCTGCTTTTTGCATCGCGCGATCTCCTTCACTGGGAAAAGCTTCAGACGCTCAAACTTTCAAAAGATTCCGAGTGCCCCGATTTCTATCCCCTCGAGCTGGACGCCGCCACAAAATGGGTGTTTTCCGGCGCAAGCGACTTTTACGCCGTCGGAGATATGGAAAACGGAGCATTCCGTTTTGACTCCATCCGCCGTCTGCAGTCCTCCGACACAGGTTACGCGGCCCAGACATGGTCTGACGCCCCCGGCGGACGGCGCGTCAAGATCTGGTGGAACAGATGGATTGGCATTCCCGAAAAAGGCCCGCGCCGCTGTTCGATGTCAGCGCCGTGCGATGTTTCACTTGTCCGCATAGACGGAGCGCCCAGGCTTTCCGCAGAGATCTGTCCGGAAATTTTCTCGGCATTTCCCCAAAAGTCCGAATACGACCCTCTCTCCGGCAAGACCGAAATCCCCTGCTCCCCCACCTGTGCGGTAAAGCTCAGGACCGAAGACCCGTCTTCTCCCTTCTCGCTTTTGTTAAACGGCGTCTCAGTGGATTTTGACGGCCGTTTCCTCTCCGTTTCGGGCCGGAAATACGAAACCGACGTTCCGCCCGAAGAAGTCACGGTGTTTTTCGACGGACTGAATTTCCAGCTTCACGCCTGCCGCGGAACTCTGTGTGTGATCTCGGCGGCCGTCCCGGAAACAAGCGGGCTTGTTCTCAGCCTTCCCGAAAACAGCCGTGCAAGGCTGACTCTCTTCCTTTTTTGACAATAATGCCGGAGCTTTTTCACTGACTCTCCTGCTTTGCCTCCGAAAAAGCCCGGCGGTATTCAATCCGGGCCAAAAGCTCTGCAAGCGTTTCAAACCCGCCTGCCTGTGAGGTGTTCACAGGCAGGCGGATTTTTACTGCGGCAAAAAATTGCCGCGGGGCGGACAGGCCCGCGGCGGCAAGGCAGAGTTTCCCTTTGGTTTTTGTCCGGCAAAAGAGGATTTTGAACCGCCCGGTCAGTACAGGTGGATTTACGGACATCAAAAAAACAGGGGAAGCGGAAAGTTCCGCCGTCCCCTGTTTTTTTGTATTCGCCCGCGCTTTGCACGGAGCGCTTTCGTCAGACCGGACTGTAATCAGTCCTCAAGTTCGAAGTAATAGGGCTTTCCGCTTTCGGCCGACTTGTAAATGCCCTCGAGTATGAGGGAGACGATGTAAGCCTGTTCCGGAAGGACGCAGGGCTTTGTGCCGGTGCGGATGGCGTTGTAGAACTGCCAGGCCTCGATGACCTCGGGTCTTGCGTTTCCGTTGCCTTCGACAAACGCGACGCCGCCGGCTTCAAAGCTCGGCTTGAGAACGTACTGTCTGCCGTTTTCGACGCCGTTGATGCGCAGACCGTCGCGCATATCTGCGCCGGCCTTGGTGCCGGAGAGGGAGGTGCTGGCTTCGATGACGTCGAGAGTGTTGAGCGCCCAGGAGGACTCAAGAGAGATCGTCGCGCCGTTCTCCATGACGATGAATCCAAAGCAGCTGTCTTCGACAGTGTACTTTTCGGGATCCCAGTCGCCCCAGATGTTTCCGGTGTTTCCGTTCTGCTCGGCAAGCTTGCGGTACTTGGTGCCGACGCAGTACTTCGGACGGTAGTTGTCCATCATCCAGAGAGTCAGGTCAAGCGCGTGGGTTCCGATATCGATGAGCGGACCGCCGCCCTGCTCATATTCGTTAAGGAACACGCCCCATGTCGGAACAGCTCTGCGTCTGACGGCGTGAGCCTTGGCGTAGTAGATCTCGCCGAGAGCGCCCTTTTCGCACTCCGCCTTGAGGTACTGTGAATCGGCGCGGTAGCGGCTCTGATAGCCGATGGAAAGAGTTTTTCCGGTACGGCGCGAAGTCTCCAGCATTTTGCGTGCGTCGGCAGCGCAGATCGCCATCGGCTTCTCGCAGAGGACATGGCATCCGGCTTCCATAGCGGCGCAGGAAATCTCGCAGTGGGCGCGGTTGGGCGTGCAGACGTGAACAACGTCGGGTTTTTCCTTTTCAAGAAGCTCCCTGTAATCGGTGTATACGCGTGCGCCCTCGACGCCGTACTCTTTTGCGGCCTTTTCGGCGCGCTCGGGAATCAGATCGCAGAAGGCGATGAGCTCAACTCCGGAGATGGCCTTGAGCGAGGGCAGATGCTTTCCGTTGGCGATTCCGCCGCAGCCGATTACGGCTGTTCTGAAGTTTTCCATAAAAGCATTTCCTTTCTTTTGGGAAAATAATCCTGTCAATATTATATTTCTTTTTGCCCGGCAATGCAATACCCGACAGAAATTTTTTGCATATGACAATATTCACCCGAAATACTGAAAATATTCATTAAGCAATATGCATATGCGGTACACATTCTCATCGGTGTACACATATCCGCTGTACGGCTTTACAGGGCGTTTCAGTATTTTCCCAAAGAAGAATCACAACTTCCACACAGATTTCCACAAAACATATACTGTATACACAGTAAATATATACTGTATGCTATCAGGCAGTTATGCACATAAAAAATGAATAATCAATTAAATATCTGCATTGGTCAAAATATGCAGCGTATATATATTTTTGTCTATTACTCACTGAATATCAACGTACTTTACGCACTAAATAATTCAGGATGAACAAAGTTATTTTTTTGATAAAAAGCTATTGACAACTTCCGTAAAAAAAGGTAAGATAACTACAAGAAATGCAGATACCTGCATTTAATTTTTGAAGGAGGCTCCTCATGAAAAAGTCTACCAGACTCATCTCCTTGCTGCTTGTTGTTCTGTTGGCTCTTGGTATATTCGCCGCCTGCGGTAATACCGATCCCGAAGACACCACCAGCGGAGATAACACCACCGGTGAAGCAACCACCACCGCTGACACCGGCGACGTAACCACAGATAACCCGGCGAAGACCTACGATGGTTATCAGTTCACCATCAACAGTGACAAGTTCTTCCCCAGGTACACTGAAACCGGCGAGTTCCAGAGCGAAACAGACGCCAACCTTGCTGATGAACTTTTGGCTCTTGAAGAGGCGCTCGACGTTGAGTTTGTCCTTTCCAAAATTGAGAGCGACGACCTTCTTGCGACTCTGACCACCGCCACCATGGGCGGCCAGATGCTCACCGACGTTATCTATGCTCACCAGGAAGTTTTCATGCCTGCCGCCAAAGCCGGTTACCTCTACGCCGTTGACGGCTCCGAGCTCACCGCTGCCGGACTTGACTACGCCGATTCCACCCGTTGGTATCAGCCGACTGTCACCGAAGTCAATGTCTTCGGTCATTACTGGGGCCTTGATGTTGCTTCCGAGTACGTTTCCGCCCGCACCGGCTACTTTGTCTCCTTTAACCATGAGCTTGTTAAGTCCGCCGGCGTTGACAACCTCTATCAGCTCGTCCGCGACAAGCAGTGGAATTGGGAAACCTATCTTGACATTGCCAAGAAGGTCACCAAGGACACCGACGGCGACGGCAACTTCGACTACTTCGGCACCGGCGCTACTGCCTGGGGCAACGAAGCTGTCTGCAACGGCGTCAACTACATTCAGCCCGACGAGACTGGCAAGTGGGTCGTTTCCATTGACACCCCTGCCGGCGTCGACGCCCTCCAGTTCCTGTATGACATGAACTACGGCACCAACACCCGCTGCGACGAGGGCTCCGGCACCTGCCGCCAGATGTTCGCCGACGGCTTCATCGCCTTCAACTGGTGCAACATGGGCCATATCCAGAGCACCAACGAGATCATCCGTAACTCCAACCATCCTTACGGTATCGTTCCGATGCCTCTCGGCCCTGCCGCCACCGAGTACGTCAGCTCCCATGACGACCTCAATCTTCTCATCATCCAGACCTCCAACAAGGAACTCGACCGCACCGTCGACATCCTTAACCAGTGGGCGCTCGTTATGAACGACACCGAGGCTTACCTCGACGTTCTTGACGACGGACGCTGCAACACCGAGGAAGACAAGGAAATGATGGTCACCTACATCATCCCGAACTTCTACCTCACCATGATGGAGATCACCGAGGATATCCATGACTGCATCGACAGCGGCTTCATTTCCGGTGTTTCCTACTACCAGATGACCCCGGCGCAGGTCATTGAGACCTACTCCAGCCAGCTCCAGGGCCACCTCGACGCTTTCTTCAACAACTGAGAAGCAAAGGGATAGCCAGAAGCTAAACTGAACTGAACTGAAAACCAAGCAGACGCCGAAGTTAAAACTTCGGCGTCTGTTTTTGTTCCCAGGATTTTGTGAATCTGCTTTGTCCGGAAAAAGTGAGAGCCGTGCCGGGACGAAAAGAGCGCGTAAGACCTTGATGGTCTTACGCGCTCTTTATGCCGCGGTCGGCGCTATTTTCAGCAGCTTTTGCCAATGCGGCCGGCAGTGTCAGAACTTTCCCCCGTCCGGACGGATGCTTATTTCTCCGCTTCCAAGGGTCATGTACTCGCCTTTATCGGTTTCCACAGTCAGCGTCCCGCTGTCCTCGATATCCCGCACGGTGGCGGCAAAGCTTTCTCCGCGGTTTGGGATAACGAGTATTCTGCGGTTCAGAACGACGGAGCGTTCGCGGTAGTAAAAATACCAGTCCGGCGCAGTTCCGTCCCCCACGGCTCTGAGAGCCGCTATTACGGCGTCTGTAAGCCGCTGCCTTGTGGGCCCGTCCATTTCAATCCCGATCGCGATATCCGAAAGCTCTTCCGGGAACTCTGTTCCCTCCGGGAAACAGTTCAGCCCAACTCCGATAACTGTGCCGCGGAGGTGCATTGCGCTGTCGGCAATTGCTTCGCACAAAATCCCGCCGAGCTTTTTTCCATCGAGATAAATGTCGTTTATCCATTTTATCCCGGCTTTAACGCCGAACAAGTCAAGCGCCCGGCAAACCGCCGCCGCAACGACCGCGGAAATGACCGGCATCCGTTCCGCAGGAAGATCCGGCTCAATGTACACCGAAAGGTATATGCCCCCCTCGGGAGAGAAAAAACTGCGTCCGAGCCGTCCACGGCCGCCCGACTGGTGCAGAGCGACAACGGCATCCCCGGCCGAAGCTTCGCCCGAGGCGACAAGCGATTTCAGCACGTCGTTTGTGGAAACGGCGCTTTTAAGTACCGTCGTCTTCATAGGCCAAGCTCACGCATAAGGTTTCCGCCGAGGATAAGCGACTTTGCTTCTTCGGAAATCGGAAGTCCCTGCACGACGCCGATACTGCGCGTTATCCTGTCGGCTCCGTTGTACGGAAAATCAAGCCCGAAAATGTGCGATTTTTCTCCGGTGAACTCGATCAGATCCAGAAGCTGTTCCGGGGAAATATACCATTTTCCCTTTTCGTAAATCGAAGTCCACCCCGCAAAAATCCGCGGCTCACCGGCGCAGTTTCTCTGGTTTGTCATAACGGCGATGGCCTCTTTGAAAAAGCAGTACCCGCCCATGTGCTCCATGGAAAACCGAAGCTTTGGAAAATCCCATGCCAGGTCGTCGAACATCAAAACGGACGATTCACTCAAACGCTCGTAGTGAACCCCGCTGTGAAAGCTCAGAAAGAGCCCGAGTTTTTCAGCCTCTCCGTAAACGCGGTAAGCCTTTTCTCCGTTGATCCTGAACACCTGGTGCTGCGGATGAAGCTTTATGCCTTTGAACCCCAGCTCGGCGATCTCTTTAACCTGATCCTCGAGGTCGTCGCGGTCAAAATTCACCGTGCCGAACCCGACGATATCCCTCTCTCCGCGAAGCTGATCCGCAAGCCAGCGGTTCTGATTTTCGTCCGGAGAAAGAACCTGCGTGCTGCCGTTTTTATTAAACGGAGCAAAAGCAACCGCCCCGTCAATGCCGGCGCTGTCCATGAGCTTTTTGAGCGAATCAAGCGAACCGGCAGGTCTGATTTCTTCATGGAAAACATGGGCGTGATTGGCAAAAATCTTCATTCAAACTATCCCCTCTGATATTTTTCTTTAAGCGGCATTTTTCTTTGACCGGAAACTACATTCCGCAAAGCGCCGATACGGTCTTACTGTCAAATCCGAGCTTTTCCAGGGGCTCGATGTATTCGCTTTGGGCGTCGGCGAGCCAGTATCTGAACGCTGTCATGCTGCCGGAAAGGCAATATTTTCCGGCCTCCGCCGGTATCAGCGCAGTCTCGCCCTTTTTGAGCGAAACGCTCTCTCCCCCGCAGGAGACTTTTCCCTCGCCCTCGGCAACGAACAGGATATGGAAGCTTCCCTTCCCGGTGTCCTCTTCGGCAGAGCCGTTCAGCGTAAGCTTCATCGCCGCGAAATACCCGCAGGCGTTGAGCCATTCGCGGGTCCCCCAGGGCTCCTCGGCTTTGAGGCTTTCGGAAGCCGCACCCTTCTGCGAAGTGTTTGAAACGTCCAGGGCTTTCCCGATATGGAGCTGTCTCGGCTTTCCGTCAAGCCCCATCCTTCCCCAGTCGTAAACGCGGTAGGTGGAGTCCGACGACTGCTGTATCTCGGCGATCACAAGCCCCGCGCCGATGGCATGAACAAGTCCCGCGGGAAGATAATAGCTTCTTCCCTTCTCGGCCGGAACAAATTCAAGCGCCTCTTCAAGCGTGTTGTTTTTTATCCGCTGCGCATATTCTTCCCTCGTGATCGGCTTTTTGAAGCCGAGATAAAGCCCCGCGCCCTCTTCACAGCTCAAGACCGTCCACATCTCGGTTTTTCCGTTGTCGTTTTCCGCTTTTTGGGCGTAATCGTCGTTCGGGTGCACCTGGACAGAAAGGCGGTCGCGGGCGTCGATAAGCTTGAAAAGCACGGGAAACTCCTTTGTGCGGCACCTTGTCCCAAGCAGTTCCGAACCGAACTCCGCCGTCAGCTCGTCAAGAGCGCGTCCGGCATATATGCCGTTTGCGGCAACGGATTTCCCGTTTTTATGTGCAGACATCTCCCAGCTTTCGCCGGTGAATTCAAACTCCGTATTTTTGAGAAATTCGTTTCTGAGCTTGCTTCCGCCCCAGGGAGCGGCCTTGCAGCAGGGCGTCATTTTTATTGGATAAATGACCATTTCATCACTCCGTTCACCAAGATAATACTATTTTACCCTATTGACTTAAATATTGCAATAGGGTAAAATTACTAAAGAGATATCAGAACTTGCCATACGGAGGTTTGAAATGCGCCTTTCTGATTACATTGACCCGTACATCGGCTCGGTCGGCCATCTTCTCACGGCAACCCAGCCGATCACAGCACTCCCCCACGGAATGTCCCGCGTTCTGCCAAGCTTCACTCCCGGCACAAAGGACTACTACGTTGCCGACAGCATAGTCGGCATTGAAGCCGGAGTTTTCACGATCATGCCCGAAAATTCCGACGGCGGATTTGCTTCGCGCTTTGACCACGATCTCGAGGTCTGCCGCGCCTACGGCGGCTCTGTCTGGCTCGAAAACTGCGCCTGTACCGCAGAGTATACGGCCACGGCCCACGGCGGACTTGTACGCTTCACTTTCGACGAAAGCGGAACTCACCGGATCCTTCTCCGCGCCGACACGGCGGTCATTGTCGAGGGAAATACCGTCACCGGCACCGGCGGCTATATGCGCGGCAGGGGTTTCGGCGTCTGCATCCCGTCGGAAAGCTTCACTTCCGAACCCGCCTCTGGCACCGTAACGACCAAACGCGGCGAAATACACTGGAAAGGCACAGTCATCACCTTCTTCGGAAGCTCGATCGAAATTCCCTTCGGCATATCCTTTGTAAGCGCCCAAAGCGCCGCTGTAAGCCTTGAAAAGGAAGTAAGCGGAAAGACCCTTGACGAGCTCAAGGAGTCCGTCGCAAGCGCCTGGGACGCGCTTCTCGGACATTTTTCCGTCGAGGGTGAAGAGAGAAGAAAAAAGATCTTTTACACCGGACTTTACCGCGTGTTTCTCCGCCAGGTCTGCATTTCCGAAAACGGCGAATACTACTCCGGATTCGACAAATCCGTTCACCGCGACGAAGGCCGCGGATTTTACTGCAACGACGGAGTGTGGGACACCCACCGCGGAGCGCACCCGCTTCAGGCGCTTATCGAGCCCCAGGTCCACGCTGACATTCTCGAAAGCTTCCTGCGTCAGTTTGACCAGAGCGGCTGGCTTCAGGATTTCCCCTATCCCAACGGCGGCGTTCCGTGTATGCTCGGAACGCACACCACGACGCTCTTTGCAAACGCCCTGGCCCACGGAATCCCCTTCGACTGCGAACGGGCCTGGAAAGCCGTCAGATACGCCCATTTTGAAGGCTCCCTGCTTCCGTGGTACATCGGCCCGGAGACCCCGTTTGACCGCTGCTACCGCGAAAAGGGCTTCTGCCCGGCCATCCATCCCGACGCGCCGGAGACGATACCCGAGGTTCACCCCTTCGAGCGCCGCCAGGCCGTCTCGGTCACTCTTGAGCAGGCCTACGACGACTACTGCGCCGCAAAGCTTGCCGACCGCGCCGGCGCAAAGGAGGACGCGGAAACTCTGCGCCGCTGGTGCCAAAACTACCGCAATCTCTTTGATCCGTCCATCGGCTTCATGGCTCCCAGGGATGAAAACGGCGAGTTCATCCGCCCCTACGACCCCAAAAAGGCTCATGCCCAGGGCGGCCGCGACTATTTCGCAGAATGCAACGGCTGGGTCTACACAATGGAGGTGCGCCACGACGTTGCCGGTCTGATCGAACTCTTCGGCGGAAAAGAGAATTTCTCCCGCCGCATGGACGCAATCTTCTCAGAACAGCCCGACGGCCCGGTTTACCACTGGCTCTCGCTTTTCCCCGATTCCACAGGTCTTATCGGACAGTTCTGCATGGGCAACGAACCTGCCTTCCACATTCCGTATATGTACAACTTCTGCGGCGAGCCCTGGAAGACCCAGAAGATACTCCACGACATCTGCCGCGTATGGTTCTCGCCCCATCCGCTCGGCATCTGCGGCGACGAGGACGGCGGCGCGATGTCCGCCTGGTACGTCTTCACGGCGATGGGCTTCTATCCCTTCTGCGTCGGCAGCGGCACATACGTCATCGGAAGCCCGCAGTTTGACAGCGTCTCTGTTGCTCTGGGCAACGGCAGAACCTTTACCGTCAGGGCCGACGGAGTGAGCGAAGGCAAAAAGTATATCGCATCCGCCCGGCTCAACGGAAAAGCCCTCGAGCGCTCATGGTTCACCGCGGATGAACTCCTCGCCGGAGGCGTTCTTGAGCTTGAGATGAGCGCGCGCCCCGTTAAAACCTGGGCAGCGGACAAGGACTGTGTCCCGCCCTCCATGTATTGATGAAGAATTTCCTCTTTCCGGAGCCCCCAAAAAGGGCTCCGGAAAATTTTTCAAAAGAACCCAAAAAAGTGCTTGACATTTCCTTCTCACTCGTGTATAATATGCGGTGTTGGGCGACAACAGCAAAACAACACGGACGCTTAGCTCAGCTGGTAGAGCACTCGCTTGACGTGCGAGTGGTCAGCGGTTCGAATCCGTTAGCGTCCATAATAAAGCCTCTGTCAGTTTGGCAGAGGTCTTTTTTTGTCTTTTTGGCATCTTGTTCTCCCCCGCCGCATAGAATACACATCATGACAAAAAGGAAGTGCATACTATGCGCGAAAAGGAATACGACCGCAGTTCCGCCGTGGCCTACGCAAGAAGGTGGGCTCTCGACCGGAACCCCGCGTTTTACAATTTCGAGGCAATAGGCGGCGACTGCACCAATTTTGCATCCCAATGCCTTTTTGCCGGAGCCGGCACAATGAACTTCACAAAAACGACCGGCTGGTATTACCGCTCCGCCTCCGACAGAACCGCTTCCTGGACCGGAGTCGAATACCTCTTTGATTTCCTCGTCGGAAACCGCTCCGCCGGTCCCTTCGCCGCCGAAGTCCGCCTTCCGGAAGCGCTCCCCGGAGATCTGGTGCAGCTTGGCGCGCGCGGCGGAAGCTTTTACCACACGCCGGTCATAACCGCCGTGTTCCCCGAAATCCTTGTGGCGGCGCACACCTTTGACGCCCTCGACCGTCCCCTTTCGTCATACTTTTTTGAAAACATACGCTTTCTTCACATTGCCGGCGTCCGGACGCTTTAGCTCCGCAAGCGCTTTATCGGGGGTATTCGTACTCAAAGGAGGCATTCTGCGCCTGCGCTTCAAAAAGCGTCTCCCCGCCCTTTCGAAAGCAGTAATAAACGCTGCACAACAGATTTTCCCTTACGGTCCTTGACATCTTTCCCCGGCAGGGCGCCCGAAGCTCTCCCGGCGCGGCTTCCGGCATTTTTACCGCAAGATACCGGTCTCCCTGGAGCACCGAAATTTCCCGCGAACCCAGCTTTATCAGCCTTGCTCCGAGATAGGTCGCAATGCGGTATTCCTTCCCGTCCAGAAGAACAAATCCGATCACCCCGGTGAAGCTCCTGCCCAAAAGCGGAATATCCGCGGCAGAGAGCATGACCGAACCGCGGTCAAAGCAGTACTGCGTCCAGAGATATTTTTTCGGAAAAGAGCGTCCTCGGTCACCTTCGATATACCCCGTCCCGTCCTCAAAGATGAATTCCTCTCCGTTCACGCTCACCTTCCCGTTCACCGAATGCTTCATACTGTAAACGCTGTGGCGGCACTCCATAAAGGGGACGAAGCAAAACGGCCCCATAATGTCATATTTCGGCGGTTCAAGCCTCCCCCAAAAGAGCTCCCCCTCCGCCCATACCTCCGGAGTTTTTACGGAAATGCGCGCTCCGCTTTTTGAAAAGCTGCTTTCGCCGACGGTCAGGATCTCTCCGCTTTTATTCATTTCCCCACAGGGAAAGTCCGCGTTCCACGCGCCGTTTCCGGTTATAATCTGGATTGAATACGATTTCTGTCCGCTGCCTGCGTGCACTGCCGGGATCACCGCAAGGCTTTTTGCATCGGACTGGCATTTGAAATACTGCCCGCAGAAATACTCGCGCATATACATTTTTCAGCGTCTCCTCCAAAATGCACTTTTCAAGGCAAAAGTATTCCCCAATGTCAGAAATTTCATTCACTTATGACTTTTCCGCCGCGCTTTTGATTTCCCGGCATCCGCAAAAAAAGTGCGCGAACCGGCTTAATCCGCACGCTTTTTACTCAGGTTTTCCCCGGAAAACGGTCTTGCCATCCGCGCTCGTATGAAAACGGATTCCTCTCTCAAAGTCTCGTTTTCAAGCTGATACACTCTGCGTCACAAATATGCCCAAGGACTTTCCATGCACCATCGTCGTTGGGGAAAATCCCGGGTATAGTGCAGGTTTCCCACAACTCCGCCAAACCACCTCCCGTCATAGTATTCCGCTTTTTCCGGGATCGCCGCAGCGTCGTGGATTATCTGATAAACGGCGTATCTCCTGTCAGGCGATTTCAGCGCCTTTTCCAGTCTTTCAAAACTGTCCATTGCCTTCGCCTCTTCCACACAGCCGCCCATTCGAAAATTATTCCGGGAACAGGCTTTTTTCCATTATAGCATACGCATAAATCGACTGCAACACATATCCGCCTCCCCCTGCGTCCGGCCTGCGGCGGCTTTATCCCCCCGGGGATAAAAACGGCGGTTCCGAACAAAAGCTCTCTGTCCGGAACCGCCGTATCATAAATTCTCAGTCTTTTCGGAATTTTACCGGGAGGGAACGGAGTACGACTCGTAAACCGCTTTCAGCCTGTGGGGATAATCCGTCATGATCCCGTCCGCGCCGATACCGATCAGTTTTTCCATGTCTTCAACGTCGTTGACCGTCCAGTAATGCACCGCAAGGTTGTTTCGGTGCGCCGCGTTTACAAAGCCCTTCGACGCAAGCTTTATGCCCATCTCCTCCATGGGAAGCTGGAACACGCACATCCCGTCACCGAAAAATTCGTCAAGCCTGAAAAGCTGCATCACATAGAACCTTATGGCTCCGTTGTAAGCCGGGGAATACATGAAGCACTCCGGCACTTCCCCTTCTGCCTGAACGCGCCTGAACTCGTCGTATATTTCCTCGTGGAAGCTTGCAAGCACGACCCGGTCAAAGGCGTCGTACTTCTCCAGGAGCCGCAAAACTTCCGCCAGGGCGCAAAGTCCGGTTTGGCCCGGCTGTTTGATCTCAACATTTATGCGGTTTTCCGGAAACGCCGTTATCAGCTCTTCAAGCGTCGTCGCAAGAAAGACCTTCTCGTCCCTCGGCTCAACGCCTTCCGGGTATTCCACGTCCGTGGGATACTTCAAAGCTCCGCTGTCGTCGGCAAAATGCACTCTTTCGCCGGACAGAACTCCGTCCTCCGTGGGATTGGTGTATCCAAAGTCCACCTTCTGCTCGATAAGATCCGAATAATTCCAGTCGGCAATGCTTCCCGTGACGTTTGTCTTGCGGTCAAGCGTCGTATCATGGGAGAGAATAACGACGCCGTCGCGGGTTATGCTGACGTCGGTCTCCATCATGACGTTTTCGTCAACGCTGTATGCGTTGTAAAAAGCCTCAAGCGTATTGTCCGGAAATTCCCGGTTCCCTCCGCCGTGAGCGATCAGTATCGGAAGCTCTCCGTCCTTTTGCATGGCGTTTTCCTGAGGATAGTTGTCGCCTTTCGGCCAAAAGGCCAGAACTCCGTACAGCGCCGCCGCACAGAGAATCACCGCCGCCGCAATTTTAAGTCCCTTTCTCTTTTTCATCACACATCTCCACCGTTTTTCCAATACTATCGGAGATTATACCGCATTTTCCGCCAACAGTCAACAATCTCCGCATACATCCTTCACCGAAAAGTGTAGCGTTACAATTGATGTGAGACCAAGTGAATAGAAAAAAGCGATTGAGTTCG